>JALOPJ010000193.1 GCA_025453955.1 Candidatus Edwardsiibacteriota bacterium
TCCTCGAACTGCCGCTCCTGGCCGCGCACGGCGGCGAAGCCGTCGCTGCCGCCGGCGCTGACGCGGATGTTCTGGGTGAGGCCGCCGTCCCGGGCGGTGATCAGGCCGCGGACGCTGGTGGTCAGCAGGTCCTCCCGCACCCGGCCGCCCTCGGTGCTGAGGTAGTGCTTGCTGCGTTGCACCTCGCCGTAGCCGATGCTGGTCGTGACCACCTTGGGGTGCGCCAGCGGGATGGCATTGTAGGCGCGGACCAGCTCCAGCTTTTCGGCCAGCGGCACGCGGCGCGGGTCCTCCCCCAGCCGCGGCATCACGGTGTCGGTGACGGCCGGGACCGGGGCCAGCCGCACCGGCCGCGCCTGGTTCTTGGCGAACAGCGCCGCGTTCTCGACCGCGGTCCTGACCGCGGCGCCGGCCTGATCCTCCCGGGTGAACGCCACCGAGGCCCAGCCGCCCCGGTGCAGCACCCGGACCACGAAGCCGTCGCTGGTGTTGGCCGAGACCGTCGTCAGCTCCTTGCCGCTGAACGCGATCGCGGTCTCCCGCATCTCTTCATGGCGGATGTCCGCGTACTCGACATCCGCCGCGGCGGACAGGATCCGTTCCAGTGCGTCGAACATGGTGTCCCCTGTTGTCGGTTGGCTGATGACGTCAGTAGCCACGTACGGGTTTGAGCGGCCGGTCGCAGCCGCGGCAGCGCTCCTGGTACCAGGTGAACGGCGCGCCGCAGGATCGGCAATTCCACCGGGCCCGCTGGGCATCGGCCCAGGCCCGGTATCCGCGCGCCTGGGCGAGCTCCCGATCGCGGAAGCTGGTGGCCGAGTGCGGCAACCGGTCCTTGACCAGGTCGACCAGCCCCCGCAGCCGCTCGACCTCGGCGCATGGGAAGTCCGCGCAGACGACGCAGGCCTCGACTCCTTTCCTTCGTGCGCAGTCCCGGATGCGGCAGTCGCGGCAGCCGGCGAACACCGTGTCCGTGCGGCAACCGCGGCAGACGACCTCGGCGCGCGGTATGTGGCCGCGGAGCGGGGCGGGCAGGCCATCCCAGGACGCGGGCGTCCCTGACTCGAGGCTCGAGCGGTAGGCGTTGAGGATCTCGCAGGCCCCGCAGCAGAGCCCGCAGTAGGAGTCGGGATCGAAATCCCGCGGATCGATCGCCGGCCGTGCCGATCCACGGGGCTCGTCGGTCGACCGGATCATCGGGCCAGGTCTCCCGATCCGCCGGCCTTCCCGTTCCGCAATTCCCAGTGGTCCCCGGGGAACTGGGCGACGGCGATCGGCGCCGTGATGCCGCTGTCCCGGGCCAGCGAGGCGAACTCGCGGTACTGCTGCCCGCCGTCGCCGGCGTGCATCGGGAGGACCGCCCCGGGCCGCAGCTTGCGGATGGCGTAGTAGGCGCCTGTCCTGACCGCCACCTGGTCGCCGAAATTGCATCCGGTGACCGGAACGAACATGAGGTCCACCCGTCCGGCCTTGGACGCCAGGAAGTCGATCTCCGGCGTGTAGTTCCCCGAGAGGTCGCGGTTGCGATTGGCGTGGTCGCCGGGGTGGAGAATGGTGACGCCGTCGAGGTTGACCAGGAATCCTTGCCCGCTGTCGTTGGATTCGATGGCGGTGATCTCGGCGCCCGCGACCTCGCGCGTCTCGCGGTTTGCCAGCTGGATAAAGCCCTCCTTGTCCCGGGGCGCAAACCCCGTGACATACGTCAGGTCCGGAACGTCGTTGCGCCAATCGAAAATCGCAGGCATGTAATGGTCGCCGTGGCTGTGTGAGACAAAAACGATCGTCCGCAGGCCCTTGAGTTCGGCCGGAGCGATGGCGCCGCCGATAAGTCCCGGGTCGTCCGGCATCCGTTCCCCCTTGAAATAGTCGAACACCAGCAGGTGGCCGCTGGTCCTCACCGCCCAGCCGCTGTGGCCGAGATACCAGACGACCGCGTCGCCATCCTTGGGCGCCGTGATGGCGGCGGGCTGCTTCCGGCCGCCCGCAGCGCCCTTGGCCCGGAGCAGCGCCGCACATGAATCCTGTCCGTACTGCACGGCGCAGTCGAGCGCCGTCCTGCCCCGGGCGTCCTTGACCTTCAGGTCTGCGCCCTTGGCGGCCAGCAGTTCGGCGATGTCCCGGTAACCCTTGATGGCCGCGTAGTGGAGCAGGGTCAGCCCGCTGGCGCTGTCCCGGCCGCCGATGCCCGCCCCGGATTCGATGAGCAGTCTGGTCAAGGGGGTGTCGCCGCGGTTGGCCGCGAAAAACAGGGGGGTCGCCCGGCCGTTCGTTGCGGCGTTGACATCGGCTCCGCGGGCGATCAGCGCCCGGGCTGACTCGGCGTTCCCCTGCTGGCAGGCGTTGTGCAGGGGCGTCCGGTCGCCCGTCGTCCTCTGGTCGACGGGTACGCCGTGGTCGGCCAGGAAGTCGATCAGGGCCGCGGCGGTCCAGGGCCAGGGAGACGATGGTGTTGCCCACCCGGCTCAGCGTGTCGTTGATGTCCGCTCCCTGCGCCAGCAGGAACTCGGTCATCGGCAGGTGGCCCTCGGCCGCCGCGTAGTACAGGGCAGTCTCGTTGTCCTGCTCACGGGCGTCGAGGTCGGCGCCCCGGTCCAGCAGCAGCCGCGCCACGTCCACGTGACCCTTCCAGGCGGCGAAGTGCAGCGGCGTCAGCTGGTAGGCGGTGTCGCGCTGGCCGATCGGGACACCCTTGTCCAGCAGGAACGCGACGACGTTGGCCTTGCCTTCGAAGCAGGCCACGTGCAGCGGGGTGCGGCCCCGGTCATTCCTGGCGGAGAGGCAAGCGGGATCGGCCTTCGCCAGCCGCTTGACCGCGGCCAGATCGCCCTGTGCGGCCGCGTCGTGAATGGGAGCGGCTTGTGCAACGCACACACCAATAGCCA
>JALOPJ010000005.1 GCA_025453955.1 Candidatus Edwardsiibacteriota bacterium
TTGAACACCAGCGACGGCACCAGCCCCAGCAGCTTGGCCGCCACGCCCGACTCGAACGAGCCGATCTCGTTCGACGAGCCGATGAACACGCTGTTGACGGCGGACACCCGTCCCCGCATCTCGTCCGGCGTGTAGAGCTGGACGATGGTCTGGCGGATCACCACGCTGATGTTGTCCACCGCGCCGGAGAGCGCCAGCGCCGCCAGCGACAGCCAGAAGCTGCGCGACAGCGCGAACACCATCATGCAGGCGCCGAAGCCCGCCACCACCCACAGCAGTTTGCGGCCGGCGTTGTGCAGGGGCGGGCGGTGGGCCAGCGTCAGCGCCATGATCCCCGCGCCCACCGCCGGCGCCGCCCGCAGGAACCCCAGCCCCTGGGGGCCGACGTGCAGGATGACGTCGGCCACCATCGGCAGCATGGCGGTGGCGCCGCCGAACAGCACCGCGAACATGTCCAGGCTCATCGCCGGCAGCACGACGGGGCTGCCGAAGACGAACTTGACGCCCGAGGCCAGGCTGGTCATGATGGGATCGTTGCCGTTGCGGCGCGGCACGCCGTAGGACCCGATCGCGACGGCCGCGATCGAGCCGGCGATGCCCATCGCCAGCGCCGCTGCGTAGGCGGCCTTCACGCCCCAGAACCCGTAGATCAGCCCCGCCACCGCCGGTCCGCCCACGGCACCGACCTGGAAGGTCAGGCTGTTGAAGGCCGCCATCCGGGCGTAGCGCTCCCGCGGCACGATCTGCGCCGACAGCGCCATGGTGGACGGCGCCAGGTAGGCCCGCACCACGCCCATCATCGCGATCACGCCGTAGATCGGCAGCGTGGTGCGCTGCAGCGTCGCCCCGCAGCACCAGGAGAGCCAGAGCAGCGTCCCGGCGCACAGGGTCAGCACCGCCGAGGTGACGGCCATGGTGCGCTGGCGGTCGTGGGTGTCGGCGTAGTGCCCGCCGAACAGCGCCACCGAGAAGAAGGCCAGCGCCTCGGCCAGCCCGATCATCCCCAGCGCCAGCGGGTCGCGGGTCAGCTCGTAGACCTGCCAGCCCACGATCACCGACACCATCTGGATGGAGACGATGATCAGGAACCGGCTGGCCATGAACCGGCGGAAGTCCGGGATGCGCAGGACGTCGGGCAGCTGCATCCGGCTACGACAGCTCCAGCATCCGGTCCAGCGCCCGCTTGGCGCGGACCGCGACCTCGTCCGGCACCGTCACCTCGTTCGCCTCGTGCTCCAGCGCCCAGGCCACCTTGGCCAGCGTGGTCAGCTTCATGTTGTTGCACACGGCGCGGCGCGACAGCGGGTGGATGCCCTTGTCCGGATGGGCGGCCGACAGCTGGTCGACCAGCCCCATCTCGGTGCCGATGATCCATTCACCGACGCGCGGATTGTCCCGCACCAGCGCCACCATGCCCGAGGTCGATGCCACGTCGTCGGCCAGCGCCGCGACCTCCGGCGGGCACTCGGGGTGGACCGCCAGGCGCGCCCCGGGGTGCTCGTCCCGCGCGGTCCTGACATCGTCGACCGTGAAGCGGTTGTGCACGTAGCAGTGGCCGGGCCACAGCACCAGCTCGCGGCCGGACATCCTCGCGGCGTAGGACCCGAGGTTCCGGTCGGGGACGAAGAGGATCTTCCGGTCCGGCGGCACCGACGCGACGATCTTGACCGCGTTGGACGAGGTGCAGCAGACGTCGCTCTCGGCCTTGACCGCGGCCGAGGTGTTGACGTAGGCCACGACCACCGGGTCGCCGTGTGCTTTCTTGGCCGCGATCAGTTGCTCCGCCGTGACCATGTCGGCCATCGGGCAGCCGGCGCCGCGGTCCGGCATGATCACCTTCTTCCCGGGATTGAGGATCTTGGCGCTCTCGGCCATGAAGTGCACGCCGCAGAACACGATCAGGCGGGCGTCGACCGCGGCCGCGGCCTGGGCCAGCGCCAGCGAGTCGCCGATGTGGTCGGCGATCTTCTGGACCTCGAGCGCCTGGTAGTTGTGCACCAGGAACACGGCGCCGCGCTCGGCCTTGAGCCGCGCGATGGCCCGGTACAGGCCGTCGGTCGATTGTTTCTGGTATTCCTCGCGTGTCACGCGCTCTTCCCCACCGCCGACAGGACCAGTTGCTCGAATCGCTCCGCGTCCTTGACGAACTCGATGCCGATCCGCAGGACGTACAGCGGCTTGCCCGGCCCCCAGGTCAGCGGCAGTCGCACCGCGTCCTTCTCGGTGGTGACCAGCGCGTCGCCGGACGACGCGGCGGCGGCGATCCGTCCGAGGTCCGCGTCCGAATAGCCATGGTGGTCGCCGAACCTGAGGTGCCCGCAGCTGTCGACGCCCAGCTCACCGGCGCTGCGCTCGAACGACTCCGGCCGCGCGATGCCCGAGAACAGCAGCACGCGCTTGCCCGCCAGTTCGGCGGGGTCCGTCGCCGTGTTCGACCGCCAGCGGAACAATCCTGCGGGCACATGGCGCGACGCGAAGGCCGGCTTTCCGGCAGCCAGTCGGTCGGAACCGGTGGGACGCCCGGCCGCGACGGCCCGCGTGAACACCAGCGCCGAGGCCCGGCCCAGGGCGCCGGCCGGCTCCCGCAGGCGGCCAGCCGGCAGCAGCCAGCCGCTGCCCAGCGGGCGCCCGGCGTCCAACAGGACGATGTCGAGGTCGCGCCGCAGCCGCAGGTGCTGGAACCCGTCATCCAGCACGATGGCCTGCGCGCCAAGTTCCACGGCCATCTTCGCGCCCGCGACCCGGTCCTTGCCCACGATCACGAATGCGCCTGGTTTCTGCGCGGACCCCAGTAATCGCGAAGCCATCAGATACGGTTCGTCGCCAGCTTGATCGACTGCGCATCTCATCGATACGCCATCGCTGACAACGAGTATGTTCGATTTGGGATTTCGGATCGTGCGTTTGTATCCGCGCGACAACACCGCGACGCGGAGGCCGCGCCGCAGCAGGAGCTGCGCGACATGGATCGCCATCGGCGTCTTGCCCGTGCCGCCCGCCGTGATGTTGCCGATGGAGATCACCGGAATGCCGGTCGCATGCGCCCTCAGCCAGCCCCGCCGGTAGAATTCGGTCCGGAACCGGACGACGGCTCCGTAGACCGCGGCCAGCGGCCAGAGAAACAGGATCGGCAACTGGACCTTCATGTCAGAACGCCGGCGACCAGTTCCAGCGTCCGCTCCGTCGCGCCGCGCCGCTCGTCGACCACCCGGCGGGCCTGCCGGCCGACCTCCGCTCGCCGCTCCGCGTCCGCCATCGAGTCCGAAACCACCCGCGCCAGGCCGGCCGCGTCGCCGACCTGCACCGCCCCGCCAGCGTTGAGCAAGCTGTCGGCGCTGTCCTGGGCATTGAACATGTGCGGCCCGAAGATCACCGGCAGGCCCAGCGCCGCCGGCTCCAGCGGATTATGCCCGCCCACCGGGACCAGGCTGCCCCCCACGAACGCCAGGTCGGAAGCCGCGTAGGCGTCGACCAACTCGCCCAGCGTGTCCAGCAGCAGGACGTCGAACTCCGCCGGGTCGTCTGCTTTCCGTTGCCGGCTTCGGGTCACATAGGGTATCGCCCGTTCTTTCAACAACGCCTCGACTGCGGCGAACCGCTCGGGATGACGCGGAGCAACGACCAATGTCGCATTTTGCATTCTGCATTTCGCATTCTGGATTGCCGCCGCCCAGGCGTCGAGCAGCATGACCTCCTCGCCCTCGCGCGTGCTGCCCGCGGCGAGCACGAACGAATCACCGGGGATCCCGAAATCACTCCGCAGGCCTTTCCTTTCCCCGGGCGTGACCGGCCCCTTGATGGCGTCATACTTCATGTTGCCGAGCACCCGCACGATCTCCGGCCGCACCCCCAGCGAGCGGTGGCGCCCGGCGTCCGCCTCGCTCTGGCAGGCGATGGCCCGCATGGTATTGAGCAGCGGCCGGAACAGGAACGCGGCCCGGCGGTAGTGCGGCAGCGAGCGCTCCGACAGCCGGGCGTTGGCCAGCACTACCGGGACGCCGCGTCGACTGCAGCGCCACAGCAGGTTGGGCCACAGCTCGGTCTCGACCAGCACCACCAGCGACGGCTCCAGCCGCCGCAGCGCGGCGTCCTGCGTCCAGCAGAAATCGAACGGGAAGTAGAACGTCCCGATCGCGTCGCCGAACAGCTCCCGGGCCCGTCGCTGGCCGGTCTCGGTCATCGTCGAGACCACGACGGGCCGGGCCGGCGACCGAGCCAGCAGCCGCGCCACCAGCGGCGCCACCGCATTGACCTCGCCGACCGAGGAGGCGTGGACCCAGACCGGCCGGCCCGCGGCGCGGGGCGGCCCGCCGCAGCGGTCGCGCCACTTGCCCCGCCGGCCGGACAGGCACAGCGCCAGCATCACCGGCCAGCAGGCCAGGAACGCCAGCGTGGCCAGCGCGTTGTAGAGGATCAGCCCGGCGGTCACCGGACGCGCAGCGCCTCCAGCAGCTCCCGCGGGCTGACCGCGGCCACGCCGAACTTGGAGACCTCGATCCCGGCGGCGTGGGTGGCCAGCACCGCGGCCTCCTCGAACGAGGCGCCCCGGGCCAGGGCCAGGGTGATCACCGCGATCACCGTGTCGCCGGCGCCGGACACGTCGTACACCTCGCGCGCCACCGTGGGGATGTGCGTCCGCTTCCGGCCGCGCGGGAACAGGTACATGCCCCGCTCGCCGGCGGTGATCAGCACCGCGGCCGCCTCCAGCCGGTCGAGCAGCGCGGCGCCGGCCCGGTCCATGTCGCGGTCGTCCGCGATGGCGACGCCCAGCGCCCGCTCGGTCTCGTAGACATTCGGTTTGAACAGGGTGACGCCCCGGTAGGAGAGGAAGTTCCGGAGCTTGGGGTCGACCGTCACCGGGACGCCGCGTGTCCGGGCGATGTCCAGCGCCGCGGCGATCACCTTCCCGGTCAGCAGCCCCTTGTTGTAATCCTCGATCAGCAGGGCATCGGCCCGCGGCACCAGACGGCGGAGCGCCGCGATCACCCGGCGCTCGGCGGCGGCCGGCAGGTCCTGCCGGTGCTCGCGGTCCACCCGCACCACCTGCTGGTGGTGGGCCACGATCCGCGTCTTGATGGTGGTGTGGCGGCCGGTCACCGGGACCAGCCCGCCGGTGGCGATGCCCTTGGCCCGGAATTCCGCCGACAGGACGCCGGCGGCGCGGTCGCGGCCGATTACGCCCAGCGGCACGGCAGTGCCGCCCAGCGCGGCGATGTTCCAGGCCACGTTGGCGGCGCCGCCCAGCATCAGTTTCTCGCGCTCGACCTCGACCACCGGCACCGGCGCCTCGGGAGAAATGCGCGACACCTGTCCGAACAGGTACTCGTCCAGCATCAGGTCGCCCAGCACCAGCACCTTGGTCTTGGCGAACGAACGGACCAGGGACAATGCACGGCCATGGGAAAGCAGCAGTTTCATCGCCTTCCTTCTCGGAGAATAGGGGAACAAGCACGGCCCCGGCCGTCCTTGCACTGCAACGGATTGTAACCTATAATGGTAATCCACTTGTGCGGCAAAGTCAACAATTTATTTCGCGCGTTTGCCTCTTGCGGAACCGTGCAATAATATGGTATATTATAAGTCCGGAACTGCTTTGATATCCATCATCGCCGCTTGACATGACCAAAGACCAGACCGACATCACCGAGCGCATCTCGCTGGCCGGCATCGACACGCTGAACCTGCTGGGCGTGGCCGACGCCAACCTCAAGGTCATCCAGAACTCCTTCCGGGCGAGGGTGTCGGCCCGGGGCGACGAGATCGTCATCCAGGGAAAGGGGCCGGAGATCGAGCTGATCACCGCCGTGGTGCTGGCGCTGCGCGAGCAGGCCGAGAACGGCGTCCAGCTCTCCGAGCGCGACACGGCCTACACCATCGACAAGGTGATCCGCGGCCGCGAGGCCGGGCAGACCCGGGAGCGCGACGTCCAGGTGATGGCCCTCAAGCGGCTGGTCAAGCCCAAGAGCGCCGGCCAGTCGGAGTATCTGGAGGCCATGCAGTCGAACGACCTGGTGGTGGCCATCGGCCCGGCCGGCACCGGCAAGACCTACCTGGCCGTGGCGGCCGCGGTGGCGGCCCTCAACGAGCGCCAGGTGGAGCGGATCGTGCTCTGCCGGCCGGCGGTGGAGGCCGGCGAGTCGCTGGGGTTCCTGCCGGGCGACTTCAAGGAGAAGATCGACCCCTACATGCGCCCGCTCTACGACGGGCTGTACGACATGATGTCGCAGGACAAGGCCAACCGTTACCTGGCCAACGACGTGATCGAGATCGTGCCGCTGGCCTACATGCGCGGCCGCACCCTCAACAACGCCTTCATGATCCTGGACGAGGCCCAGAACGCCACCCGGATGCAGATGAAGATGTTCCTGACCCGGATGGGGTTCAACTCGCGGGCCGTGGTCACCGGCGACATCACCCAGATCGACCTGGCCCACAGCTCGGAGTCCGGGCTGGTGGACATCCAGCACGTGCTCCAGGACGTCGAGGGCATCCGGTTCGTGTTCCTGGCCGAGCGGGACGTGGTGCGCCACAAGCTGGTCCACCGCATCATCCAGGCCTACCAGGGCGGCGCCACCGGCACCGGCCCCTCGGGCGATGAGTAACGCACCGGCCCTGACCGCGCCATGACGAACAGGTTCGCCGACACCGCCGCCCGGCTGCTGAAATTGCTGCGGTCGCTGCTGCCGATCGACCAGCCGGTGCGCGCCACCCAACTGTTCTGGCTCAAGCGCATCGCCGGAACCGCGGCGATGCTGCTGGTCGTCGCCAACCTGTTCTCGCCCGCCCGTCACGACGAGTACGATTTCCAGGCCGGCGACATCGCCAACCAGGACGTCTACGCGCCCTTCGATTTCCCCATCCTCAAGCACCCCGATTCGCTGGCGGCCGAGCGCGAAGCCGCCGCCTCTCGGGTGCTGGCCATCGCCTACCGCGATTGGGACGCCCGGCGCCGGGTGCTGGACGACCTGGACCGCTTCCTGGTCGAGCTGGCCGAGCTGCGGCAGTCCGACGGCTACCTTTCGGCCAACGAGCGCGCGCTGGCGGCGCGCCTGCCCGGGCTATCCACCGGCACCGTCTCGTTCCTGCTGGGCGCGCCCAGCCTGCGCCAGTTCCAGACCGGGCTGCAGAACCTGTGCACGTACGCCCTGGACGCCGGCGTGGTGGCCGCCAGCGACCGCGAGCTGGCGTCGCTGGGCCCCGACCTGATGCTGCGGGACGGCGACGGGATCCGCCGCCTGCCGGCGGCCGGGTTCATCGCCGCCGAAACCCTGCCGCTGGCGCTGCGGGTGCGCAGCCAGACCCTGCTCCCCGGCTCCGCCGAGGCGGCCCGGGCGGCCGAGGAGGTGGCGGCGGCGCTGCTCGTCCCCGACGTCTTCCTCAAGCTCGGCGACTTCCAGGCCGCCCGCGAGGAGGCCCGGTCGTCGGTGTCGCCGGCGGTGGGCCACGTGGGCAAGGGCGAACTGATCGTCGGCATCTACCAGCGGATCGACCAGGCCGCGGCCCGCAAGCTCTATTCCCTCAGGACGAGGCTGGACGAGATCTCCCTGGCGTCGCGCCGCGGCGGCCTGCGCTACTTCCTGACGCTGCTGTCGCGGCTGCTGGCGCTGGGCTTCTTCCTGGCGATCATCGGCTTCTACCTGCGGCAGTTCCGGCCGGACATCTTCAAGAGCGACCGGGCGATGCTGCTGATCGCCGCCGTGATCCTGACCGCGATGCTGTGCTCCTGGCTGGTGATCGTCCAGCGCCAGCTCTCGCCCTACCTGGTGCCGGCCGCGGTGGCCCCGATGCTGGTGGCGCTGATGTTCGACGTCACCCTCGGCACGATCATGGCGGTCACCATCAGCCTGCTGCTGGGCGTGGTCACCGGCTTCAACTTCCCGCTGACCGTGGTGGCGCTGGTCGCCGGCTCGGTCGCCAGCTTCGCGGTCAAGGGGCTGCGCAGCCGGCTGCGGTTCATGGTCACCAGCTTCCTGGCCCTGGCCGTGGTCAACATCCTGTCCATCGCCGCGGTCGAATACCTGCGGCTGTCGTCGTTCGACCAGATCCGGCAGGCGGTGATCTGGGGGCCGGCCAACGCCGCCCTCAGCGTGGTGCTGGCGGTGGTGCTGCTGCCGCTGTTCGAGGCCGTGTTCCGCGTCACCACGGACTACACACTGCTGGAGCTGGCCGACCTCGACCAGCCGCTATTGAAGCGGCTGTCGATCGAGGCGCCCGGCACCTTCCAGCACAGCCTGCTGACGGGCAACCTGGCCGAGGCCGGCGCCAAGGCCATCGGCGCCAACAGCCTGCAGGCCCGGATCATGGGATACTACCACGACATCGGCAAGCTGAGCAAGCCCGACTATTTCATCGAGAACCAGCAGGTCAGCGTCAACAAGCACGACAACCTGCTTCCCAAGATGAGCTTCCTGGTGCTGGTCTCCCATGTCAAGGACGGCCTGGCCCTGGCCCGCGAGCACCGGCTGCCGACGGTGCTGATCGACGCCATCGCCCAGCACCACGGCACCGCCCTGTCGAAGTTCTTCTACGGCAAGGCCCTCAAGGCGACCGAGGGCGGCGTCGCCGAATCGGACTTCCGCTATCCCGGCCCCCGGCCCCAAAGCAAGGAGACCGGACTGCTGATGCTGGCCGACGTGGTCGAGGCCACGGTGCGCTCGATGCGGGACCACAATCCCACCCGCATCCGGCGGGTGGTCAAGGCCACCATCGCGGACAAGGCCAACGGGCTGGAACTGGACGAGTCGACCCTGACCCTGCACGACCTCAACCTGGCCGGCGAGGCCTTCATGCCGATCCTGCTGTCGGTGTTCCACCTGCGCGTCGAATACCCCGCGCCGGCGCCGGAACCCGCGGCCGGCCCCGAACAACGACCATCGACGACATCAGCCCCATGAGGATCCACATCGAGCAGATCGACTCCAGCCGCGCGGTCGACGAACCGGCGGTGCGCCGGCTGATCGCCCGCATCCTCGCGGCCGAGGACCGCCGCCAGTACGACCTGACGCTGGTGCTGACCGACAGCGGCCACCTGCGCCGGCTCAACCGCCGGTTCCGCAACATCGACCGGGTGACCGACGTCATCTCCTTCGCCATGCTGGAGGGGATCGGCGGCTTCCCGCACCAGCGACACCTGGGCGACATCTACATCTCGCTGCCCCGCACCTGGCGCCAGGCCCGCGACTACGGCACCACCTTCGACGACGAGCTGTTCCGGCTGGTGACCCACGGTTTGCTCCACCTGCTGGGCTACGACCACTGCAAGCCGCGCCAGGCCTGCCGGATGCGGCAGCGCGAGGAACGCTACCTCTACGGCTCGCGGCCCGCGGCGGGCGACCGATGACCCAGCGGCTGTGGGCCGAGCTGGCGCTGATCGCCGGCCTGATCCTGCTCAACGGCTTCTTCGCCGCGGCCGAGATCGCGCTGATCACGGTCAAACGCACCCGCCTCAAGGAGCTGTCCCATGCCGGCAGCCGCCGCGCCGCCCAGGTGCTGCGGCTGCTGGAGGACCCCTCCCGCCTGTTCGCCACCATCCAGATCGGCGTCACCTTCCTGGGGTTCCTGGCCTCGGCCGTGGCCGCGGTCAGCAGTTACGGGCTGATCGCGGACGCGCTGCGGACGGCGCCCCTGGGGGTGGTGCGCGACAACAGCCAGGCCATCGCCGTCACCCTGGTGACGGTGATCGTCTCGTTCTTCACGCTGATCTTCGGCGAGCTGACCCCCAAGAACATCGCCCTCAAGCACGCCGAGCGGCTGGCGCTGGCCGTGGCCGCTCCGCTGGCCCTGCTGGAACGGGCGGCCAGGCCGCTGATCTGGCTGCTGGCCCGCACCAGCGACCTGCTGCTGCTGCTGTTCGGCATCACCAAGGCGCAGCAGTCCCAGCTGGTGACCGAGGACGAGATCCGGGCCCTGCTGCGCACCGGCCGCGAGCAGGGCGTGCTGGACGACTCGGAGACCGAGATGATCCACGGCATCTTCGAGCTGGGCGACACCACGGCGCGCGAGGTGATGGTGCCACGCATCGACATGACCACGGCCGAGGACGGCCTGACCGTGGACCAGGCGGTGAAGCTGATGGAGCGGACCGGCCGCTCCCGCGTCCCGGTGTACCGCGACACCATCGACAACATCGTCGGCATCGCCTACGCCACCGACGTCAACCGCGCGGCGCGGGGCGGCGCCCGGGGCGCCACCCTGGCCGACCTGGTGCGGCCCGCCCACTTCGTGCCCGATTCCAAGCGGCTGGACGGCCTGCTGTCGGACTTCCGGTCGTGGCACACCCACATCGCCATCGTGGTGGACGAGTACGGCGGCACCGCCGGCATGGTGACGCTGGAGGACGTGCTGGAGGAGGTGGTGGGCGACATCCAGGACGAGTTCGACACCGAGGAGCCGCTCTACCGCCGGCTGGACGAGCGCACCTGGCGGATCGACGCCCGGATCGGCATGGAGGAGCTCAACGAGGCGCTGGAGACGGCCCTGCCCACCGAGGGGTTCGAGACCTTCGGCGGCTTCATCTACGACATCTTCGGCAAGGTGCCGGCCGCGCGGGAGAAGATCAAGTGGCCCCGCAAGCAGGCGCAGTGGGAATTCACCGTGGAGTCGGTGCGCAAGCGCCGCATCATGGCGGTGCGCGCCCGCAAGCTGAGCAAGGCCACGCCCAAGCCGGCGGCCGCGGCCGGGCCCGAGCAGACCGAGCTCGTCGATTGATCCCTCCTTTCCCGATCCCGATCCTTCCGGCCATGGGCCGTCACCGCCCCGGTCGACCGCTTGCCGCCAAGCGGGACCGCCCGTGATCCTGCGCGACGAGGCCATCGTCCTCAAGGGCCAGAACTGGTCCGAGACCAGCCGCATCGTCCACGCCTTCGCGCTGCACGGCGGCCGGATCAAGCTGGTGGCCAGGGGCGCGCGCCGGCCCAAGAGCCGGTTCGGCGCCGCGCTGGAGCCCGGCACCCTGGCCCAGGTGGTGTACTACGCCAGCCGCAATTCCGACCTGCACACCGCCTCCGAGGCCGCGGTGCTGTGGCGCCCCCTGTGCGCGGACCTCGACGCCTTCCGGCTGGCGCCGGTGGCGCTGGAGCTGGCCTACAAGGCCGCGCCGGCCGAGACGCCCAACGTGGCGCTGTTCCGCAACCTGCTGGCGTTCCTGCAGTCGGTCGACGCCGGCCCGGACGACTCGCGCTTCACCCGGCTGGCGGCGTTCTACCTGCTGGCGCTGAACAACCTCGGGTACGACCCGGTGCTGGACCGCTGCCTGTGCTGCCGGCGGCCCGCGGCCGGCGGCCCGCTGTGGTTCTCCGCCGCCCGCGGCGGCCTGGTCTGCGCCGAATGCCGCCGCCGCGTCCCGGAGACGGTCCCGCTCGACGACGGCCAGTCCCGGGCCCTGCGGATGTGGCAGGCCCACCGGGCCCTTCCCGAGCTCGATCCCGGCGAAGCCAAGCGGCTGCTGGAGGTGTTGGCCGCGTTCCTCAATCACCACATCGCCGGCCGCAGCAGGATGGTTTGCACCGCGTACCTGTGAGCAACACCGGCACCACCGCCACCACGGAGGCCCGATGAATCAGACCTTCGCCGTCGAGCGCATGGACGCCGCCATGGCCAACGCCCTGTTCGAGGCCGCGCCCCAGGAGATCACCGTGATCGACCACAACGACGAGGTGGTCGGCTGGAACAAGCACGCCACCCGGCTGTTCCCCCGGCCGATGGCCTCGATGGGCGTCAACATCCGCCAGTGCCATCCCCAGCACAGTCTGGACAAGGTGCTGGCCATCGTGGGCGAGATGCGGGCCGGGACGCGCGACAAGGCGCGGTTCTGGATCGACCTGCCGGTCGGGCCCGCCAGGGAAAAGCACAAGGTGATGATAGAGTTCTTCGCCCTGCGCGACACCCAGGGCAAGTACCTCGGCTGCATGGAGTGCACCCAGGACGTGGAGGAGATCCGCAACCTGGCGGGGGAGAAGCGGCTGCTGGATTGACCCCCGTCCGGTCTGGCGGCGACAGCGAAGGCCCGGTCCATTCGGACCGGGCCTTTTCATCTGCGGCAACGCCGTCACTCCGGCGCGGCCAGCGTCATCGGCTTCTGCTTGCCCCGCAGCGCCACGTTCTCGAACAGCTTCGCCGGCATTGCCGCTCCCGGCTGCGTCTCCCGCAGCCTGGCGAGGTACTCCAGCGAGCACAGCAGCGGCACGCCGTAGGTCCGGCAGGCCGACTGGATGCGCTGGGCGGTGTTGACGGTGTCGCCCCACAGGCCGATCTCCTTGCGCATCGTCCCCAGCTCGCCGATCAGCACCGGTCCGCAATGCAGGCCGGCCGTGCACTCCAGCGTCCGCCAGTACTTGGTCGCCAGGGCCTCGCGTTGCTCGGCCAGCTCGGCCAGGATGTCGCGCACCGCCTCGCGGGACTTCGCGTAGTTGGCAGGGGCAGCCGGCCAGTAGGCGATCAATCCGTCGCCCAGGTACTTGTATACCGTGCCGCCGTGGTAGTGCACGCTCTGCTCGACGATGTAGAGGAAATCGTTGAGCAGCTGGAAGAACCAGGCGGCGGGCAGCGTCTCGGCGAAGGACGTCGAGCCGGACAGGTCGACGAACAGGATGATCACCCGCTCCTCCCGGGCCGTGTAGTACTTCCCCGAGATGATGTCGCGGAAGAACGCGGTCCCCAGGAATTCGGTGATGGAATTGTGCAGGCTGCCGGCCATGGCCACCACCGCGGTCATCAGCCCGACGAACCCCAGCATCCCGAAGCTCCACATCGCCCTGCGGAACAGCAGGAGTCCGAACCCCAGGTACACGGCCAGCATCGCGACGGCGATCAGCAGCACCAGCAACCCGATCCGCGACAGGTAGGGCAGGCGCCTCACCCGGCGCTGGGCAAGAATGATGTCGAACAGCAGCTGCACCAGCAGGGGGATCAGGAACCCGAACAGGAACCCGATGCCGGCGAACATCGCCAGGTCCGGCAGGACCCGCCCCCTGCCGCGGATCATCCCGGCCAGGAACAGCGCCCCGGTCAGCAGGCTCGAGATCAGCCCGCTGGTCAGGCAGTAGCGCAGGATGCTGCGCACGTTGTTCCGCAGCACCTTGCGGCCGATCATCCGGTCCTCCCGACCGCCGTCCGGGAAACGGGCATCACGGCGCCAGCCACCGCAGCGAGAACGGCTCGCCGCTGATCCGCTCGAACAGCTCCAGGAACGGCCAGGTGCCGGACGGCGCCATCACCTCGTCGCGCAGGAATTGCCCGAAGGCCTTCGGCCGCTCCATCACGTCGCGGACCTTGTGACGCTTACAGAACACCTGTTTCAGCATCTCGTTGGTGAGGTCGCCCAGGAAATAGTTATGGAGGTAGACCGGGTGCGTGGTGTGGTGGATGCGGAAGCCCCAGGCCGGCTCGGCCGCGTAGGGCTTCTCGTCCATGATCCGCCGGTGCCGCGACCAGTACAGCTGGTTGATGTCGTCGAGCGACGCCAGGTCCTCGCGGTAGAGCGCCTGGTCGAACAGGATGCCGCACATCGCGGTGAAAGCGCCGGCCCGGTTGAACTCCCGCAGGCGCGCGAAGTCCCGCCCGACCACCCGGACACCGCCCGGCAGCAGCCCGCCGAAGAACGACCGGTGGTAGAGGAACCCGGCGAACAGGTTGGCGATGCCCTCGCTGACGATGCCCGAGACGCCCATGTTCAGCAGGGCGTCGGCCGGATCGAGCGAGAACGAATGCACCGCGTGGCCGGTCTCGTGCAGCAGCACCCCCAGCTCCTGGTAGCGGCCCTCGACGTTGGCCAGCACCCGTGAATCGCGGCCCCGCTCGATGGTGAAGTTGTACCCCCACTCCGACTTGTTGCGGCGGGGGAAGATGTCGTAGGTGATGTTGAACCGGTCGATGTCGAACCCGAACTTCAGGAACAGGCCGCGCAGCACCTCGTGGTAGCGGGCCATGTCGACCGGCGCGGCGAGCTGCGGCGCGATCCTCGCGCCGAGGTACGCGGTGTCCCACGGCATCACCCGATCGCTCCCGAGGTGCTTGCGGCCCAGGGCGGCGCAGACCTCCTGGTAGCGCGGCCGCAGCCGCGCCGCCTGCTGCTCCCAGCCGTCGAACACCCGCGGCGACAGCTCGGCCATCTCCAGCTGGTAGGCCACGAAGTCAGGCGCCCCGTAGGCAGCGGCGAGTTCCTTGCGGAGGCGGACCAGGTCGAGGAACCCGGCCTCGACCAGCGGCCGGTTGACCTGGGCCCGGGCCAGAAAGGCCTTCTTCCGCAGTGCCCGGTCCGGGCTGGAACGGAGGATCTGCGCGATCTCGGTCGAGCGCACCTCGCGGCCGCCCAGCCGGACGCGGTGGGCGTTGAGCACCTTGGCCAGTTCCGTTCGCTTGGCACGGACGGCGGACTCCAACCGGTTGAACTCGTCGGACACGTGGTACGACCTGAATCCACGGTACAGCAGCTCGCCCCGCCGCCGGTCCAGCGGACCGAGATCGAGCTCCCGGTGTTCCAGCACAGTGCGGTAATAGTGCTTGTTTCTGAGCACCGCGGTGGTCTCCTCCTGGGCCTGGACCACCCCGAAGTCGAACCCGGTCGTGTACAGGGTCCAGCTCAGCTGCGACGCCTTGGAGCCCTTCTGCTCCAGCTCCCGTGCTATCGCCCGCAGTTTCTCGATCGATGCCATTCCCGTCGCCTCGCCGCGTTGGTGATTGAACTCCCGACCGGATTATGCTATCATACCGCCATGCCGGATATCAAGCTGAAAAAAGTCGAGCGGCTCTACCTCTATTTCATCCTCGGACTGTGCGCGTTGACCGTGGTCAACCTGCCGCGGCTGCCGCAATGGCCGGTCGTCCTGCTGATCTACGGGCTGACCCTGGCCGGGTACTTCCTGATCATCCTGCTCGACACCCGCTGGCCGTACAAGTTCTTCGAGCTGCTGCGGCGCTGGGCGCCGTACGCCGGCATCCTGCCGGTGTTCCAGAGCCTGGGGTACATCACCCACCACATCCGGCCGGACCTGGACCGGTACCTGATCGCCATCGACTTCCGATTGTTCGGCGCCCACCCCACGGTCTGGCTGGAGCGGGTCTCGCCGCCCTGGTTCGTCGACGTGCTGGCGCTGGCCTACTCCAGCTACTATTTCCTGCCGGTGGTCTTGGCGCTGTTCCTGCACTTCGACAGCAAGCACCACGAGCTGGAACACCTGTTCCTGGCCATCACCATCGGGTTTTTCCTGTCCTACGTGGGCTACCTGCTGGTGCCCGCCATCGGGCCGCGCTTCACCCTCAGCCAGTACCAGACCGTGCCCGTCAAGGGACAATGGTGGGCCAACCAGCTGCTGGATTTTCTCAACGCCAACGAGTTCAACAAGCGCGACTGCTTCCCCTCGGGCCACACCGGCATCACGCTGATCGTGCTGTACTACGCCCATGCCCATCACCGGAAGCTGTTCGCCTTCCTGCTGCCGGTGGGGGTCCTGCTGATCATGGCCACGGTGTTCCTGCGCCTGCACTACGTGATCGACGTCATCTTCGGCTTCGTGCTGGCGTCGCTGGCCGTCCTGATCGCCGAGACCTGGAACCCGCATTTCATCCGGCACACCGTCCGCCAGTAAGCGCGCCCGCCCGCCGACGGCGACAACGGCATATGAAAACAATGCGGCCTTCCCGCCATTTCCGCCTCCTGTGGCTTCACGGCGCCGGGAAGCCATATCCCTGGCCCGTTCTTTCGGCCAAAGCCGACCTGTTGGTCATCACCGGCCGCATGGACCATGCCATTGCAACGTACCGCGCCTCCCTGCCGCTCCTCGAAGCCTGCGGCGACCGGCACGCACAAGGGCAATGCCTGTCTGATTTCGGGTTTGCCCTGATGCTCCAAGGCGATTTCGGCCAGGCAGAACGTCTGGGCGCGTGTGCCTTGGCGATCGGCAGGGAAACCTGCGACGAGCCGATCATGGCCAAGGCCCTTAACCTGCTGGGGAACATCGCCAACACCCTCGGCCATTTCAATGATTCCGTCGGGCATTACCAATCTGCCCTGGAGCTTGGATGCCTCGGCGGCCCGGGCGTTGACCGCTGCTCGCTGCTGAAGAACATCGGGGTCGCCTATTACGAGCTGGGCGATTACCCGAGGGCCGTCGCCTGCCAGCAGCAGGCCCTGACTCTGGCCGAAGCCGCCGGCCAATTGCTGGAGATCGGGGCCATCCATCTCAATTTCGGCATCATCCGGCAGCGGCAGCACGATCTTGCAGGGGCTCTCGAGTTCTTCCGCCGGGCGCTGTCCACCTTTGCCCAGATCGGACACAAGGACTTGGCCCGGAAGGTTCACAATTATCTCGGCATCGTCCACAGTGACCTGGGGCAGTTGAGCCTGGCGCTCACGCATTACGGCGAATCCCTGGCCCTCGCCCGCGACATGGGGGACCAGTCCGGACTGGCCACGGTCCTCAACAACCTCGGCAATATTTACCTCAATCGTGGCGACTATCCGCAGGCCGCCAGGGACTTCGGAGAATGTCTCCGTCTGTTCAAAGATATGGGGCACGAGGAGGGCGAGGCCATCGCCAGCGCAAACCTGGGCGAGGTCCTTAAGGAGCTGGGCGAATATCCGGAAAGCGACCGTTTGTATTCCCGGGCGATTGGGTATGGCCGCAAACAACAGGCCAGGTACTATCTTTGCCATTTCCTTGCGGGGTACGCTGACCTCAAGTTGCGCCAGGGACACGACGACCAGTCCCTGGCGTTGGCCGGAGAGGGGCTGCGCCTGGCCCAGCAGCTGACCGTTCCGGACATCTCGTTCTCCTGCCGGCTGCTGCAGGCCCGTCTTCGGGCCAAGCGCGACCTGCCGGCCGCACTGTCGCAGCTGCGCCGGTTGCGTGATGCTTGCCGCGAGGATGAGCCTCGGGCCCAGGCTGCTTATTGGCTCTTCACGCACGGGCGGCTGGAAGCGGACCGGCTGGCAACGCTGGAAGTGCTCCGCCGCCTGGACACTGATCCCGAGAACCTCGCCCTCAAGCAGATGATCCAAGAACTGGAAATGGCCGAGCGCTGATCTCCGCGGCGCGGCCTGACACAACCGGGGCGCAGGTGATGCGCCCCGGTCGTGTTTCCCGAGCAGATACCTGCTTAGACTTTCGCTTCGTACACCCGGTAGGTCTTGTAGATCCTCGCGCCCACGGCCTCGGCCAGCCGGTTCATCATCACGTTGTCCGCCAGCACCCACGACAGCTCGCCGCTGGTGTACCCCTTGCGGACCCCGTTCTCGAACACCCGGGCCACCAGCCCGGCCTCGATGCCGCGCTGCCGGTAGTCGTTGACCACCCCGGCCGTCATCACCCGGGCATGGCGGATCGTTCCTTTGAGCAGCAGGAATTTCAGCATCTCCAGCGGCCCCATCCTGCCGTTCAGTTTCTTGATCACCAGGTTGTAGTCGGGCAGGGCCCACAGCGCGCCCACCGGCCGGTCGCCGTCGAAGGCGAAGATCAGGAAATCGGGGTCGACCACCGCCTTGAAGTTCCTGGCCATGTGCTCCATCTCGGGCTCGGTCATCGGGATGAAGCCCCAGTTCTTGGCCCACGCCTGGTTGTAGATCTCCTTGAATTTCCTGACGTCGTCCTCGAACCGCCTGATGTTCATGTTGCGGAACCGGATGCCCTTGCGCTCCACCCGCCGGCCCAGCATCGCCAGCCGCTGGTGGTCCATCTTCGCCACGTCGAAGAAGTAGGCGTAGAGGTCCATCGCCTTGGCCAGCCCCCAGCCCTCCAGCAGTTCCGGGTAATAGGACGGGTTGTAGGTCATCTCGATCACCGGCGGGCTGTCGAAGGCGTCGATCAGCAGGCCGGCGGTGTCGTTGGTGGTGAAGTTGAACGGGCCCCGCATGGTGTCCATGCCCTGCGCCCGGATCCACTCCCGGGCGGCGCCCAGCAGCGCATCCGCCACCGCCCGGTCGTTGAGCGACTCGAAGAAACCGAAGAACCCGCAACGCTCGGCGTGGAAGGCATTGTGGTTGTCGTCGACGTGCGCCGCGATCCGCCCGGCGACACCGCCGCCCCGGTACGCCAGCAAGTACTGCGCCCGGGCATGCTGGAAGAACGGGTTGATGGCCCGGTCGAGCAGTTTGCGCTGGTCGGCGACCAGCGGCGGCACCCAGTTGGGGTCGCCCCGGTAGACCGTCCAGGGGAACCGGATGAAGGCCTCCAGGTCCTGCTGCGAGGCGACGGGGCGGATCGTGATGTCGGGCATGGTCGCTCCTGTTTGCATCCCGTGCGGGCCGTCCAGTCGGACGGGGCCGGCCCGCCCCCGGGGGCTATTGCCTCTGCCGGTGCTCCCGCAGCGCCCGCAGCGCCTCCTCGGTGCCGATGCTCTTGAGCGCCTCGGCCGCGGTCAGCGCCACGAAGAAATTGCGGTCCCCCAGGGCCCGGGCCAGCGCCGGGACGGCCGCCGGCACCGTCATCCCCACCTCGCCCAGCATCTCGGCCGACTGGTAGCGCACGTCCATCTCCTCGGCGACGATGCCCGCCAGCAGCACCTCCAGGTAGCCCTCCCGTTCCGGCTCGACCCGGAACAGGGCCCGGGCGGCCTCCAGCCGGACGTAGGGGTCCTCGTCGGCCAGCCGCGCGGCCAGGTAGGGGACGGCGTCGTCGGCCGCGGCGCCGTAGGCGCCCAGCGCCGCCGCCGAGCGCAGCCGGACGTAGGGGGCGCGGTCCTCCAGCGATTCCAGCAGCGCGCCGGTGGCCAGCGCCCCGGCCGGGCCCATCGCCCCCAGCGCCTCGGCCGCGCCGGCCCGCACCCGCTCGTCGCGGTGCTTGAGGGCCGCCACCAGCGCCGGCAGCGAGCGGCCGCCCAGCCGGGCCAGGGCGTCCACCGCCATCTCGGAGATCGACGGGTTGTTGCTGGTCAGCAGGTGGATCAGGTCCGGGATGGCCAGCTGCTGGGTCTCGGCCGAGAGGGCCTCCAGCTCGCGGAATGCCAGCCGCCGGATCCGCAGGTCGTCCGACACCAGCCGCCGCGAGATGGTGTGCCGCGGGGCGCAGCCCCAGGCCGCGGCCAGGACGCAGCACCAGGCGAACAGCGAAAGCCGTCGATTCATGTCGATCCCCCGTATCGGTTCACCGGATGGCCCTCCCGATCCGCGCCAGCCGCAGCTTGCGCCACGCCAACCACGGCGGCCGGCCGTCATCGGCGGCCCACGACCAGTAGATGAACTCGGCCCGGCCCAGCAGCGCCGCCGCCGGCAACGGCCCCCAGAACCGGGAGTCGAGCGAGTTGTCCCGGTTGTCGCCCATCACGAAGATGCAGTCCGGAGGCACCACCACCGGGCCGAAGTCGTCGCGCATCCAGGGCAGGTTGAGGAACGCCCGCTGTTCCCAGGCGCGCTGGTAGTCGGCCTGAAATGCGCCGTCGCGCGCCGCCGCCGATGACGCCACCTGGTCCCAGGCCTTGTGGACGGCGTAGGGCTCGTCCGGCCGCCGGCCGTTGACGTACAGCTGGCGGTCCCGGACCAGCACGGTGTCCCCGGCCACCGCCACGCAGCGCTTGATGAAGTCCCGGCCGTCCAGCGGGAACTTGAACACCACCACGTCGCCCGGCGCCGGAGGCCGCAGCGCCGGCGCCAGGGTCCGGCCGGTGAACGGCAGCTTGATCCCGTAGACGAACTTGTTGACGAACAGGAAGTCGCCCGCCAGCAGCGTGTCCTCCATCGAGCCGGACGGGATCCGGAACGCCTGCAGCACGAAGGCCCGCAGCAGCAGGGCGATCACGGCGGCCCACAGCAACGCGGCCGCCCACTCGCGGAGCTTCGCCCGCGTCCGGTGAGCGGTGGCCGCGGTCATGCGGCCGCCCGGGCCGTGTGCGCCTCGCCGCCGGGCATCAGAACATCAGCTTGCCGATGCGGGTGAGGTGGAACCGCTGCCAGAACCGGCCCAGCGGGATGTCGGAGAAGCGGTCGAACGACCAGAAGATCACCAGCGGCCGGCCCCGCACCAGGCTGCCGGGCAGCGGTCCCCAGAACCGCGAGTCGAAGGAGTTGTCGCGGTTGTCGCCCATCATGAAGTAGCAGTCCGGCGGCACGGTGACCGGCCCGAAGTTGTCCCGCACCCAGAACGTCTGGTCCAGCTGGCCCTGCTGCCAGTACCGCTGGAAGACCGCGTTGTCGACGCCCTCCGGCGGCGCCGCGTACTCGGCGCCGTCGGCGTGGCTGACGTACGGCTCGTCCACCGCGGCGCCGTTGACCAGCAGCTGCTTGTGTCGCACCTCGATCACGTCGCCGGGCCCGCCGACGCAGCGCTTGACCAGCGTCTTCCCGTCATGGGGGCCCTTGAATACCACGATCTGCCCTGGTTTGGGCCGGGTCAGCCGCAGCACCAGCTTGTCGGTGAACGGGACGTTGATGCCGTAGGTGAACTTGTCCGCCATCAGCCGGTCGCCCAGGTAGATGGTGTCGAGCATCGACCCGGAGGGCACCTCGTAGGCCTCCAGCAGGAACGGGTTGATCAGCAGCTTGACCACCAGCACCGCCCAGATCAGCGGCCAGATCCAGGAGTGCCACCATCTCTTGAAGCCGTGGAGCTCCTCCCGGGGCTGATCTTTCGCCGGCTTGGGCCGCGGCGCGAACCATTCGCGGTAGAAGGCGGTCAGCGGGTTGGCCCCGCTCGGTTGGTTGTCCGGTCGTTTGGCCATTGTTTTCCCATTCCTATCGTTGGCGCAGGGTTCGAACCTGCCCTTGCTGTGATCGCGCGATCCGTCGGTCCCGGCGATCGCCGTCATGGCCGCCGCGCTGCGGTCACCGTGAACAGCCGTGAGTAGTCGATGCCGTGTTGCTTCACCAGCGCCGCCATCTGCTCGATCCGCGCGTCGAAATACCGCCGCTGGTGCGCGTTCGCGGTCTTGCGGTTGGCGACCCGCATGCGATCGAGGTTGCGCAGGGCGTGGCCGGTCTCTTCCTTCCGTTCGTGCCCGGGGAAATCGACCGTGAGCGATCGCGACGAACGCACCGCCAGCCCCGCCGCCGCGAAGAGCGGCAACGCCTCGTCCCTGGTGTAGTGGTGACGGTGGTATGTCCCCTGGAAGGTGTGGAATTCCTCGGACAGGAACGAGAACAGGTTCTTGGCGGCCTGGTCGCCGCTGTCGTTCGCGAACTCCAGGTCGGCCAGGAACAGCGTGCCGCGCGGCTTGAGCAGTCTCCCCAGGACGGCCAGTTCCTCCAGCGGCCGCCGGAAGTGGTGCAGTGTAAAGGCAGAGACGATCAGGTCGAAGACCCCGCCCTGTTCGACAACGCGCCGGTACTCGCGCGAAACGCGGTCGATGAACCGCAGATTGCCCGCGCCCTTCGGCCGGTCTTCCTTCTTCCTGGATGAAAAATAGTCGATCCCGGTCAGCTGCAGCCGCTGCCCGGTCATTCGATCGAGCCGCTTGAGCAGGGCGCCGTCGCCGCAGCCGTAGTCGCAGACCGCGCGTGCGCCGGTCCGCTTGATGAGACCCAGGATGGCCCTGTCGAGAGATACGTCGGCGACCGGCAGTTTGTTCCCGCGCGCCGCCTTACTCGACATCGTCCCCCACCTTGAGCACCGCCAGGAAGGCCTCCTGCGGGATCTCGACGTTGCCCACCTGCTTCATCCGGCGCTTGCCCTCCTTCTGCTTCTCCAGCAGCTTGCGCTTGCGCGAGATGTCTCCGCCGTAGCACTTGGCGATCACGTCCTTGCGGAACGGTTTGACCGACTCCCGCGCCAGGATCCGCGAGCCGATGGCGGCCTGGATCGCCACCTCGTACATCTGGCGGGGGATCAGCTTGCGCAGCTTGCCGACCAGCGCCCGGCCCCACTCGTAGGAGCGTTCCTTGTGGACGATCGAGGACAGCGCGTCCAGCGGGTCGCCGTTGATCAGGATGTCCAGCTTGACGAGGTCCGACTGGCGGTACTCCAGGAACTCGTAGTCCAGCGAGGCGTATCCCTTGGACAGGCTCTTCAGCTTGTCGTAGAAGTCGAAGATGATCTCGGCCAGCGGGAACTCGTAGTACAGGATGGCGCGGGTGGGGTCGAGGTACTCCAGCTTCTTGTACACCCCGCGCCGGTCCTGCGACAGCGTCATGATGTTGCCGATGTACTCGGCCGGCACCACGATCTCGGCCAGCACGAACGGCTCCTCCACCCGCTCGATCACGGTCTCGGACGGCATGTCGGCCGGGTTGTCCACCACCGACATCGAGCCGTCGGTGCGGTACACCTGGTACTCCACGTTGGGCACGGTGGTGATCAGCGACAGGTTGTACTCCCGCTCCAGCCGCTCCTGCACGATCTCCATGTGCAGCATGCCCAGGAACCCGCAGCGGAAGCCGAACCCCAGCGCGCCCGAGGTCTCCGGCTGGTAGGACAGCGCGGCGTCGTTGAGCCGCAGCTTTTCCAGCGCCTCGCGCAGCTCCGGGTACTGCTGGTTCTCGGTGGGGTACAGCCCGGTGTAGACCATCGGCTTGACGGCGCGGTAGCCGGGCAGCGGGGCCGCGGCCGGGTCGGCGGTGTCGGTGATGGTGTCGCCCACCCGGGCGTCGGACACCGTCTTGATCCCGGCCACCACGTAGCCCACCTCGCCGGCCGTCAGCTCCGCCTTGGGATTCATCCCCATCATCAGCGTGCCGACCTCGGTGACCTCGAACACCTTGTCGTTGGAGAAGAACTTGACGTGCATGCCGGCCCGCAACGACCCCTCGACCACCCGGACGTAGGGCACCGCGCCGCGGTAGATGTCGAAGATGCAGTCGAACACCATCGCCCGCAGCGGCGAAACTTCGCTTCCCGTCGGGGCCGGGATGCGCGCGATGATCGCCTCCAGCAGCTCGTCGATGCCCAGGCCGGTCTTGGCGCTGGCCAGCAGGATGTCGCCCTCGTCACAGCCGATCAGCTCCACGATCTGGTGCTTGGCCCGCCCCACCTCGGCCGAGGGCAGGTCGACCTTGTTGATCACCGGCACGATGGTCAGGTCGTGGTTGACCGCCTGGTAGAGGTTGGCCACGGTCTGGGCCTCCACGCCCTGGGTGGCGTCCACCACCAGCACCGCGCCCTCGCAGGCCGCCAGCGAGCGCGACACCTCGTAGCCGAAGTCGACGTGGCCCGGCGTGTCGATCAGGTGCAGGACGTATTCCTCGCCGTTCCTGGCGCGATAGCCCATCCGCACCGGGTGCATCTTGATGGTGATGCCCCGCTCCCGCTCCAGGTCCATGCTGTCCAGCACCTGCTCCTGCATGTCCTTCTTCATGATGGTGCCGGTGACCTCGAGCAGGCGGTCGGCCAGGGTCGACTTGCCGTGGTCGATGTGCGCGATGATGCAGAAATTTCGGATGTGGGACTGGGGCACTGTCATGCTATTCGGGCAGGTCCTGTTTTGTGAGTATGGTATCGACCGTTGTGCTTTCGACCAGGCCTCGTGCGGCCATCTCCCGCAGCTCGTGCCGCGTCAGCAGTTCTTCGGGCTTCACGGTCGTTTCCGCGACCAATTCGAGCGCGAACTCGCGCCGCGTGTTCCACTCCATTCCGGGAGACAAACTCGAATGCGGTACCCTCTCGATATCGCATTCCGTGATCTGCCCCACGACCCGATACAGGAATCCCCGCGCGAACGGCCCGGTGTGCTTCCAGCGTTTGTTCGCCTCCTCCCCGACCACCAGCGCCGGCTTGTGCGAGAAGATGCGCGCCAGCTCGCGATCCTGCGTGATCGTGCTGCCGGCGCGCAGCGTGGTCACTTTCCGCGGGGAGCCGTGGTACCAGGGTTTTCCCGGATCGAATCTCGGATCCATCGGACGGTCCGCTCAGCGGAAGACCGTGCGCAGGACCTTTCCCGCCCGCTCGATCCCGGCGTCGCCGACGTCGAGGTGCGTCACCGCGCGCAACCGGGTGCGGCCGAACGAGACCAGCCACAACCCTCGCGCAGCGCACTTCTTCAGCGCTTTCTCCGAGTCCATGCCGGTGCGGGCGCAGTCGAAGATCACGATGTTGGTCTGCACCGCGGCCAGGTCGATGTCCAGCGAAGGGACCTCGGCGATCAGGCGTGCCAGCCGCGCGGCACGCGCATGATCTTCCGCCAGCCGTTTGACATTGTGCTTCAACGCGTAGATCCCCGCCGCGGCCAGGTAGCCGGCCTGGCGCATCCCGCCGCCGAACAGTTTCCTGCCGCGCCGCGCCCGCCCGATGAAGCCTTTCGTTCCGACCAGCACCGACCCCACCGGGCAGCCCAGCCCCTTGGAGAAGCAGACCATCACCGAGTCGCAGTGCCGGGCATATTCCGCAAGCGGGATGCCCGCGGCCACGGACGCGTTCCACAGCCGCGCGCCGTCGAGGTGGATGGGTATCTTGTGCTTGCGGCAGACCGCGGAGACCCTGCGCAGCTCGTCGAGCGGGAAAATGGTGCCGCCGGCGCGGTTGTGGGTGTTCTCCAGGCAGACCAGCGTCGTGCGCGGCTGGTGGATGTCGATCGGCCGGACCGCGGCCGCGACCTGCGCGGCCGTCATCACGCCGCCGTCGCCGTCGATGGCGTTGAACTGCGCGCCCGAGACCACCGCGGCCGCCGCCACCTCGTAGCGGAAGATGTGCGACTCGCGGTCCAGGATCACCTCGTCGCCCGGCATGACGTGCGCCCTGATCGCGACCTGGTTGGCCATGGTGCCCGAGGGCAGGAACAGTCCGGCCGGCTTGCCCAGCAGCGCCGCCGTCGCCGCCTGCAGGGCGTTGACCGTGGGGTCGTCGCCCCAGACGTCGTCGCCGACCTCGGCGCGCATCATGGCGTCCAGCATGCCGCGATCGGGTTTCGTGACCGTGTCGCTGCGCAGGTCGATGATCTTCATCCGTGCCCCGTTCACCGTCGACTGTTCTACGGTTTTCCGTCTTCCGTATTCCTCAGGAAAGAGTCAGTTTATGGTACGTCTTCTTCCCCTTGCGCACCAGCAGGGAACCGTCCTTGAAGTGATCGGCCTCGAGTTTCTCGTCGTAGGCCGTGACCTTCTTGTCTCCCAAATGCAGGCCGCCCTGGTCGACCAGCCGCCGCCCCTCGCTCTTGGTGGCGATGATGCCGGCCGCGTGCAGCGCGTCGATCACCGGCTTGCCCAGCAGGTCCCGGCCGACCTGCGCGGTCGGCATGTCGGCCGCCGCGCCGGCGCCGCCGAACAGCGCGCCGGCCGCGTCCTGCGCCTTTGTGGCCTCGGCCTCGCCATGGACGGTCTTGGTGACCTCGAAGGCCAGCACCTTCTTGGCCTCGTTGATCTCGCGGTCCTTCAGCGCCGCCAGGCGCTTGACCTCGGCCATCGGCAAAAAGGTCATCAGCGCCAGCGACTGCGCCACCTTGGCGTCCTCGACGTTGCGCCAGTACTGGTAGAAGTCGTAGGGCGATGTCCTGGCCGGGTCCAGCCACAGCGCGCCTTTCTCGGTCTTGCCCATCTTCTTGCCGTCGCTGGTTGTCAGCAGCGTGAAGGTCATGCCGAACACCGGCTTGGCCTCGATCTTGCGGACCAGCTCGACGCCCGCGATGATGTTCGACCATTGCTCGTCGCCGCCGACCTGCAGCGTACAGCCGTACCGCCGGTACAATTCCAGGAAATCATATCCCTGCATGATCATGTAGTTGAATTCCAGGAAGGTCAGCCCGCGCTCCAGCCGGGCCTTGAAGGCCTCGGCCTGCAGCATGCGGTTCACCGAGAAATGCGCCCCGATGTCCCGCAGGAAATCGACGTAATTGAGGTCCAACAGCCAGTCAGCGTTGTTGGCCATGATGGCCTTGCCATCGGAAAAGTCCAGGAACCGCTCCATTTGTTTCTTGAAACACGCGGCATTGTGGGCGATCATTTCCTTTGTGAGCATCCGTCGCATGTCGGTTTTGCCCGAGGGATCGCCCACCATGGCGGTGCCGCCGCCCAGCAGCGCGATCGGCCGGTGACCGTGCTGCTGCATGTGGCTCATCACCATCAATGCCATGCAATGGCCCGCGGTCAGGCTGTCGGCCGTCGGGTCGATGCCCATATAGAACGTGACCTTCTCTTTTTCCAGGAGCTGCCTGATCTCGTCCTCGTGGGTCATCTGCTGGAGGTACCCGCGCTCCTTGAGTACATCGAACACAGACATAACGGTCCTTTCGGGAAATAATCACCCGGACCAAGGGCCAGTGGGATTTTCCCTTAGTCTTTCCGGTTGAACAGATAAGGATACCACGTTTCGGAATGGAATGCAACGAAAAAGCCCCGGCCGGGGAGGCCGGGGCGGCGCCCGTTTCCGGGTCGCCGGGGGGAGGGAAGGCGGAGCGCACTGGCGCCGTCACGAACCACCCGGTCTCATGCCCCACCCAAGCATGGCCGCGTCGAGGAGCGAACCCTCGCGCGGCGCGCGACGATCGACCGAATGCGCCCGCCGTACTATGCCGCGGTTTACTTGACCAGGACCATCCGCTGAGCCGCCGCGCCGGCGGTGGTCTGCAGCCGGCAGAGGTACACGCCGGCGGCCAGCCGCCGGCCCGCGTCGTTGCGGCCGTCCCAGCGCGCCGCGTGCAGGCCCGGCCCCAGCCGCCGGTCGACCAGGGTGCGGACCCGCTGCCCGATGCCGTTGTACACGGCCAGTTCCACCGGGCCCTCGGCCGCCGTCTGGAAGCTGATCTCCGCCGTTGCGGTGAACGGGTTGGGGCTGTGCCGCAGTTTCAGGCTGCGGTCGGGCCAGGGCACGTGCTCCGGCCGGAAGGCCACGCCCATGCCGCCG
>JALOPJ010000085.1 GCA_025453955.1 Candidatus Edwardsiibacteriota bacterium
GTCGAGCAGTCGATCACCGGCGAGTACAGGTACTCGTCGTTGATGCCGTTGAAGGCGTCGGCGTTCACCATCCACCAGTTGGTTCCGGCAGGGATGGCCGTCGCGGTGTACGGGATGGCAGTTGAGCCCCAGGTCCAGTCGTCGAGGACGCTGCCGTTGCCGGACACCTGGGTGAACCCGCCATTGCTGGCCTCGAAGTCCTGGTACAGGATGGTGGCCCGCGAGTCCACGTGCGGGGCCGGTTTCGGGGCCGGCCCGGTGACCATGGTCTTGGCCGGCTGGCCGTTGCCCGAGGAGATCGCGCTGTTCGCTGGGCTGGCCAATGCGACCGTCGTCAGGACGAATGCGGTGACCAGCATCAGACAGGTGATCCGTTTCATGCGGTTTCCTTTTTGTTGTTAGTTGTTAGGTTGAATAGTTGCGGCACACCGTTCGTTAAAAATATCACAAGATGATCGAAATGTCAATACGGAAAACCACGTTCATCGCCCTTTCGCGGACGCTGCCGCCGCCGGCCGGGTTCCCGTCCCCGTATCAATGCGCGGCGGGCGCTGCGGCCCGCCGATAATGGTTGACAAACGGCCCGTTTATGGCTATATTTATATGATGAACGAACGCGAACCAGCGGTGCGCTGCGACATCTGCCGCCGTAACCCGGCCGTGATCCGTTTCGCCGAGATCCGCAAGGGGACGATGTCGGTGCGCAACATCTGCCAGGACTGCGCCAGGACCACCGGCATCGCCGGCCAGCTGGACCGGACCATCGCCGCGGTGGGCGGGGCGATCAGCGACGCCATGGCGGCGCTGGCCCGGGACCATGGCGGCGCCCAGGCCTGCCCCGCCTGCGGCATGACGCTGGACCAGTTCCGGCGGCACGGCCACCTGGGCTGCGAACGGTGCTACGACAGCTTCGCGGCGGTGCTGCTGCCGCTGCTGGACCGGCTGCAGGAGCTGGCCGGACAGCCGGAGCAGGACCCGGCGGCGGCCGGGGAGCAGCAGCGCAGGGACAACCGCCGCCAGGCGCTGGCGCAGCGGCTGGAAGAGGCGGTGGCCGCCGAGGAGTACGAGCTGGCCGCCCGCCTGCGCGACCAATTGAAGGAACTGGCGGCCGTCGCCGCGGAATGACCATCGCGCCGCCGTCCGGCGGCATCCCCGAACGAGAGCATAGACGGCATCGATGAGCAATCCCAAGGACAGCAAGTTCACCGACCGGGCCAAGCGCATCCTGTACCTGGCGCGGGAGGAGGCCCGCCGGCTGCAGCACGACTACGTGGGCACCGAGCACCTGCTGCTGGCCATCATCCGCGAGGGCGAGGGCGTGGCCCCGGCCGTGCTGCTCAACCTGGGCGTCAACTTCGACCACCTGCGGCGGCGGATCGAGGAGATGGCGCCGCCGGGCGGCGGCGGCCTGATGACCGGCGACCTGCCCTTCAACGCCTCGGCCCGCCGCGCCATGGAGTTCGCGGTGGAGGAGGCCCGGGGCCTGCAGCACAACTACGTGGGCACCGAGCACCTGCTGCTGGGCCTGCTGGACGAGCCGGACGGCGTCGCCAACCGGGCGCTGGGGTTCTTCGGCACCGACAGCGAGCGGGCCCGCACCGAGATCCTGCGGCTGCTGGCCGGCGAGACCGGCGGCCTGCCCCGGGCCGGGTCCGAGGCCCAGAGCAAGACGCCGGCCCTGGACTACTTCTGCCGCGACCTGACCGCGCTGGCCCGCGAGGGCAAGCTGGACCCGGTGATCGGCCGCACCCGGGAGATCGAGCGGGTGGTCCAGATCCTGTCGCGCCGCAAGAAGAACAACCCGGTGCTGATCGGCGAGGCCGGCGTCGGCAAGACCGCCATCGTGGAGGGCCTGGCCCAGCGGATCGTGACGGCCGAGGTGCCGGAGCAGATCGCCGGCCGGCGGGTGCTGGCGCTGGACCTGGCGGCGGTGGTGGCCGGGACCAAGTACCGCGGCCAGTTCGAGGAGCGGCTGAAGGCGGTGATGAACGAGATCAAGGCGGCCGCCGACGCCATCCTGTTCCTGGACGAGCTGCACACCATCGTCGGCGCCGGCGGCGCCGAGGGCGCCCTGGACGCCTCCAACATGCTGAAGCCGGCCCTGGCCCGGGGCGAGCTGCAGTGCGTGGGCGCCACCACCATGGACGAGTACCGCAAGCACGTCGAGAAGGACAAGGCGCTGGAGCGGCGCTTCCAGATGATCATGGTCGAGCCGCCCTCGGCTGACGAGACGCTCAAGATCCTGCAGGGGCTGAAGACGAGGTACGAGGACCACCACCGCGTCAAATACACCCCCGAGGCCATCGCGGCGGCGGTGGCGCTGGCCGACCGCTACATCGCCGACCGCTGGCTGCCGGACAAGGCCATCGACGTGATCGACGAGGCGGGCTCGCGCGCCAACCTGTCGGTCAGCGAGACGCCGCCCGAGATCAAGGCGCTGGAACGGGAGGTCGGCGAGATCGTCCAGGCCAAGGTGGCGGCGGTCAAGAACCAGGACTTCGAGGGCGCGGCCCGCCTGCGCGACCGGGAGCGGGCCGCCAAGGACGAGATCAAGCGGCTGCAGGCCGCCTGGAAGCGCAGCCGCGAGCAGGTGCGGGTGACCATCACCGCCGAGGACATCGCCTACGTGGTGTCGCGCTGGACCGGCATCCCGATCGTCAAGCTGGAGCAGCGGGAGTCGGCGCGGCTGCTGTCGATGGAGGCCGAGCTGGCCAAGCGGATCGTGGGCCAGGACCCGGCGCTGGCGGCGGTGTCCCGCGCCGTGCGGCGGGCCCGGGCCGGCATCAAGGACCCGCGCCGCCCGATGGGCTCGTTCATCTTCCTGGGGCCCACCGGCGTGGGCAAGACCGAGCTGGCGCGGGCGCTGGCGGCCTTCCTGTTCGAGGACGAAAACGCCCTGATCCGGGTGGACATGTCGGAGTACATGGAGAAGTTCGCGGTGTCGCGGATGGTGGGCGCGCCGCCGGGCTACGTCGGGTTCGAGGAGGGCGGCCAGCTCACCGAGAAGGTGCGGCGCCGGCCCTACGCCGTGGTGCTGCTGGACGAGATCGAGAAGGCCCACCCCGACGTCTTCAACCTGCTGCTGCAGGTGCTGGAGGACGGCCAGCTCACCGACTCCTACGGCCGGACGGTGAGCTTCAAGAACGCCGTGCTGATCATGACCTCCAACCTGGGGGCGCGGGAGATCAAGAAGGGCGTCAACCTGGGGTTCCGGCGGGCCGACGCCGGCCAGGCCTACGACCAGATGAAGGACACGGTGCTGGCCGAGCTGAAGAGGACGTTCAACCCCGAGTTCCTCAACCGGGTGGACGAGGCCGTGGTGTTCCGCCCCCTGGACCGCCCCGACATGGAGAAGATCGTGGAGATCCTGGCGGGCCAGCTGGCGGCGCGGCTGGGCGAGCAGGGGATCCGGCTGAAGCTGACCGCCGCCGCCCGCGAGCTGCTGATCCAGGAGGGTTTCGATCCCGCCTACGGCGCGCGGCCGCTGAAGCGCACCATCCAGCGGCTGCTGGAGGACCCGCTGTCGGAGGAGATCCTGCGGGCCGGCATCAAGCCGGGGGAGTCGCTCGAGGTCGACGTCGCCGGCGGGCGGCTGGCCTTCCGGCCCGTCAAGCCCAAGTCCGCGGCCGGCCGCAAGAAGGGCGGCTGACGGGCGATTCCCGTGCCGCGCCGTCCCCGGGGCGAACAGCCGGAACATTCCGTTCCGGCTGTTCGTATGTATGGTCAGGTGCGGCCGCGGGTTGCGGCGCATTCGGTGCGAATTGCCGTTGACTGTTGCCGCCGGCAATGCTATAATAATCATTCCCTCATCACATTAGGATGGAACCATGCGACGCATCAACAGGCCGGTCCTGCTGGCCCTCTTCCCGGTGTTCTTCCTGGCGGCCGCGGCGGAGGCGGCCACCATCTCCATGCTCCGGGTCCAGGGCAACCGGCGGATCGACGAGGCGACGATCATCAACGGCTCGCTGCTGATCTCCGGCGACGAGCTGGACGCGGCCAAGGTGTCGGAGTCGATCAAGCGGATCTACGGCCTGGGGCATTTCTCCAACGTCACCGCGCTGACCGACACCGCGTTCGGCGGCGTCAGCCTGACCTTCGTGGTCACCGAGAAGACGCTGATCGAGCGGATCGAGTTCACCGGCAACCGCAAGATCAAGACCAAGGACCTCGAGGAGAAGCTGCCGGCGGCGCCCGGGGACTACCTGGACCGCAAGAGGATCAACGACGCCAGGGAGCACGTCAAGGCGCTCTACCAGGAGAAGGGCTACTACAACGTCCAGGTGGCCGACACCGTGATCGAGTCCGGCGAGCGCAGCGTGCTGCGGCTGACGGTGGCCGAGGGCAACAAGCTGCGGCTGGCGCGGATCGCCTTCCGGGGCAACGACCACCTGGACCAGAAACGGATCGTCAGGGCGATGAAATCCAAGCCCCGCGGCTGGTTCCGGGCGCTGAAGGTGATCCCCTGGTGGCGCAGCGGGTCCTTCAGCCCCGACACCCTGACGCAGGACATCCAGCGGATCAAACGGCTGTACCGCAACCACGGCTACATCGAGGCCGCGGCCGCGCTGGACTCGCTGGCCTACAACGCCGACCGCGACCGGGTGACCGCCACCTACGACGTCGCCGAGGGCCAGCGCTACCGGGTGGGGGACATCGCGATCAGCGGCAACGACAAGCTGCCCGCCGACCTGCTGCGGCGGATGGTCGAGCTGAAGCCGGGCGAGGTCTATTCCGCCGACGACGCCGACAAGTCGCTGGAGAACCTCTACGCCGTCTACACCGAGGAGGGCTACATCTACTGCAGCATCCTGCCCCAGGAGGACCTGCGGGACTCCACGGTGGGCGTCAGCTACGCGGTGACCGAGAACCGGCAGGCCTACATCAACCGGGTGATCATCACCGGCAACGACCGCACCCGCGACAAGGTGATCCGCCGCCAGCTCAAGGTCCAGCCCGGCGACCTGTTCCGGCGCTCCCCGGTGATGCGCAGCCAGCGCGAGATCTACGCGCTGGGGTACTTCGAGGACGTGCGGATCAACTCGGAGCGGGCCGACACCCTGGGCAACATCGACCTGATCTTCGACGTCAAGGAGAAGCAGGTCGGGCAGTTCCAGGTGGGGATGAGCTACGGCCAGGTGGACAAGCTGGTGGGCTTCGTCCAGGTGGGCTGGCCCAACCTGTTCGGCCGGGGGCAGGAGCTGAACTGGAAGACCGAGTTCAGCAGCAAGAAGTTCAACTTCGAGCTGGGCTTCACCGAACCCTGGCTGTTCGACACCCCCACCTCGGCCGGGTTCGACCTGTTCCACACGTTCCGGAACTACGATTTCTACGACCAGCGCCGCACCGGCGGCACCCTGCGGCTGGGCCGGCCGGTCCCCTGGCTGGACTACACCCGCGGGTACTGGTCGTACACGCTGGAGCGCATCAACATCAGCGGCATCGACGAGGACTACAGCCATATCTTCAAATCCAGCGGCTATCCCAAGCTCAGCTCGCGCACCAGCGTCACCCTGGTGCGGGACAGCCGGGACCGGCCGTTCAACGCCAGCCGCGGCACCCGCAGCATCCTCTCGGCCGAGTACGCCGGCGGCATCTTCGGCGGCGGGGTCGATTTCCAGAAGTACATCACCGAGTACCGCAACTACCACCCGCTGTTCTGGAAGTTCGTGGGCATGGCCCGGGCCCGGGCCGGCGTGGTCGACGGCTACTCCAATCCCGGGACGGTGCCCGTGGACGAGATCTTCTTCATCGGCGGCATCGGGGACGACGGCGTGCGGGGCTACCCCGACCGCAGCCTCAACCGCTACCGCATCAACCGGGCGATGCTGGTGGGCAACTACGAGGTCAAGTACAGCTTCAATCCCAGCGTCTACCTGCTGGCGTTCGCCGACGCCGGCCAGTCCTGGTCCGGGCTGCGGAAAAGCTCGCTGCAGCGGTTCTACAAGGGGGCGGGGCTGGGCGTGCGGGCCGAGATCCCGATGCTGGGCATCCTGGGGCTGGACTGGGCCTGGGGCTTCGACCGCGCATGGATGGGGTACCGGGACAACTGGGAGCTCCATTTCCAGCTGGGGACGACCTTCTGACGCGGCGCCCGCGCCGGCGGCGCGGAACCTGACACCTACCGGAGGAACAGCATGAAGCGCCTGGCGCTGGGCATCGCGGCAGCGGCCGCACTGACCCTGCTGCGGCCGCTGCCGGCGGCGGCCCAAAAGATCGGGTACGTCAACTCGGACTCGGTGTTCGCCCATTACCGCGGCGCGGCCGACATCCGGGCGGAGATGGCGCGGGCCCAGACGGCCTGGAACCAGGAGATCGCCGCCCGCAAGGCGACCATCGACTCGCTGCAGCGGGTGCTGGACGACCAGCAGCTGGTGATCTCCAGCGAGCGGCGCAAGGCCCGCCAGGACGAGCTGCGGGCCAAACGGCAGGAGCTGGAGACGTTCGTCCGGGAGATCTTCGACCCCCGGGGCAAGGCCGACCAGCGGAACCGCGAGCTCTCCAAGCCGATGGTCGACAAGATCGGCGCGGCGGTCCGCACGGTGGCGCTGGAGAACGGCCTGCAGCTGGTGGTCGACGCCACGGCGGGCGCCCTGGTCTACGCCGCCAAGGACCTGGACATCACCCGCGACGTGATCGACGAGCTGGAGCGGGAGGAGGGCGGGGCGGCGCCGGTGCTGGCGGTGATCGCGGTCTACCCGTTCAAGGAGGACGGCGCCGAAGCGGTGCGCAAGAAATACGGCAAGACCCTGCTGCCGTACCTGGCGACCGCGCTGGAGCGCACCCGCGCCATCCGGCCGGTACCCCAGCAGCAGATGCTGCAGCTGCTGCGCGACAAGGGGCTGGAGCAGGCCGACGTCTCCCAGACCAGGGGCATCGAGCTGGCCAAGATCCTTGGCGCCCGCTACATGCTCATCAGCACCGTGGCCGCCGCCGCGGCCACCGGCCAGCTGACCATCACCGTCCGGATCTACAGCGTGGACAGCAACCTGCTGGTCTCCGAGGAGCAGGAGATCATGCCCGACGACCGCACGCTGGCCACCGCCTGCGAACGGCTGGCGGAGAAGATCGTCGCCAAGGCGGGCCAGCTGTGATCAGGGTGCGCGCCGGCCAGGTGGCGGCCCTCACCGGCTCGGAACTGCGGGGCCCCGACGTCGATCTCTCCAACCTGGCCGGGCTGAGGGAGGCCCAGCCCGGCGACCTGGCGGTGCTGCACAATCCCCGCTACGCCAAGTTCCTGGGCGAGACCAGGGCCTCGGCCGTGATCGTGCGCCCCGAGCATGTCGCCGATTCGCCGGCCGGCCGGACGCTGATCGTCACGGACAACCCCTACCTGTGCTGGGCCAAGGTGATCGCGCTCTACGCCGAGACCATCCGCGTCAAGCCGGTGCCCGGCGTCCATCCCACCGCGGTGGTCGACCCCACGGCGACGGTCGATCCCACCTGCACGGTCGGCGCCCACGCCGTGATCGACGCCGGCGCCGCCATCGGCCCCCACACGGTGGTCTGTCCGCTGGTCTACGTCGGCCGCAACTCGACGATCGGCCGGGACGGGCTGGTCTATTCCAACGTGGCGATCCGCGAGAACTGCACCATCGGCGACCGGGTGATCATCCACTGCGGCAGCGTGATCGGCGGCGACGGCTTCGGCTACGCCCAGGACGGGGCCAGGCAGTTCAAGATCCCCCAGGTCGGCACCGTGGTGCTGGAGGACGACGTCGAGGTCGGCTGCGCCTGCACCATCGACCGCGGCGTGTTCGGCCCCACCACCATCAGGCGCGGCACCAAGCTGGACAACCAGGTGCAGGTGGCCCACAACGTGACGGTGGGCGAGGACACCCTGCTGATCGCCCAGAGCGCCATCGCCGGCTCCACCACGGTGGGCGACCGGGTGGTGATGTCGGGGCAGGTGGGGGTCCACGGCCACATCCGGATCGGCAACGACGTCAAGATCGGCGCCCAGGCCGGGATCACCAAGTCGGTGCCCGACGGCATGAACGTCTCGGGCTACCCGGCGATGGACCACATCAAGGCCCGGCGGCGCGAGGCCGCGGCCATGATGCTGCCGGAGTACATCAACAAGATCAACCGGATGGAGCGGCGGATCGCCGAGCTGGAGGCCAAGCTGGGCATCAAGCACGACGCTTGATGCCACCCGTCATTCCCGTGTCAACGGGAATCCAGGATACGAAGAAGCCCCGCGATGAGCGGGGCTTCTTCGTGTTTTACCATTTCGTCGATCTCTTTCTTCAACAATGGAAACTGCTTATCATATTGAAAGTTCTTTCGATAACATTCACAATAATCATGCCATGCCTTTTCTTCAAGAGCAGTTGCCTCCTTCATTGATGATTTGTCGGTCCGGTTCGATGCCCGATACATATCGTACTTGTCCCGCGATCGACGATACAAGCTGTCCCATGCATTCTTACAAATGCTCAATTCATGCAGTTTGTGTCGTATCGGTTTTTGGATGAGATAGATGTGATCGTCGGTCGAAACGAAGACATACATATGATTTGGGAGATACGGCCCAATATCTTGTGCAACGTTCCCGATCATCCCATAAGCTTGAATTCCATTGGTTGAAACAACACGATAGGATGTCAGATTCGTGATAGATGCATGACCACCACAAAATGCATCATTGAAAAATACTTCTAACTCCGTGGGGGCAAGATCGTCGGTTTTATTCACCGGATCATTCTTGTAGTAATCAAGGAAGATGATCTTGGTTGTACAGAAAACGTGAAGGGATTGATTGTGGGTTATCAGACCATCGAGCATCCCATATCCCAACTCATGCGGGAATAGTGTCTCGAGGTTTATTTTGCCTTTTACATTGATGCTGTCGATTTTGGTATCGCTAAGAATGTTTCGCAGCAACTTTTCCAGAACGATAAGGGAATCGTTCATTTGTTCGTATAGCGTATCGGTAATAGCCTTGTTATTGAAGTATTCGAGATTCATATCTCTACGTTTGAGATAATCCAATTCCCCCTGGTGGGAGTTCTCTTGAATCGATGTCGCTTTGTCGCCGGGTTGCTTGGTATTGCAGGCAACAAATAGCAATGCGAGTACTAAGTATGCGTATCTCATTGTCATGTTACTTTATGCTGAGCGTAAAACTCTTCTTACCCCTTGATCACCGCCAGCGGCGTCAGCTCGGTCACGATCTCGACCAAATCCTGCTGGTCGCGCATCACCTGCGCGATGTCCTTGTAGGCGCCGGCCGCCTCGTCCAGGTCCTTGACCCCGCGCAGGGAGTGGATGATGCCGCGCTCCTCCAGCCGCCGCTGTTCCTGTTCCAGGTCCAACTGTCGCCGGGCCTGGTTGCGGCCCATCCGCCGGCCGGCGCCGTGGGAGCAGGACATGAACGACTCGGGGTTGCCCTTGCCGCGCACCACGTAGCTGGGCGCGCCCTGGGAGCCGGGGACCAGCCCGGTCTGGCCCGCGGCCGCGGCAGTGGCGCCCTTGCGGTGGACGACCACCTCGGCGCCGTAGTGCCGCTCGACCGCCGCGTAGTTGTGGTGGATGTTGATGGTCTCGCCGAACGAGGCCGGCAGGACATCGAGCATCGCCTGCTTGACGGCCTCGACCATGCGGAAGCGGTTCTCCTTCGCGAACTCCAGCGCGAAGTTCATCGCGGCCAGATAGTCCGTCGCCTCGCGGGTGTCCATCGGCAGGTAGGCCAGGTCGGGGTCGGACAGCCGCCAGCCGCGCGAGTCGCACAGCCGCCGCGCCTGGCGGTGGTATTCTTCCGCCACCTTCAGGCCGAAGTTGCGCGAGCCCGAGTGCAGCATGATCCAGACGGCCCCGTCCGGTCCGCGCTGCAGCTCGATGAAGTGGTTGCCACCGCCCAGGGTGCCCAGCTGGAAGCGCGCGGCGTCCAGCTCCCGCTGGATCACCGGGACATCGGGCGCGCGGTCGAACCCGGACCATTCCTGCCGCTGCTTGTGGTGGGCGAAGCCCAGCGGCACCCGCGAGCGGACGCCGGCCAGCACCGTGGTCAGCGCGTCGCGGTCGATCTCCCGCAGCGAGGTCCGCACCGCGCACATGCCGCAGCCGATGTCCACGCCCACGGCGTTGGGCACCACCGCGTCCCGC
>JALOPJ010000086.1 GCA_025453955.1 Candidatus Edwardsiibacteriota bacterium
GCGACTGCCTGCGCGAGCTGGCGGACCCGACTGATCGCCGCCGCGGCTATCCGTTCATCAACTGCACCAACTGCGGCCCGCGGTTCTCGATCATCGACGGCACGCCCTACGACCGGCCCGGCACCTCGATGCGGGAATTCGCGATGTGCCCGGATTGCCGGCGCGAGTACGACGACCCGGCCGACCGCCGTTTCCACGCCCAGCCCATCGCCTGCCCGGCCTGCGGGCCGGCCGTCGCATTCCGGGACGTCGTCGGCGCGGTGCTGGCCACTGGCAGCGAGGCCGTCATCCGCGGCGCGGCAGCATTGCGGGACGGCTCGATCGTGGCGATCAAGGGCATCGGCGGCTACCACCTGGCCTGCGATGCGGCGAACGAAGGCGCCATCGCGGCGCTGCGGGAGCGCAAGGGCCGGCCCGACAAGCCGCTGGCGGTGATGTGCCCGGACCTGGAGGCCGCCCGGCGGCTGTGCCAGGTCAGCGAGGCCGAGGCCGCGCTGCTGGCGTCGCCCCAGGCGCCGATCGTGCTGCTGCGCAGCCGCCGCCTGCTGCCGGACCTGGTCGCGCCCCAGAACCGCTACCTGGGCGTGATGCTGCCCTACGCCCCGCTCCACCACCTGCTGTTCCGCGAGCTGCGGGCGGCGGACCCGGCCTGCCCGGCGCTGGTGATGACCTCGGCCAACCCCCAGGACCTGCCGGTGATCGCCGACGACGGCGAGGCGTTGGCGGCGCTGGCCGGGATCGCCGACCGGTTCCTGACGCACGATCGGGGCATCGTCAACCGCTGCGACGACTCCATCGCCATCGTGGGCGCCGCAGCCGAGGACGGATCCACGCCGCCGGTCCAGGTCGTACGGCATGCCCGCGGCTACGCGCCCAACCCGATCGACCTGCCCGCCGCGGTGCCGCCGGCGCTGGCGACGGGCGGCGAGATGAAGAACTGCTTCGCGCTGGGCATGGGGCGGCGGGCGTTCGTCAGCCAGCACATCGGCGAGCTCACCAGCCTGGAGACGCTGTCGTTCTTCGAGGAGATGGTCGGCAAGTACCGGCGCTGGTTCGGGATCGACCCGGAGGTCATCGTCCACGACTGCCATCCCGACTACCTGGGCACGCGCTGGGCCCGCCGCCAGGGGATCCCCACCCGGGCGGTGCAGCACCACCGGGCCCACGTCCTGAGCGTGCTGGCCGACCACCGCTGGACGGGGCCGGTGATCGGCGTGGCCTTCGACGGCACCGGCTACGGGGACGACGGCGCGGTGTGGGGGGGGGAGTTCTTCGTCAGCGATGACGGCGCCGGCCCCGGGAACTGCGGGCTGTCGCGCGCCGGGCACCTGGAGTACCTGCCGCTGCCGGGCGGCGAGGCGGCCATCAGGCGACCGTACCGGATCGCGGCGGCCTACTGCCAGCGGCTGCTGGGGGAGGTGCCCGGCGACCTGTTCGCGCCCGGGCAGCGGGCGGAGCTCGGGGTGATCGCCGCCCAGGCCGGATCCGGCGCCAACGTGGTGATGACCTCCAGCCTGGGCCGGCTGTTCGACGCGGTCAGCGCCCTGCTGGGGCTCCGCGGCACCATCAGCTTCGAGGCCCAGGCCGCCATCGCTTTGGAACAGGCCAGCGACCCGGACGTGCGGGAGCGGTACGAGTACGGCATCGCCGGCGGCGTGGTCTCGCTGGAAACGCTCTGGACGCAGCTGGTGGCCGACCGCCGCAGCGGCGTCGCGCCGTCGGTCTGTGCCGCCCGGTTCCACAATACCGTAATTGACTTTGCCGCGACGATGTGCGATAATATTAGGTTGCGCACCGGGATCGCCACCGCGGCCCTGTCCGGCGGCGTGTTCCAGAACCGGCTGCTGCTGGAGCGCCTGGCGGCACGGCTCTCCGCCGGGGGATTCCGGGTGCTCGTCAACCGCCAGGTGCCGGCCAACGACGGCGGCATCGCCTTGGGCCAGCTCCGGGCCCTCGCCCAACCTCGATAGGGACCGACCATGTGCCTCGCCATCCCAGCGAAGATCGAAGCGGTCGACGGCGGCCGGGCCGAGGTCGACATCCGCGGCCTGAAGAAGCGGATCGGCCTGGCGCTGCTGCCCGATGCCGCGGTGGGCGAATTCGTGCTGGTGCACGCCGGCTTCGCCATCCAGCGGATCGACCCGGCCGAGGCCGAGGAGACCTACCGGCTGCTGGAACAGACCGGGATCACCATCAGCTGACCGGCGGCCATGGCGCAGTTCGACCCCGACCGCTTCCGCGATCCGGCCCTGGCCGCCGGGCTGGTCGCGCGCATCGCGCGGCTGGCCGGCCGGCCGGCCGCGCTGATGGAGGTCTGCGGCACGCACACCATGGCCATCGCCCAGCACGGGATCCGCGGCCTGATCCCCGCCAGCATCACGCTGCTGTCCGGGCCCGGCTGCCCGGTCTGCGTCACGGCGCTGGCCGACATCGACCGGATGATCGCCATCGCGAGTCTGGACGGCGTGATCACGGCCACCTTCGGCGACATGGTCCGGGTGCCGGGATCGGCCGGCAGCCTGGGGCGGGCCAAGGCCGGCGGCGCCGACGTGCGCACCGTGTACTCGCCGCTGGACGCCCTGGCGATCGCGGCCGCCAATCCCGGCCGGCAGGTGGTGTTCGCCGGCGTGGGGTTCGAGACCACGGCGCCCACCATCGCCGCGACGGTGCTCGAGGCCGAGCGCGACGGCCTGGGGAACTTCTCGGTCTACCCGGCCTTCAAGCTGGTGCCGCCGGCGCTGGAGGCCGTGCTGTCGGGCGCCGGGGCGGCGGTCGACGGGCTGCTGCTGCCGGGCCACGTCTCGGCCATCATCGGCACCGGGCCGTACCGCTTCATCGCCGAGCGCTACCGTACGCCCTGCGCCATCGCCGGTTTCGAGCCGCTGGACATCCTCGAGGCCATCGCCCTGCTGCTGGAACAGCGGGAGTCCGGCCGGACCGGCATCGCCAACGAGTACCGGCGCGGCGTGCCCGAGGCCGGCAATCCCGAGGCGCTGCGCCTGCTGGACCGCGTGTTCCAGCCGGTGGACGCGGTGTGGCGCGCCGTCGGCGCGCTACCGAGGTCGGGATTGGGATTCCGGGAGCCGTACGCCGCGTTCGACGCGTCGCGGAAATTCCCGGTCACCGTGGTCCCGGCCCCGGAACCGGAGGGCTGCCGCTGCGGCCAGGTGATGATGGGGCTGGCGCGGCCCGACCAGTGCGGCCACTTCGGGACGTCGTGCACGCCCTCGCGGCCGGTGGGACCCTGCATGGTGTCCAGCGAGGGCGCCTGCGCCGCCTGGTACAAGTACGGCGTCGCCGCGTGAACGGCGGGGGCATCATGGCGCAGCAGGGGGAGATCGTCACATTGGCCCACGGCTCGGGCGGCCGGCTGTCGCACGAGCTGATCGAACGGGTCTTCCGCCGGCGGTTCGACAACGAGTGGCTGCGGCAGGGCGACGATTCCGCGGAATTCAGGATCCAGCATTCTGAATGCAGAATGGCATTCACCACCGACTCCTATACCGTCAAGCCGCTGTTCTTCCCCGGCGGCGACATCGGCCGGCTGGCGGTGTGCGGCACGGTCAACGACCTGGCGATGAAGGGCGCGCGGCCGCTGTTGCTGTCGGCCGGGTTCATCATCGAGGAGGGGTTCCCGCTGGCCGACCTGGATCAGGCGGCCGGTTCGATGGCCGCGGCGGCCGCCGAGGCCGGGGTGTCGATCGCCACCGGCGACACCAAGGTGGTGGACCGGGGGGCCTGCGACGGGCTGTTCATCAATACCTCCGGCATCGGCGTCATCCCGGACGGGGTCGACATTTCCGGGGCCAACGCCCGGCCCGGCGACGCCGTGATCGTCAGCGGCACGCTGGGCGACCACAGCGTGGCGGTGATGAACGCCCGCCACGGGTTCGGGCTGTCGGGGGACCTGGCCAGCGACGTCGCGCCGCTGGCGGACCTGGTGCGCGCGATGCTGGGCGCGGGCGGCGTGCGCGTGCTGCGCGACCCCACCCGGGGCGGCCTGGCCACGACGCTGAACGAGATCGCCGGCCAGTCTCGGGTATCGATCACGGTCGAGGAGCCGAGGCTGCCGGTGCGGCCGCAGGTGCGCGGGGCCTGCGAGATGCTGGGGCTGGACCCGCTGTACTGCGCCAACGAGGGCAAGCTGGTGGCGGTCGCCGATCCCGGCGCGGCCGGCGCGCTGCTGGCGGCGATGCGGGGGCGCCGCGACGGCCGCGACGCCGCGGTGATCGGGACGGTGGGGACCGGGGCGGGGGTCGCACTGCGGACGGCGCTGGGCGCCCACCGGCCGCTGCTGATGCTGGAGGGCGAGGCCCTGCCGCGGATCTGTTGAACGAAACCGAGAGAGGGTGCGATGAAGATCGGTGATATCCTGTCGCCGGAGTGCGTCAAGCTGCCGCTGTCGGCGACGACCAAGGACGGCATCATCAAGGAGCTGGTGGACACGCTGGCGGCGGCCGGGCTGGCGGACGACCCCGCGGAACTGCTGGCCTCGGCCCTGGAACGCGAGGGCCTGATGTCCACCGGGATCGGCAAGGGCGTGGCCATCCCCCACGGCCGGGCCAAGGGCGTCAAGCGGATGGCCGCGGCCTTCGGCATCGCCCGGCAGTCCGTCGAGTTCGGCTCGCTGGACGGCCTGCCGGTGCAGATCTTCTTCTTCATCGCCACGCCCGGCAGCATCGTGGCCGACCACGTCCGGGCGCTGGCCCTGGTATCGCGCATCCTCAACCGCGAGGGCATCCGCGAGCAGCTGCTGCGGGCGCCGGACGCCGCGGCGGCGCTGGCCGTGCTGTCGCAGGTCGAGCGGGCCGAGGCCAAGTGAGGCGGTGGACCGTCTGGGCGCCCTGGGCGGCGTGGACGGCGCTGATGGTCGCCTTCTCGTCGATCCCCCGGCTGCGGCCGCCGGCGTTGCTGGAGGGATGGGACGCGGTGTTCCACCTGGTCCAGTTCGCCGGCTTCGGCCTGCTGCTGTACCGGCCGCTGGCGCGGCACGGCGCGGATGCCCGGCGGGCTTGCTGGCTGACGCTGGCCGTCTCGGCGGCGATGGCCGCGGCCTACGAGGGGCACAAGCTGATGGTGCCGGGACGGCACACCTATCCGTACGATTATGTGACCGACCTGTTCGGCGCCCTGGCCGGGCTGGGGCTGGCGCAGTTCATCCGTGGGAGGAACGAGCATGGCGAAGTACCAGGCGATCAAGGGCACCTATGACGTGATGCCGGCCGAAGCGGCGGCCTGGCAGCACGTCGAGTCGGTGGTGCGGCGGCAGGCGCGGGCCTTCGGGTTCCGCGAGGTCCGCACGCCGGTCTTCGAGGACACCGCGCTGTTCGTCAAGGGCACCGGCGAGGCCACCGACATCGTGCAGAAGGAGATGTACACCTTCACCGACAAGGGCGGCCGCTCGCTGACCCTGCGGCCCGAGGGCACGCCGCCGGTGATCCGGGCCCTGGTCGAGCACAGCGCGCTGAAGGAGTCGCCCTGCGTCAAGGTGTTCTACCTGGCGCCGATGTTCCGCTACGAACGACCCCAGGCCGGCCGCCTGCGCCAGCACACCCAGTTCGGGGCCGAGATCGTCGGCACGGACAGCCCGCTGGCCGACGCCGAGGTGATCGCCCTGCTGTTCACCACGCTGGCGCGGCTGGGCCTGTCGGGCCTGACCCTGCGGCTCAATTCCGTGGGCTGCCCGGCCTGCCGGCCGGCCTACCGCGACACGCTGGTCGCCCACTTCCGGCCCAGGCTGGACACGCTGTGCGGCGACTGCCGGGAGCGCATCGAGCGCAACCCGCTGCGGATCCTGGACTGCAAGGCCGACCGCGACCGGGTGCAGGACGCGCCGGCCATGACCGACTGCCTGTGCCCGGCCTGCGCCGCTCACTTCGACCGGGTCAAGGCCCTGCTCAAGGGCTTGGGCGTCCCGTTCGCCATCGACAAGACGCTGGTGCGGGGGCTGGACTACTACACCCGCACCGCCTTCGAGGTGGCCTCCCAGCACCTGGGCGCGCAGGACGCGCTGGGCGGCGGCGGGCGCTACGACGGGCTGGTCGAGCAGCTGGGCGGCGACCCGGCGCCGGGCGTGGGGTTCGGCGCCGGGCTGGAGCGGTTCCTGCTGGCGATGCGGAACCAGGGCGTGGCGGTGCCGGACGGGCCGCGGCCGGACATCTACGTCGCCGCGCTGGGCACGGCGGCGTCCGACAAGGCGGCCGAGCTGTGCGGGATGCTGCGGGGCAAGGGCTACGCCTGCGAGCAGGACCTGCAGGGCCGCAGCCTCAAGGCCCAGCTGCGCGAGGCCAACAGGATCAACGCCCGCTACGTGCTGGTGATCGGCGACGACGAGCTGGCCAAGGGGGCCGCGTCGCTCAAGGACATGGACACGCACGGGCAGCGGGAGGTCCCCTTCGCCGAGCTGGCCGACAACATCGAGGCCTACTGCGAGTGCTCCTGCCAGGGGTGAGGACCATCCCCCGCGAAAGGCGCGAAAAGGCGCAAAATGGGTGAGAAGCTTTTATACAAAGAAGAATGTTTTGCTATCATCGGTGCTTGCTTTCAGGCATATAAAACGATGGGCAGCGGTTTTCTCGAGGGTGTCTATCAGGAATGTCTCGCAATAGAATTCAAGAAACGTGGCATTCCTTTTTCCGCCCAGCAGATGCTGACCCTGCAATATCAGGGACAGGAACTGAAGTAAAAGTACCAACCGGATTATATCTGTTTCGACAAGATCATCGTTGAGATCAAGGCGGTGTCCCAATTGATCAACGAACACCGTGCGCAGTTGCTCAATTATCTGAATGGCTCTGGGTTTCAGCTGGGTTTGCTCGTCAATTTCGGCCATTATCCCAGACTCGAGTACGAGCGGATCATCCTCCAGAGAAAGAAATAGGTTTTCGCGTATTTTTCGCGTTTTTCGCGGGGGGATAATGGGCACGCATATCCACGAGTTCGACGCCTACCGTTCCAAGATGAACGACCGGATCCTGGCGACCGGCAACGTGGGCATCAAGCGGTTCTTCAACCTGGACAGCGCGGCCTACCAGGACGGCGCCCTGCCGGCCAAGACCAAGGAGCTGCTGGGCCTGTGCGCCTCCACCGTGCTGCGCTGCAACGACTGCATCACCTACCACGTGATCCAGTGCAAGAAGCTGGGCGTGACACAGGCGGAGTTCGACGAGACGATGAACATCGCGCTGGTCGTCGGCGGTTCGATAACGATACCGCACGTACGCAAGGCCTACGAGGTCTGGGACGAGGCGGGTTTCGAGAAATGAAGAATGCAAAATGAAGATTGCAAAATGCAAGATAGTCTGAAACTCGAGACCCTCGGCGACTGGCAGCGCACGCACACCTGCGGGGAACTGCGCGCAACGGACATCGGTCACGAAGTGACCCTCTGCGGCTGGGTGCACCGCACCCGCGACCACGGCGGGTTCCTGTTCGTCAACCTGCGCGACCGCTACGGCGTCGCCCAGGTGATGTTCGACCCGGCGCAGGACCGGGAGCTGGAGCTGCGCGCCAAGGAACTGAAGTTCGAGTTCGTGATCGCGGTCCGGGGCCTGGTGCGGGCGCGGCCGCAGGGCCAGGCCAACGCCCAGATGCCCACCGGCGAGGTCGAGGTTTTGGCGAGGGAGCTAAAGGTCCTTAGCAGTTCGGCCACCCTGCCGTTCATGATCGAGGACGCCACCACGGCCTCCGAGGAGCTGCGGCTCAGGCACCGCTACCTGGACCTGCGGCGGCCGGCCCTGGCCAGGAACATCATCCTGCGCCACGAGTTCATCCACGCCATCAGGGATTACCTGCACCAGCGGGGATTCCTGGAGATAGAGACGCCGCTGCTGACCAAGAGCACGCCCGAGGGCGCGCGAGACTACGTGGTGCCCTGCCGCACCCAGCACGGCAAGTTCTACGCCCTGCCCCAGTCGCCGCAGATCTACAAGCAGCTGCTGATGGTGTCCGGGTTCGACAAGTACTTCCAGATCGCCCGCTGCCTGCGCGACGAGGACCTGCGGGCCGACCGCCAGCCCGAGCACACACAGATCGACATCGAGCTGAGCTTCCCCACGATGGAGGCCATCTTCGCGCTGGTCGAGGGCATGTTCGCCGAGGTCTTCAGCGCGGCGGCAGGGGTGAAGCTCCAGACCCCGTTCCCCCGGCTGACCTACCACGAGGCGATGCGGCGCTTCGGCTCGGACAAGCCCGACCTGCGGTACGGGCTGGAGCTGGCCGA
>JALOPJ010000087.1 GCA_025453955.1 Candidatus Edwardsiibacteriota bacterium
CTGGCGCAGGCCCTCGGGCAGCTTCCAGATCTCGTTGGAGAACACCCAGGGATGGCCGGCCCGGATGCGGCGCTCCTGGTTCTTGCGGAGGTGGATTCTTTGCATGCGTCCCTGCGTTGTTCCCCTCTCCGGCACGGGGAGGGGCTGGGGTGGGGTCGACCGGTTGGGGGATCGGCCGAACGCCCCGACGGTTATTCCTGGTCCTCGGGCCTGACCCGCCGGGCGCGGCGCCGGTCGATGTCGGTCAATATCCGCTTGCGCAGGCGGATCGACTTGGGCGTCACCTCCACCAGCTCGTCGTCGGCGATGAACTCCAGCGCCTCCTCCAGCGTCATGATCTTGGGCGGCGACAGCCGGATGGCCTCGTCGGCCGTGGAGCTGCGCATGTTGGTCAGGCGCTTGGTCTTGCAGACGTTGACCACCAGGTCGGTCTCCTTGGGCCGCTCGCCCACGATCATGCCCTCGTACACCCGGTCGGCCGGCGCCACGAACAGCATGCCCCGCTCCTGCACCGAGTCCAGGGCGTAGGCCGCGATCACGCCGGTCTCCATCGCCACCAGCACGCCGTTGCCCACGGTGGAGATGGCGCCCTTGTACGGCTCGTAGCCGTGGAAGTTGTGGTGCATGATGCCGGTGCCGCGGGTGTCGGTCATGAACGGGCCGCGGAAGCCGATCAGGCCGCGGGCCGGCACGGTGAACTCCAGCCGGGTGCGGCCCTTGCCGTCGGAATGCATGTTCTGCATCTGGGCCTTGCGGGCCCCCAGCTTCTCCATCACCGGGCCGGTGTAGGCGTCGTCGACGTCGATGATCAGGTACTCCACCGGCTCGCACTCGGCGCCGTCGATCGTCCGCATGATCACCTCGGGCCGCGACAGCTGCAGCTCGAAGCCCTCGCGCCGCATGGTCTCGATCAGGATCGACAGGTGCAGCTCGCCCCGGCCCGAGACCTTGAAGGAGTCCGGACCGTCGGTCTCCTCCACCTTGAGGCCGACGTTGCCCTTCATCTCCTTGAACAGCCGCTCCCGCAGCTGGCGCGAGGTGACGTACTGCCCCTCCTGCCCGGCGAACGGGCTGTTGTTGACCGCGAACACCATCGAGATGGTGGGCTGGTCGACGTCGACGTAGGGCAGGGCCCGCGGCTGGTCGGGATCGGCGATGGTCTCGCCGATGTCGATGTCCTCGAAGCCGGCCAGGGCGATGATGTCGCCCGACACCGCCCGCTCCAGCTCCACCCGCTTCAACCCCTCGAAGCCGTAGAGCCTGGTGACCTTGGCCGTCACCACCGCGCCGTCCTTGCGGATGCGGGCGGCCTGCTGGGAGGCGCGCACCGCGCCGTGCAGGATGCGGCCGATGGCCATCCGGCCGACGTAGTCGTTGTAGTCGATGTTGCTGACCTGCATCTGCAGCGGCTCGGACTCGTCGCCCGGCGGCGGCGGCACCTTGCCGACGATGGCGTCGAACAGCGGCTGGACGTCGGCCGAGGGCCGGGCCAGGTCCAGGGTGGCCGTGCCGTTCTTGGCCGAGGCGTAGACCACGGGGAAGTCCAGCTGCTCGTCGGTGGCGTCCAGGCTGACGAACAGGTCGAAGATCTGGTCCAGCGCCCAGTGGGGCCGGGCCTCGGTGCGGTCGCACTTGTTGATCACCACGATCGGCTTGAGGTGCAGCGACAGCGACTTCTTCAGCACGAAGCGGGTCTGCGGCATCGGCCCGTCCACCGCGTCCACCAGCAGCAGCACGCCGTCGACCATCGACAGCACCCGCTCCACCTCCGAGCCGAAGTCGGCGTGGCCCGGCGTGTCCACGATGTTGATCTTGTAGCCGCCGTAGTGGATCGAGGCGTTCTTGGAGAAGATGGTGATGCCGCGCTCGCGCTCCAGCGGGTTGGAGTCCATCACCAGCTCGGGCACCTCCTCGTTGGCCCGGAAGGTGCCGGACTGGCGCAGCAGGGCGTCCACCAGCGTCGTCTTGCCGTGGTCGACGTGGGCGATGATGGCGATGTTGCGGGTCTTCTTGTCGGTCATGGTTTCTTCGGGATTCAAACTAACGGATTAGTCCGATATCCGATCGTCCTTTCTGATGGTCGCTGAGTGGCGGTGATCGGTCACTTCAGCCACGGTATGTCCTTGACCGTGGGCTCCGAGATGATCCTGTAGTAGCCGTCGTCCTTCTGCTCGATCTTGAAGCCCTGCTTGGTGAGGGCCTCATACGCCGCGTTGCGCACGAAGTCGTCCTCGTCGCCCAGCGCCTTCTTCAGCGACTTGACGGCCTTCTTGTCGTTCCAGTGTTCCAGCCCCTTGGCCGCCGTGGCCCGCACCTCGAACTGCTCGTCCTTGAGCGATTTCTGCAGCAGCTTGAACACCCGGTCGTCGCGCAGCGGCGCCACCAACTTCAGCAGGTTGACCCGCACCCGCCGCGAGTCCGTCCTGGACAGCAGCAGCAGCATGTCCAGCCGGTCGTACAGGCTGTCGGGCGAGAGCAGGGCCAGGTTCTTGCAGGCGTACGAGGTCAGGTTCTCGTCGGCCAGGCAGGTGATGAAGGCGTCGCGGGCCGGGTAGTAGGGCGCGGCCGTCAGCTCGGACAGCGCGCTCTCCTTGAGCTCGGGGACGTCGAGGTCGAGCAGGGCCGCCCACTTGGCCGGCCGCTGGCGGGGCTTGGCCTGCTTGGCCGCCAGGTAGCGGCGGATGGCCTCGGCGTGGAGCGGCGCGGTGGAGTCGCCGACCACCAGCGTCCCCTGGCGCTGGGCGAAGTTCCGGTGGTACGGGCGGCGCCCCAGCCGGTAGGCCCTCAGGAACCGGTCCGACAGCCCGTTGGGGTTGAGAAAGGCGATCACCAGGCTGTCCGGCAGGTAGCAGCGCTTGTCGCTGCGGAACTCGGGCGAATGGATGACGATGACCTCGCGCGGTTTGCCGACGCCCTTCAGCACGTCGCGCACCTCCAGCCGGTAGAGGTAGTCGCCCACCACCTGTTCGCCGGCCGGCCGCTTGGCCGGCGCCAGCTCCCGCACCTCGGCGACCTTCGCCAGCACGATCAGCCTGGAGCCGTCGATCTTGTCGCCCAGCGAATACACCCGCTCGAAGGCGCGGCCGGGCGCCGCGGCCAGCAGCATGCTGACGATCATCAGGAGGGGACGTTTCATGGTCACTTCGTCACCTGGCATTCAGCATTCTGCGGTTGTCATTCGTATCGGATCGCCTCCACCGGCTGCATCCGGAAGGCCTTCCAGGCCGGGTAGATGGTGGCCAGGAAGGTGATGGCCACCGCGGCCGCGGCGATCAGCGCGAAGTCCGCGGCCTGCATCTGCACCGGCAGCTTGTTGATGAAGTAGACGTCGGCGGGCAGGCGGACGAACTGGTAGCGCGCCAGCAGGCGGCACAGGCCGTAGCCCAGCGCCAGCCCCATCAGCGTGCCGCCGCTGCCGATGATCAACCCCTCCAGCATGAAGATCCGCATCACGCTGCGCGAGGTGGCGCCCATCGACTTGAGGATGCCGATCTCGCGGGTCTTCTCGATCACGATCATGATCAGGCTGCTGATGATGTTGAAGGCCGCCACCATGATCACCAGCACCAGGATCAGGAACATCACCGTCTTCTCCAGCTTGAGCGCCGAGAACAGGTTCCAGTTGAGCTGCATCCAGTCGTTGGCCCGGTAGGGCGCGCCCAGCGAGCGCACGATGTCGCGGCCGACGCGGGGCGCCTGGTAGAGGTCGCGCACCTTGACCTCGATCCCGGTGATGCTGTGGCCCAGCTGCAGGAACTCCTGGGCCTCGGCCAGGCCGATGTAGGCCAGCGTCGAGTTGTACTCGTACATCCCGGCGTCGAAGATGCCGGCCAGCCGGAACTGGCGCGCCCGGGGGATCAGCCCCAGCGGCGTGGCCGTGGCGGCCTGGGGCGAGGCCACGGTGACGGTGTCTCCCAAGTGGGCCCGCAGCCGGTCCGCCAGCTCGATACCCATCACCACCGGCGGCAGCTCCCCCGCGGCGGCGGCGAACTCGAACGCGCCGGCCACGATGTTGCGGGCCACGTCGGTGACGCCGGTCTCCAGCGCCGGGTCGATGCCCCGCAGCACCACCCCGTCCACCTGGCGGCCCACCGCGACCATGCTCTTGGTGTAGATGAACGGCGAACAGCTGACCACCTCGGGGTTGGCCCGCACCGCCGCCACCACCGGCTCGTAATCCTCGATCGGCTCGTTCTGGTGCCGCAGGATGATGACGTGCGCGGTGACGCCCAGGATCTTGGAGCGCAGCTCCTCCTGGAAGCCGTTCATCACGGAGATCACCACCAACAGGGCCGCCACGCCCACGGTGACGCCGGCCAGCGACAGCAAGGAGATCACCGAGATGAACCCGGTGCGCCGCTTGCCGCCCAGGTGGCGGCGGGCGATGAAGAACTCGTAACCCATAATCCCTGTGATTGGCGTTTGGTCGTTGGTTGTTGGTCTTCGTTCGAATGCCTTGATCAGTGGAACCAACGACAAACAACGAACATCGGACAACAAACAACGAACAACGGTTGAAAGATCAGTTCTCCGGCTTCATGGTCGGGAAGAACACCACGTCGCGCACGGTCTCGGAGTTGGTGGCGATGGCGAAGAAGCGGTCGATGCCCACGCCGAAGCCGCCGCAGGGCGGCATGCCGTGCTCCATGGCCTCCACGAAGTCGCGGTCGTACATCTGGGCCTCGGCGTCGCCCCGCTCCCGCAGCGCGGCCTGCTCCTCGAACCGGGCCCGCTGGTCCAGCGGGTCGTTGAGCTCGGAGAAGGCGTTGCCCACCTCGGCGCCGGCGAGCAGCACCTGGAAGCGCTGGACGTAGCCCGGACGGTCCGGCTGGCGCTTGGCCAGCGGCGAGATGTCCAGCGGGTGGTCCACCAGGAAGCAGGGCTGCACCAGCCTGGGCCGGACGAACTTCTTGTAGAGCTGGTCGATCAGCCGGCCCCGGCCCAGCTTGGGATCGGGCTCGATGCCCTTCTCCCTCAATTTCGGGATCAGTGATTCCAGAGTGGGGCACTGGTTGAGATCGACGCCGGCGTGCTCGACCAGCAGCTGGCGGTAGTCCAGCCGCGGCCAGGGCGGCGTGAAGTCCAGCGTCGTCCCCTGGTAGTCGACCTTGAGCGAGCCGTTGACCGCCTCCAGCATCCGGCAGTACATCCGTTCGATGAAATCCATCAGCTGCCGGTAGTCGGCATAGGCCCAGTAGCACTCCATCAGGGTGAATTCCTGCAGGTGCTGCGGGCTCATGCCCTCGTTGCGGAACACCCGGCCGATCTCGTAGACCTTGCCGTAGCCGCCGATGATCAGCCGCTTGAGGTGCAGCTCCAGCGAGATCCGTAAGTAAAGGTCGATGTCCAGCGTGTTGTGGTGGGTGACGAAGGGCGCGGCGTCGGCGCCGCCGGGGATGCGCTCCAGCACCGGCGTCTCCACCTCCATGAAGCCGTGCTCGTCCATGAAGTCGCGCAGCGCCTTGACGAACCTCGTCCGCTTGACGAACAGCTGCTTGACCTCCGGGTTGGCGATCAGGTCCAGGTAGCGCTTGCGGTAGCGGGTGTCGGTGTCCTGCAGGCCGTGGAACTTCTCCGGCAGCGGCAGCAGCGACTTGGACAGCAACGTGACCTCACGGGCCTCGACCGTCACCTCGCCGGTGCGGGTGCGGAACACCGGGCCTTTGACCCCGATGAAGTCGCCGATGTCGAACAGCGCGAAGGCCGCGAACGCCGCGTCGCCGACCACGTCCTTCTTGACGTAGGCCTGGATCCTGCCGCTGTCGTCCAGCAGGTGGATGAACGCGGACTTGCCGTGGCTGCGGTAGGCGACGATCCGCCCGGCCAGCGCGTGGGGCGCGGCTTCGCTGATGTACTTCTCGGGATCGGCCAGCACCTGCGCCGCGAGGGTGTCCACCGGATACGTGATGGGATAGGGCTCGACGCCCATGGCGCGCAGCTGCTCCAGCTTCTTCAGCCGGTCGGCGCGCTCCGGAACGGTGTGCTCGAGGTCGGACATGGCTGCCTTTCGGGTTGCTGTCGGTCGATTACTGCAGTTCCAGCCGGCCGAACCGCTGGGGCGCGTAGTTCCATTCCGGGATCCAGAATGCCGAACCCAGCCGCTGCTGCTTGCGACGGATGTTGACGGCCAGTTCCTTCAACGCCGCGGGGTCGGCCACGCCCAGGTCAGCCAGCGGGATGCGCATGGAAACGGTCCAGCCGTCATCGTCCCGGCCGGTCCTGATCTCGTAGGCGCCGTTCCAGGACAGGTCCTGTTTGCCGCTGACCGGCTCGATCCGTTGGTCCCAGACATTGCCGGCCGGGTTGACGTAGAATTGGTAGAGGTCCTTGCCGTCGGGCGACAGCAGCAGTCCGATGCAGTCGTCCTGATGCACCGGATCGTCGCGCTTGGCCGTCATGACCCGCAGGCTGTCCATCTTCCCGTCGACGCAGCGGGCCGCGAAATAGAGGTTGGCGCCGTCGTGCAGGAACCGCACCTCGGTGCGCTCGACCCTGGTCGGTTCGCCGTCGTAGTAGGAGAACGCCGACAATGGGGGCGCCTCGGCCCAGACTCCCGCGCCGAAGCCGGCGGCCAGCGGCACAGCCGCCGCGGATGGGCAGGACAGGACTCGGGCCACCGCCAGCGGCTGGTCGAAGTCGACATGTTTGCCATCGCCGAACGGGTAACGGTACGTGAACGTCGGCAGCGGGTAGAGCTGTCCTCTGCATTGGAATTCGACGTCTGTCCGCGATGTGTCGTGCGGGCCGATCGCCAGCGGCAGCGCCGTCCGCTTGAGCGTCCAGTTGGACGGCACCGTCCAGCGCAGGGTGTCGGCCAGCGGCCGGTCGCTGCTGTTGACGATGGTGATCCGGGCCGTCAGTTTCTTCACCGGGCGGCCCTCCCGCACCGTCGCGACCGCCTGCACCTGGCTGCCGGCGATCTTGTCCCACGTCAGCATGTCGGCGTAGGTCATCAGCTCCGGCCCGTGCAGGTGCCCGACCTCGGCCACGGCGTAGTCGAACCGGTCGCCCCGGATCCGGCAGATGGCGTACTGGTTGAAGACACCCAGCCCGACGTTGTAGGTATCTCGTAAATTGGCCCCGGTGGCGCCGATCTCGGCGTAGCGGATACCGTCGATCACCTGGCTGACGTACGTATGGCCGTGGCCGCAGAACACTGCGGTGACGCGGTATTTCTTGAACAGCTGGTGCATCGGGTCCGTGGCCGGGTCGGCCGCGGCGCCGGTCAGCCAGAACGTCTTGTGCATGAACACGAAGCGGTGCTGCCGGGCCTGGCTGGACAGCAGGTCACGCTCCAGCCAGCGCTTCTGGTGCAGGTCCAGCTGGTCGTAGGACTCCGGCACCGCCGTGTTGAGGACGATGAAGTGCGAGTTGCCCTTGTCGAACGAGTAGTAGGGCGGCCGGTCGGTCTTCTCGAAGAACAGCCGGGCCGACTCCACGTCGCCGATGTCGTGGTTGCCGGGCGCGTAGTACACCGGGCAGGGGATCCGCCGCATCACGGCCAGCGTCGAGTCCCACTGCCGGGCCCGCACGTCGTTGGCCGCGTAGCCCTGGATCAGGTCGCCCACCGTCACGACGAAATCGGGCTTGAGCAGCGCGATCTCGGCCACCGCCCGCTCGAACACCGGCTGGTCGGCCCCGCCGGTGCGGTCGGAGAAGATCACGAAGGTGAAGTTGTCCGCGGCCTGGCAGATCGCACCGAGCGACACGATCAGTGCCGCGGTCAGGGATATGCAGCGGTTCATGGTCCGTCCCTCCCTGGTGTATCAAACGAAAAGCACCGAGCCGAAAAGCGCGGTGCTTTGTGCTCTGGGAAAATCCGGTCAGTGTGCCGGACCGATGCCGTCGCCGGCGGCGGCCTGCCACCATTTCTGGCGCTTCAGCTTCAGCGCCGCCGGGACCGGTGTCTGCCTGCCGTACATGATGCTGGTCCCGCCGTTACCCTTTGAGGCAGCGCTCGATCTTCGCCAGGTGCTCGTCCACCAGCCGCTCGGCCCTGTCGCGGGTGTCGGCCTCGCCGTTGACGTGGAACAGCTCGCGGTAGGGGTCGGGGATCACCTGCACCCAGTCGCGGCCGAAGGACAGCTTCAGCCCGTCGATCAGCTCCTTGTCCCGGTGGTCCCTGGCGCCCTCGATCAGGCAGCGCAGCACCTGGCCCTTCTTGGAGAACGGGCAGGCCACGTTCTTCCGGATCAGCACGCCGGGCGGCACCT
>JALOPJ010000194.1 GCA_025453955.1 Candidatus Edwardsiibacteriota bacterium
GATCCCCGACGGCAGCGGCCAGATCGAGATGGGCTCCAACGGCACCACCGAGGAGGCCCGCGACCTGGCCATCATCCTGCGGGCCGGCGCCCTGCCGGCGCCGGTGGACATCATCGAGGAGCGCTCGGTGGGGCCGACGCTGGGCCAGGACTCCATCACCAACGGCGTCAAGGCCACCATCATCGGCAGCGCGGCGGTCGTGCTGTTCCTGCTCTTCTACTACAGCCTGGCGGGGCTGATCGCCAACGTCGCCCTGGTGTTCAACATGCTGATGCTGCTGGCCGTGATGGCGGCGTTCCGGTTCACCATGACCCTGCCGGGCATCGCCGGCGTGGCGCTGACGATCGGCATGGCGGTCGACACCTACGTGCTGATCTTCGAGCGGATCCGCGAGGAGCTGGTCACCGGCAAGACCGTGCGGGCGTCGATCGAGGCCGGCTACGACAAGGCCTTCCGCACCATCCTCGACTCCAACGCCACGGTGTTCTTCGCCGCCATCGCCCTGCTGCTGTTCGGCACCGGCCCGGTCAAGGGCTTCGCCGTCTCGCTGATCATCGGGCTGCTGGTTTCGATGTACACGGCGGTGGTGGTGACGCGGATGATCTTCGACTGGATCACGATCCGCTGGAACGTCACCAAGCTGTACATTTAAGGAGCCGCGAACATGATCTCGATATTCAAGGACGTTCCGCAGTTTCCCTTCATCCCCAACCGGTATAAGGCGTACCTGTTCTCGATCATCGTGATGGCGGTCGCCATCGTCTCGGTGGCGCTGCAGGGCGGCCTCAAGCTGGGCGTCGACTTCACCGGCGGCACCCTGCTGCAGGTGCACTTCGACCAGCCGATCGAGACCGACGAGGTGCGGCGGGCCCTGGCCGACGCCAACATGGCGGGAGCCGAGATCTCGAAGCTGAAGGACACGGAGACCATCAAGAACTCCTTCCTGATCCGCACCGGGCGCAAGCAGTCGGTGACGGTGGCCGACACCAGCGGGCCGCAGGTGGTGCGGATCGAGGTCACGCCCAACCCCACCGCCGGCGCCTCGCAGGTGGTGGTGCGGGCGCTGATCAGCGACGCCGGCAGGGGCGGCGCCCGCGTCGACAGCGCCTGGTGCGCCATCGACGGGCTGGCCAACAAGACGCCGATGCCGCCCGAGCCCAACAAGCCGGAAGGCAGCTTCTGGGTGGTGGTGCCGGCCGACAGGTTCGGCGCCGGCTCCCAGCACTCGCTGGCCGTCTACGGCCGGGACGCCGGCGGCAACTGGGGAGCGTCCTGCGAGGTGACGCTGTTCGTCACCGCCCGCGGCCAGGTCGACCTCAGCCCGGACAAGAAGGCCCGGGCCGCGTTCGCCGGGAAGGCGGAAGCGGCCCGCGGCGGGCCGGTCACCGCGGCCATCGTCGGGGCGCTGGCCAGGCAATTCCCGGACAATCCCGTGACCATCGACAGCGACGACACGGTCGGGCCCAAGGTCGGCCGCGAGCTGCAGGGCAAGGCGACGCTGGCGGTGCTGGTGGCGCTGATGCTGATCCTGATCTACGTGGCGTTCCGGTTCGACTTCCGGTTCGGCGTGGCGGCGATCATCTCGCTGTTCCACGACGTGATCTGCACGGTCGGCTTCATCTCGGTCACCGGCATGGAGTTCAACCTGCAGTCGGTGGCGGTGCTGCTGACCATCGTCGGCTACTCGATCAACGACTCGATCGTGGTGGCCGACCGCATCCGCGAGAACGTCCGCAAGTCGCACAAGGACGACTTCCCGGCGCTGGTCAACCGCAGCATCAACGAGACCCTGTCGCGGACCATGATCACCGCGGTATCGGTGTTCCTGGTGCTGGTGGCGCTGCAGCTGTTCTCCGGCCACATCCTGCAGGACTTCACCAAGCCGCTGCTGTTCGGCCTGGTGTTCGGCACCTACTCGTCGATCTTCATCGTGGCGGCGATCGTGGTGGACTGGGAGATCAAGTCGCCCAGCCGGCGCAAGAAGTAAGCCTGGGGTTTTCCCGGAAGGCCCGTGCGGTGACGCACGGGCCTTCCGTTTTATGTACCGTTCGGAGGTGCGCCGATTTCGCTTGACAAACCGCCGGCCGTTGCGTTATAGTAAAAATATCATGAATGCCAGCGCCACGACGACCGATGGCGGATGCCGTCAGGCGATCAACCATGGGCGGACAACCCCCTGAGGCGAAGCCAGCGGCGGTCATTCCGGTCAAACGGGGGCGCGGCGGTGCCCCCGGTTTCGTTCCCCGGCGCGGACGGCGGCAACTTAAGAAACGAGGCGGACGATGCTTGCGACCCTCCCCCGCGGCAGCGCCATCGGCATGGTCTTCGGCTATGACCTGTTCACCAACCTGGTGATGGCCGCGCTGTGGACCGTGGTGTTCCACAAGCGCCGGATGATCCGCGACGCCCTGGCCGCCAACCGGACGTTCCTGGAGCGGTTCAAGTCGCGGCGCACGATCGAGGACTCCTTCGCGGCGGCGGTGCCCGGCTCGCCGGTGTTCCAGGTGCTGGCCGAGGGCCTGGCCGAGGCCCGGCGACTGTCCGGCGGCGGGGCGCTCGACGTCCAGCCCGAGGTGCTGCCCAACATCCAGGCGGCGATGGAGCGGGAGATCGCCGAGCAGGGGGAGACGTTGTCGGGCCGGCTGGTGTCGCTGGCCACCATCGCCGCGGTGTCGCCCCTGATCGGGCTGCTGGGGACGGTATGGGGCATCATGATCGCCTTCGTCGACATCAAGCGCTTCGGCAGCACCAGCATCCAGGTGGTGGCGCCGGGCATCGCCGAGGCGCTGATCACCACCATCGCCGGACTGGTGGTGGCCATCCCGGCCTCGATGGCGTACAACGCGTTCGTCTCCGGGATCCGCCGCGCCACCGGCCAGATGGAGAACCTGTCGTCCGAGTTCCTGGGCGACATCCGGGTGCACGCGGTGACCGGGAAGCGGCCGTGAACCAGCGCCGATC
>JALOPJ010000195.1 GCA_025453955.1 Candidatus Edwardsiibacteriota bacterium
CCCGAACTTCATGATCGACCCCTTGCCGAACTGCTTCTCGATCTGGGACATCGCCAGGTCGAGCGCCTTGCCCTTCTCGCCCGTTGCTTCCGCCATGGTGGTGCGCTCCCGTGTCCTATGTTCATCGTTGCGTTGATGCCAGTATGGTACCAGCCGGGCCCGACAGTTTTCCGCCGCCGTGACCCCACCCTGCCCCTCCCCGAACGCGTTCGGGGAGGGACCGGGTGGGGCGGGGTCAGCCCCGCGCCGCGCGGTCGTCCAGCAGCGGGGTCAGCAGGCTGCCGGCCAGCGCGCCGAACAGCAGGCCCTGGTAGTGCAGGCCCCGCAGGGCGAACAGCGCGAAGACGATCCCGGCCACCGACCCCGCCCCGGCCTGGGCCCGGCCCGACAGCGGCGTCGCCCGGGGGTCGGCCACCAGCGTGATCGCGGCGAACAGCGCCGCCTGCGCCGCCAGGGCCGGCCAGCCCGCCGCCAGCGGCGGCCGAGCCGCCAGTCCCCAGACCGCCAGGGCCAGCGCGGCCGAGCCCAGGAACCAGCCGGCCATCGCCCGCTTCAGGCTGTGCCACCGCAGCGCCGCGCTGGCCAGCAGCGCGGCGGCCAGCGGCGCCCAGCCGGTCAGGAAGTGGAAATTGCCGCGGGCCAGGCCCCAGCGCGCCGCCGGCGCCCCCGCCGACAGCTCCAGCGCCCCGGGCGCGGCGAACAGCGCCGCGGCGCCGGCCATCAGCGCCAGCGCGTTGAGCGGCGGCAGGAACTCGCGGTCCGCAGCCAGCGTGCGGGCCAGCGTCACGCCGGCCGCCATCAGCAAGGGCGCGTGCCAGGCGGTCCCGGCCGGCAGCAGCAGGGCCAGCACCAGCGCCTCCCAGGCGCACCAGCCCAGCGACTGGGCGTCGATCCGCCGGCGCCGCAGCGCCAGCGCGGTCCCCGCGCCCCCGGCCAGCGCCGCCAGCAGCGCCGGGCCGAACCCGGCCGGCCACAGCCACAGCGCCGCCGCGGCCAGGGGCGCCAGCGCCAGCGCCGCCGCCAGCGGCTCGGCCGCCGCGCGGCGCGCCATCCGGCGGTGCGGGTGGTGCGACAGGATCAGCACCGGTCGGCCTCCGCCACGGCCCCGCCGGCCAGCGCCACCTGCTGGCAGAGGTCCAGGCCGGCCGGGCAGGCGTGGGTGCACAGGCCGCAGCCCAGGCAGTCGCCGGTCCGCAGCCCCTGCAGTCCCCCGCGGTCGCCGTCGCGCTCCAGCCGGTAGATCCGCGACGGGTCCAGCCGGGCCGGGCAGACCGCCAGGCAGCGGCCGCAGCCGTCGCAGGCGGCGCGGGGCTTGGCCGCCGCGAGCGAGTGGTCGTCGGGCGGCGCGGCCACGCCCAGCGCCCGGCCCAGCGACGTGCCCAGCGGCAGCTCGGCGTTGCGGAAGCGCCGCGCCCGCTCGTCCCACAGCGTGGCGAAGGTCGTGACCACCGGCCGGCCCAGCGCCACCGCCCGGCGGGCCCGCAGGGCGTCGCGCATGGCGTAGATGGCGGCGCCGGCCGCCAGCCCGCAGCGGGCCGGCAGCAGCGCCGGGTGCCGCGCCGGGTAGCGGTTGGCCACCGCGGCGACGTGCAGGTTGACGCTGGAGGTCAGCATCGCCCGCAGCGCCGCGATCAGCTCGCGGCGGTCGGCCGGCACGGCCAGCCGGGCCCGCACCGCGGCGTGGGCCTGCATCAGCACCCGCATCCCCTCCAGCAGTTCCTCCGGCCGCTCCATCAGCAACCTGAGATTGGTCGACAGCGGCGGCTCGGGGTCCAGCGCGTCGAAGGCGATCTCCCGCGGCAGCTCCCGGTCCCGCAGGTCCGCCACGCCGGCGGCGAACAGCCGGTGGCACAGCTCGGCGTGCGACAGCTCCCAGTAGCGCGGCCGGGGCGGGAACGGCGGCTCCGGCTCGGTGCCGTCGTCGCTGACGGCGATGCGCACGGTCAGCCGCGGGTGGTCGAAGCGGGCCGGCCGCACCGACAGCTCGGCGAAGTCGAACACCTCCTTCACCGTGCCCGCCAGCGGCGTGTAGGCCGGCATGCCGGTGCACAGGCTGCCCACCACCGACTGCGCGGCCACGTGCTGGCCCGGCACCACGATGGCGCTGCCGCCCCGCCACAGCGGGATGCACAGCTCGTCCGGCGGCGGCAGGGTCTCGATCGGCCGGTCGTGGATGAAGGATGTGCGCGGCCAGCTGCGGCCGCCGTGGAAAGGTTTGGGCACGTGGTTCCTTGCGTTGATGGACCAAAGGTAGGGACATGGCGCGCCATGTCCCTACGGGGTCGAACATGTGGCAGGAGCATGATTATAAGGCATTCGCGCGGCATTGTCAAATGCTTATGAAACCGGGAAAAGTATTTTCACAATACTATTGATTATTCATCCATCGCATACTATAATAAAGTTGCTCATTGGACTTGTTTCGACCTCTCCCCTGCCCCTCCCCGCTGCGGGGAGGGTTGGGTCCAGTGATCGCGGGGCGGGGCAGTTGCCACGGAGACACCCTTCCCTTCATCAGGGTAAACTCCGACACGGGGAATTCTTTCCCTGAGGACCAATGAAATCATTGCGAGCAGCAATGTGTCCCTCTCCGCACCCTTGGTCATTGCGAGAAGTCTATTCCTCCTGGACAAACGAAGCAATCCACACCACCTTCATGCGAGCAACAATGTGTCCCTCTCCGCGGCGGGGAGAAATATACTGCGAGTCACCCGCACACGCGATCCGATCTGATGAACTCACGTTTGACGATTCACGATTCACGGTTAACCGTTCATAGTCCATTGTAAATTGTAAATTGAATAGGATACAGCCATGAAACGCACATTGTTCGCGATATCCGCGCTGGTGATGGTGCTCAACGCTCCAGCCTTCAGCGATACGATTTTTACGGAATCTATGGGCACGGTCGCCAGCACGACAACTATTTCTGTGCATGAGTCAAACAATGGTTTTGATAATGACGGTTATACCATGACACAAGGCGGGGCGACCAATCCTGGTGATATCCGCAACACAAGTGCTTCTACGGGTTATACAGGTGCTTCCGGCCTCGCAAATGTCTGGTTCACTTCGACAGCTGCTGCGTATGGTTTTGCCATCGAAGGCATCGATGCATCGGCCTATACAAGCCTGACCGTACAATTCGGCTATCGCAAAGAGTCCGCATCGGCGTTACCAACGCTGGCCTTGGATTATTGGAATGGTTCTTCATATGTTAATATTCCGTTCACTTTCAATGAAGCAGCAAATGCTTCAGTGGCTTGGTATCTCAGCCCTGTAATCAACTTGCCATCAGCTGCACAGATCAGCGGATTAAGGATACGTTTCGTGAAGTCCGGATCTGTTGCGGTTAGGGTTGATGATGTGATCTTATCAGGTACGCCGGCCAGCGGTACACCAGTTATTTATTTGACCAGCGCATTGACCAACTTCGGCGCCGTCGTCGTCGGCAACAACTCCACCGCGCAGAACTACCAGGTCTACGGCACCAGC
>JALOPJ010000088.1 GCA_025453955.1 Candidatus Edwardsiibacteriota bacterium
AGATCACGGCGATCGAGCAGCGATATCTGAAACGTTGACTCTTCTTCGCCACGGAGACACGGAGGCGCGGAGAATCGACCCGTTTCGGTCCGGCCAGACCACGGTGTCCCTGCGCCTCGGTGGCGATGCGACGGAACCTTTTCTGGGGAATGCACCATGGCGATGGAACAAAGGCAGATCGAACAACTGGTGGAGATCATCGCCCGCGAGGTGCTGACGGCCATCGCCGAGCAGCGCGAGCGGGCCGAGGCCCCGGCCGGCGGCGAGTGCGCCTTCGACTGCGCCGGCTCGCTGTGCGTCAAGACCTGCTTCGACCGCACCGGCTCGGTGGTCAGCGCCGGCGCCCAGCGGCTGTCCTCCACGCTGGGGGTGATCCCGCAGAACGCCGAGCTGGCCGGGATGATCGACCACACGCTGCTCCGGCCCGACGCCACCCAGGACCAGGTGGCCCAGCTGTGCTTCGAGGCACGCAAGCACGGCTTCGCCTCGGTCTGCGTCAACCCCACCTGGGTGGAGCTCTGCGCCAAGCTGCTGGAGGGCTCGGCGGCGAAGGTCTGCACCGTGATCGGCTTCCCGCTGGGCGCCACCGCGCCGGAGGTCAAGGCCTTCGAGGCCGGCAACGCCATCGCCCACGGGCGACCTGGCGCTGGTGGCCCGCGACGTCAAGGGCGTGGTGGACGCGTCGCACGCCCAGGGCGCCATCGTCAAGGTCATCCTGGAGACCACGCTGCTCTCTGACGAGGAGAAGACCATCGCCTGCCTGCTGTCCAAGGAGGCGGGAGCAGACTTCGTCAAGACCTCCACCGGGTTCGCCGGCGGCGGCGCCACGGTGGCCGACATCGAGCTGATGCGCCGGGCGGTCGGCCCGGCGATGGGCGTCAAGGCCTCGGGCGGCGTGCGCACCTACGAGGAGGCCGAGCAGATGATCAAGGCCGGCGCCACCCGCATCGGCGCCAGCGCCGGTGTCAAGATCATCCAGGGGCCCGGCGGGGACAAGCCGCAGCCCGCGGCCAAGGGATACTAGGAGCGAGACCATGCTGATCGCCAAGGTGATCGGGACCACGGTGGCCACCGTCAAGGACGAGAAGCTGTCCGGCCGCAAGCTGCTGATCGTGCGGCCCACGGACGAGGCGGGCGCGCCGGCCGGCAAGCCGTTCGTGGCCGTGGACACGGTCGACGCCGGCGTCGGCGACCTGGTGCTGACCTGCGCCGGCTCGTCGGCCCGCCAGACCGACATCACCAAGGACACGCCGGTGGACGCGGTGATCATGGCGGTGATCGACTCGCTGGAGGTCGGCGGGAAGACAACGTTCAAGAAGTCGTAAGCCGGTCTCCCGTCCACCAATACGCACGAATGTCCACTAACTGGAATTGAAAGCGAATTCGTGATCATTCGTGGACGTAGACAGGGCGACAACTGATGGCGCTGGATAAGGACCTGGCATCGATCCAGGAGGCGCGCGACCTGGTGGCCGCGGCCCACCAGGCCTGGCAGTCTTGGCGGCGCGCCTCGCAGCAGGACGTGGACCGGGTCTGCGCCGCGATGGCCGAGGCGGGGTATGCCGAGGCCGAGCGGCTGGGCCGGCTGGCACACGCCGAGACCGGGTTCGGCGTGGCCGCCCACAAGAAGCTCAAGAACCAGTTCGCCTCCCGCACGGTGTGGGAGAGCATCAGGGACCTGCGGACGGTCGGCGTCCTCCGCCACGACCAGGCCCGCAAGCTCTACGAGATCGCCTGGCCGATGGGCGTGGTGGCGGCCCTGGTGCCGTCCACCAACCCCACCTCGACGGTGCTGTTCAAGGCGCTGATCTGCCTCAAGGCCCGCAACGCGGTGGTGTTCTCGCCGCACCCGGCGGCGGCGCGCTGCACCGCCGAGGCAGCGAGGGTGATGGCCGAGGCCGCTGCGGCCGCCGGCGCGCCGCGGGACTTGGTCGGCTGCATCACGCAGATCTCCCAGCAGGGCACCCAGGCGCTGATGACCCACCGCCGCACCGCGGTGATCCTGGCCACCGGCGGCACCCCGATGGTGCGGGCGGCGCACTCCACCGGCAAGCCGGCCTACGGCGTGGGACCGGGCAACGTGCCGGTCTACGTCGACCGCAGCGCCGATCTGCAGAAGGCGGCCAGGTACATCGTGGCCTCCAAGGCCTTCGACCACTCGACCATCTGCGCCACCGAGCAGGCCGTGATCGCCGACAAGCCGGTCGCTGACAGACTGGCCGAGCTGATGCGGGCCGAGGGCGCGTACTTCTGCGACGCCGGGCAGACCGGCGCGCTGCGCCGCACCGTGTTCCACCCCGACGGCTCGATGAACGTGGCGGCGGTCGGCCGTTCGGCGGCCTGCGTGGCCGACCTGGCCGGCTTCGCGGTGCCGGCGGGCACCCGGATCCTGGTCGTGCCATTATCCAAGGTCGGGCGAGACGAGCCGCTCTCCCACGAGAAGATGACCACCGTGCTGGGCTGGTACGAGGCCGACGGCTGGGAACGGGGCTGCGAGATCTCGATGGCGGTGATCGAGGCCGGCGGGCTGGGCCACACCCAGATCATCCACGCCACGGACGAGCAGGTGATCATGGCCTTCGGCCTGGAGAAGCCGGTCTACCGGATCCTGGTGAACACCATGGGCACCTTGGGGGCCGTCGGGCTGACCACCGGGGTGATGCCGTCGCTGACCCTGGGCCCGGGCGGGCTGGGCGGCGCCATCACCGGCGACAACGTCACCGCCATGCACCTGGTCAACATCAAGCGGCTGGCCTACGAGCTCAACGCGCCGCCGCCCGAGGCCCTGGTCCCGGGCGGCAGCGCGGCTCCAGCCCCGGCAAGCGCGGCGTCCGAGGCGGAGATCGAGCGCGCCGTGCGGCGGGCGATGGACGACATCCTGGCGAACAGATAACACAGCGGATACCTCAATCCCTCTCATCCCAAGAAAGGAACCAACACCATGGCAATGGATGCATCCCTGATCGCCCTCGGCATGGTCGAGACCAAGGGCCTGGTCGGCGCCATCGAGGCGGCCGACGCGATGGTCAAGGCGGCCAACGTGGCCCTGATCGGATCGGAGTACGTGGGCGGCGGCCTGGTCACCGTGATGGTGCGCGGCGACGTCGGCGCGGTCAAGTCGGCCACCGACGCCGGGGCCGCGGCGGCCAAGCGGGTGGGCGAGCTGGTCTCGGTGCACGTCATCCCCCGCCCCCACGCCGACGTCGAGATGATCCTGCCGTCGTCCAGCAAGGGCAGCATCGGCGGCCGGACCACCGACAAGAAGTAATCAACACCTGATGAACTCATCCCGCTATCCCTTCTCTTTGCAAGAGAAGGGACGGGGTCGAGTTCTCATGTGCCAGGTCGTTCCCCGCCAGCAGAAGGAGCCATCATGGCTGACAACTTTTCCCTGCGCTGCTATTGCTACCTGGACCGGATGCAGCCGCAGTTCGCCGCCTTCATCGGCACCGTCACCCAGGGCGACCTGCCGACCGAGGGCATGGCGGCGCTCTACGTGGAGATGGCTCCCGGCAACGAGGTGTTCCGGGTGGTGGACATCGCCGTCAAGGCCACCGAGGCCCGGCCCGGCGCCCAGATCGTGGAGCGCGAGTTCGGGATGTTCGAGGTCCACTCGGCCAGCCAGGCCGCGGTGCTGGACGATCCAGGTGATCACCCGGGTCGACACCTACCAGGCCCAGCTGATCAACCGCTTCCGCCGCGGCTCGATGCTGGTGGCCGGCGAGACCATGCTGGTGCTGGAGTGCGCGCCGGCGGCCTACATCAACATCGCCTGCAACGAGGCCGAGAAGACCGCCAACATCAAGCTGGTCCACGTCTCCTCGGTGGGGCGGTTCGGCCGGATGTGGCTGGCCGGCAGCGAGGCCGAGATCCTGACCGCCAAGAACGCGGCGGTCCAGGCGCTGGAGAACATCACCGGCAAGGCCGGCGCATAGAAGGGACCGAGCGATGCCCAAGGAATTCTACACCGAACGCGACATCGAGGACCTGCACCGCCGCGGCGTCACCTCGCTCCAGCTCGGCGACGACGTGGTGCTGACCGAGCTGGCCTTCGAGAAGGCCGGGCGGCTGGGCGTGGCGCTGGTGCGCGGCAGCCAGCCCGGCCCGGTGATCCCGCCGGCCGCGCCGGTGCGGCCCTACGTTTCGCAACTGGCCAGCCCAGCCGCGGCCCCCTGCCCCAATGCCGCCACACCCGTCATCCCGGCAGGCGAGGTGGCGGAACGGATCAGGGCCGCGGTGCAGGCCAAGCTGGGGCCGCAGGTCGACCCGGCGCTGCTGGACGTGATCATCCGGCGGGTGCTGGCCGGCACGGGAGTCACGTAGGATGCTGCTGGGCCGGGTGGCGGGCAGCGCGGTCTGCACCGTCAAGCACCCGGGCACGGAGGGGCTGAAGCTGCTGCTGGTGCAGCCGCTGGACCGGAAGCTGGCCCCGCAGGGCCCGCTGCAGGCGGCGGCCGACACGGTGGACGCCGGCCGCGGCGACCTCTGCGTGATGGTGCGCTCGCGCGAGGCCTCGCTGGCGCTGCCGGGCGAGAAGGCCGTGCCCGTCGACCTGGCGCTGGTGGGCGTGGTCGACGATTTGACCGTGCGGCCGGACGGCGAGTTCGACTTCACCCTGAAGCGCGGCACGCAGCGCTTCGCCTGATCCGATGGACGCGCCATGATCCTGGCCAAGGTCGTCGGCACCGTGGTGGCCACGGTCGGCCACCCCCACTACAAGGGGCGGCGGCTGCTGGTGGTGCAGCCGCTGGGCCTGGCGGGCGATCCGCCCGACGCGGACTTCCTGGCCTTGGACGCCAGCCACGCCGGCACCGGCGACACGGTGCTGGTCAACCGCGAGGGCGGCGGTGCCCGCCAGGTGCTGGGCAACCCCGACGCCTGCGTGATCTCGGTGATCGTGGGGATCGTCGATTCGGTCAACCTCGAATTCTGAGCAGGCGCCGACAGGGGAGCGGGTCGATAGCGGGACTTGCCACGAGTCCCGCTTTCCTTTTCCCTGCCGCAAGCTGTCGCCCCCAGGGCGTACCATGGGCCGCCGCGCCGCATCGCAATCACACCGTTGGGACCATCATGGCCGCTGAATCGCATCGGACCGGGACGACCTTCCCGCACCTGCTGTTGATCGAGGCCTCGGCCGGCTCGGGCAAGACCTATGCCCTGGCCCGCCGCTTCGTGGAGTTCCTGCTGTCGGCGCGCGTCCCCCACAACCAGCTCGCCAACCTGCTGGCCGTCACCTTCACCAACAACGCGGCCCGGGAGATGAAGGAGCGGATCCTGGAACGGCTGAAGAAGCTGGCCCTCGGCCTGGATCCCGGCATGCTCGGGGAGACCGCCGGGCGGCTGGGTCTGCCGGCCGCCGCGATCGCGCCGCTGGCCGCGGCGCAGGCCGACGCCGTGATCGACCGTTATGCCGATTTCCAGGTCCAGACCATCGACAGCTTCACCAACCGCCTGGCCCAGGCCTCGGCCCGGGAGCTGGGGTTCCGGCCGGATTTCAAGGTCACCACCGGCTACGACGAGCTGCTGGACCAGGCGATGGCGCTGCTCTGCCGCCGGATCGGCCAGGACCGCGACCGGGCCCTGACGGCGGTGATCGACCAGTTCCTGGCGCTGGTCAACACCGGCTCCGATGCCTACGTCTGGGATCCGCGGTCGAGGATGCGGGACCGGTTCCGGTCCTTCCTCGATCTCGAGGCCAAGGAATCCGGCCATTTCGTGTTCACCGACCGGACCGCGGCCATCGCCCGCTGCCAGGCTGAAATCCGGCGGGTCTACGACGCGATCGCCGCGATCGCCGCGCGCGAAGGCTTCGAGATGAAACGGGACAACCTGCCGGGGTACATCAGGGAGGGCGACACGGCGGGGATCCTGGACCGGGTGCCGATCGATGGCAGCCGGTCGCCGATGATCAAGGGGAGGGCCACCGCCGAGCGGACCAGGATCCACGACCAGAGCAAGCGGCTGTGGGCCGACCTGGCGCCGGTGATGGCCGAGCTGGCCGCCGCCTGGGCCGCCGCCAGGGTCGCGGGCTACCAGCTGCCCTACGGCCAGTTCAAGGAGGAACTGGAACGGGCCAAGCGGCGTTCCGGCACCCACTACATCGACGACATCGCCCAGCGGCTGGCCGGGTCCCTGCGGCGGCAGATGGTCCCCGAGGTCTACCTCAAGCTGGGGGCGCGGCTCAGCCATTACCTGATCGACGAGTTCCAGGACACCGACCCGGCGCAGTGGCGCAGCTTCCAGCCGCTGCTGGACGAGGCGCTGGCCTCGGACGGCTCGGCCTTCCTGGTGGGCGACCTCAAGCAGGCCATCTACCTGTTCCGCAAGGCCGATTACCGGATCATGAAACGGCTGAAGGAGGAGATCCAGGGGGCGCGGCCCTGCGTGATGCTGCCGCCCAGCGTCGAGGACGCGGCCGCCCTGGAGAACCTGCCGCTCAACTTCCGCAGCGGGGAGGTGATCGTCGGCTACGTGGAGGGCGTGTTCCAGCGCAACCTGACGGATCTGATCCGGCAGGGCCGGTTCCGGAAGGACCGCACGGACCTGACACGCTACCGGCAGCGGCCGGAACGGAGGAACCTGGGACGGGGCTTCGTCAGCGTCCGGCATTTCGAACGGCCGCGGGACGACGAGCATGCCCCGGAAGAGGGCGCGCCGGAGCGGGCGGCCGTACTTTCGATCATCAGGGAGGTGACCGGCAGGGGCTACGGGTACCATGACATCGCCATCCTGGCCTCCACGAACGACCGGCTGGAAGCCGCCATCGGCTGGCTGACCGGGGCGGGCATCCCGGCGTCAAGCTCGTCGGGGCTTGACGTCCGCAAGCGGCGGGTCGTGGCGGAGCTGCTCGAACTGCTGCGCTGGCTGGATTCGCCCATCGACAACCTCGCCTGGGCCGCCGTGGTCCGGGGCGAAATGCTGGCCCGCGCCGCCCGCGCGGACGGCATCGCATGGGATCGGGACAGGGCGACCGGCCTGCTGGTGGAGGCGGGGCAGCGGCTGGCGGGCCGGGGGGCGTACTACAACGTCCGTCCGTCCGACGGTTCGTTCGACCCGGTGTGGGAGCGCTATTTCAGGGACCTGTACCGGCTGGTGGGATTCTCGCCGGTCTACGACATCGTCTGCCTCGCGGTCGCCCGTTTCGACGTCTTCCGGCAGTTCCCCGACGAGGCTGCCGCGGTGCTGCTGCTGCTCCAGGCCGTCAACGGGATGGAGGCCGGGGGCGTCACCTCGATCCGCGACTTCCTGGAGGAATGCGGCAAGCCGAAGGTCGACAGCCTCGAACTGGAGCTGCCGGAGCACATGCTGGGCGTGCGCCTGATGACGTCCTACAAGGCCAAGGGCATGGGTTTCCCGGTGGTGATCAACCTGCTGGCCGACGACGGCAGGAAGAGGGCGGACGACCACCACTCCAAGGACGGCGACGAGATCACCATCTACCGGCTGACCGACGCGGTCGCGGAGCACACCCGGGGTTTTGCGCCCGACCTGGCAGTCCTCAAGGACGAGCTCGATGCCGACGCCGAGGTGCAGGAGCTCAACAGCCTCTACGTGGCCTGCACCCGGGCCCAGGACGAACTGTACAATCTGGTGAGCTACAAGGGTCCCGGCAAGAGCGGGAAACGGTCGGCCTATTCCCTGCTGTTCCCGGCCGGCCAGCTGGGCGAACGGGCGACGCCCCGGGCCGGCGAGCAACAGCGGCCGCTGCCGCCATTGCAGCCGGACGCGGTGCCGGGCCGGGAGCTGCCGTGCGAATGGCGGCCCCAGGGCGCCTGGACGCTGGCCCGCCTGGCCGAGATCCGGCGGGGCCAGTTCTTCCACCGGGTGCTGGAGGGCATCGCCGAGTTGCCGGAGGACCCGGGACCGTTGGTGGCGGAACTGGTGGAGGCCAACCACGGGATGGTGCCTGATGCCGACCCGGCTGTGCTGGTGCGGGAGGTCAAGGCGTACCTCGCCAGGCCGCAGGTGGCCTGCTGGTTCGAGGGCAGGAACGGCCGCACCGTGCGGCGCGAGGTCGAGTTCATCGACCGGGACGGACATACGGTGCGGATGGACCGCCTGGTGCGCGATGGCGACGAGCTGACGGTGATCGACTTCAAGACGGGCAGCGAAACGCCCGCGGCGGGGACGTTCCACCGGCGGCAGGTCAGGCAGTATATCGAGGTGCTGACGGAGGCCCATGCCACGACGGCGGTGTCGGGGCGGATCATCTACTGGGACGGGACGGTGAGCGAGGTGCGGCCATGAGCCGGTCGGTCCTGCTGGCCAGGGGCGGCGACGTGGTGTCATACGTCGCGGACCTGATCGGGGGCTCCGGCCACCCGCCGGACCGGAGCCTGGTGATCTTCCCCAGCCGGCGACCGCTGGTCTTCCTGGCGCGGGAGCTGGCCCGGCGGGCCGGCCGCGCCCTGCCGTCGCCCTCGATGCATGCCATCGACGACTGGGTGGCAACGGCCGCGCCAACGTTGGGCCACGACGGTCGGTTGATCGAGGCCGCCGACGGCGCGGCCCTGATCTACCAGCTGCACGATGACTGCCGGCTGCCGGGCGACGATGACCGGTCGCTGTCGATGGAGGAATTCCTGGCCTGGGGTTTCAAGCTGTTCGCCGACTTCGAGGAGCTGGCCATCGAGGGGGTCACCGCCTCGGCGTTGCGGGGCGTGCAGGCCCTGGCCCAGGAGCCCTTGCCCGGCGCGTTCGGCAGGCAGCTGGCGCACCTCTCGGAATGGTACGAGGGCTTCTACCGGGCGCTCGACGCGCAGCATCTGGCCACCCGGTCCAGCGGCTACGTCCACGTGGCGGCCCACATCGGGGAGCTCGACCTCTCGCAGTACGCGCAGGTGATCCTGGCCGGGTTCTTCATGCTGTCCGACGCCGAGCGCAGGATCGTTGAGCTGTTGCTGGCGAGGCCGGACTCCACGCTGGTGCTGCGGGACGGGCCGGGCATCGAGCGGACCATCAAGAAGCTCGGGATCGAGCCGGTGCGGGATGGCCAGGAGCGGCCGACGCCGGCCGTCTCCTTTCTCCAGGCCAACGACAGCCACGGCCAGGTGATGGCGGTCAACGGCGTGATCCGGCCCGGGTGCGACCTGTCGGATACGGTGCTGGTGCTGCCGCTGCCCGAGACGGTGTTCCCGGTGATCCACCACGTCCTGTCGCGATTGGACGGGGGGTGGAACATCTCGACGGGCTATCCGCTGCTGCGGACGCCGCTGTGGGGACTGCTGCGGGCCCTGGCCGCGGCCTGCGAGACCCGGGAGGGCGACAGCTACTTCCTGGCGGACTACCTGCGGCTGATGCTGCATCCCTATGTCAAGAACATCGCCCTGGGCGGGGCCAGCTACCCGACCCGCATCCTGCTGCACGCCATCGAGGAGGCGCTGGGCAGGCGGGGCCAGCGGCTGGTATCGCTCGACATGATCGAGCGGGACCCGGAGCTGCGGGAGAAGCTCGCCGCAAAACTCTCGGGTCTGATCGAACAGGGGGTGAGCGCGGAAGACCTGTTCGGCCATCTGACCCGCCTCCACGGCCTGGTGCTGCGGCCGTTCGAGAATGTCGCATCCGTCGCCGACTTCGCCGGGAAGCTGCTGGCGCTGGTCTCGGCCATCAGCGAGCACGGCACCGCCAACGAGCACCCATATGCCGCGCGGTTCTTCCAGCAGATGCTCGCCACGCTGGAGAGCATGCGGGATTCCCTGCTGGCGCGGCAGCGGTTCGAGGACGTCCGGACGTACTTCGGCTTGCTGGAGCGGTTCGTCAGCCCGGTGAAGGTGACCTTCCCGGGCACGCCGCTGGCCGGGCTGCAGGTGCTGGGCTTTTGGGAGACGCGCAACCTTGTCTTCGGCACGGTCGTGGTGCTGGACGCCAACGAGGGGACGCTGCCGGGCGGCGGCAGCGTTGACACGGTCCTGCCGCAGGCGCTGCGGGTGCAGCTGGGACTGCCCACCGCGCGCGACCGTGAGCTGATCGACCAGTACCACTTCGAGAACCTGCTGGCCGGATCGGCGAAGGCGGTGCTGTGCCACAGCCAGTGCGGCGGCGCGCAGCGCAGCCGCTTCATCGAGCGGCTGGTCTGGCGGGAGGAGCTGCGTCAGGGGGTCCTGGGTGCCGCGTCGCAGCGTCCGGTGCACTTCCGTGCGGCGTTCACCCAGCAGGATCCCGGCCCCATCGCCAAGACCCCGGCGATGATGGAGGTGGTCGGGCGCCTGCCCTTCAGCGCCACGATGCTGGACACCTACCTGCGCTGCGGCCTGCGGTTCTGCTACAAATACCTGGTGCAGGTCCAGGAGAAGGACGAGGCCGCCGTCGACGTCGACGCCTCGGAGATCGGCACCGTGGTGCACAGGATCCTCAAGGCCTTCTTCGACACCAAGAAGGGTGGCGTCTTCAGGTGCGGCAAGTCCGACGGCGGCAGGATGCGGTCCCTGGTCGACGAGATGTTCGCGCGGAGCTTCGGCGCCGACCAGGACGGCGGCGTCTACCTCATCAAGGCCCAGGTGCAGGCGCGGATGGACCAGCTGCTCGACCACCACCGAGGGTTGCCGGCGTTCACCGTGCTGGAATGCGAGGAGAAATACGAGCCAACGGTCGACCTGCCGGGTCTGGGGATGGTGCCGCTGGCCGGCAAGCTGGACCGCGTCGATCAGCGGGGCGGCCGGATCGTGATCATCGACTACAAGACCGGGCAGGGGAAGGCCCCATCCTACCGGATGTTCGCCGGGTCGGCGCGGGAGGAGTGGCCGCGCGCGCTGAGATCGGTGCAGCTGCCGTTCTACGTCATGCTCTATCGGGCGCTGCACGGGGATGCCGACCCGGGCGGGATCGACAGCGAGCTGATGCTGCTGGGCGGACAATCCATCGAGCAGGCCCCGCTGTTCCCGGAAGGCGCGGACCGGGACGCGGTGTTCGCGGCGTACCGGCGGGCGATCATCACGCTGATCGGCGAGATCAGGGACCCGTCGCTGCCGTTCGCGGACACCTGGGACCCCGGCAAGGAGTGCGGCGGCTGCCCCTACCAGGTGCTGTGCGGCCGGCAATGGGTGGCCGGGCGGTAGCTCCCGTCCCGCTGATCTCGGTTATTGCGCCAGCAGGCGATGCCGATCATCGTGACGGCGCCCCAGCCGGACGGGCCGTTCGGCGCCCGGCGCGCGGGAGCGCTCCCCATGATGCCGACGGCGTTGGTGCCGAGAGACGAACAAGGAATGAATCCCAGCGCCACTGGTCATTGCTGCCCACGGCGCCAGCAGCGTTCCGATAAATTGGATTGACAGCATTACCATTGTGGTGTACAATCGATCAATCGGAAGCGTGGCCGAGCGGTTGAAGGCGGCGGTCTTGAAAAAGAACCGGATGGTGACAGCTAAGTCGTTGGGGATGAACGTAACGGTTGACGGGGCCTTGAGATAGGCCCCGTTTCTTTTTATCCCCATTGATCGCGTTTCGTACCGCTTCTGACCGATTGTGGTCCCAAAATGGACACAGGACAACAAGTCCGCCCCATCCGTCAGGATGGGGCGGACTTGTTGTCTTTTCACGCTATTGGATCACAACCATGCGTTTGATATCCTGGCGGCCCTGAGTTTCGAGACGGTACAGG
>JALOPJ010000196.1 GCA_025453955.1 Candidatus Edwardsiibacteriota bacterium
GCTGAACCAGAAACTGATGGGCACGTCGTTCCTGGCCCAGAACGCCAACAAGAAGTCGATCACGCTCAACCTCAAGGCCGAGGAGGCCAAGGAGATCTTCCGCAAGCTGCTGAAGACAGCGGACGTGGTGGTGGAGAACTTCCGGCCGGGCGTGATGGACAGGCTGGGCTTCTCGTACGCCGAGATCAGGAAGATCAACCCCAAGATCGTCTACTGCGCCATCTCGGGCTTCGGCCAGGCCGGGCCCGACGCCTTCAAGCCGGCGTACGACCAGATCATCCAGGGCCTGTCCGGCGAGATGGACGTCAACGGCGACGAGCGCCTGCACCCGCTGCGTGCCGGCTTCCCGGTGTGCGACACGGTGGGGGGCCTCAACGCGGCCTTCGCTGCGTGCCGGCTTCCCGGTGTGCGACACGGTGGGGGGCCTCAACGCGGCCTTCGCCATCATGGGCGCGCTGTACTACCGCCAGAAGACCGGCGAGGGCCAGTTCATCGACATCGCGCTCTTGGACTCGATCATGCCGCTGATGGGCTGGGTGGCGGCGAATCTATTGATCGGCGGGCAACAGCCGGTGGTGATGGGCAACGACAACTTCACGGCCGCGCCCTCGGGCACCTTCGTCACCAAGGACGGCTACATCAACATCGCGGCCAACCAGCAGAAGCAGTGGGAGGACCTGGCCAACGTGCTGGGCGTGCCGGAGCTGCTGACCGACCCGCGGTTCCAGGAGCGCGACACCCGCAAGAAGAACCGCAAGCTGCTGACGCCCCTGATCGAGGAGAAGCTCAAGACCAACACCACCGAACACTGGGTCGAGGTGCTCAACGCCAAGGGCGTGCCCTCGGGCGACATCTACAGCTTGGAGAAGGCCCTCAACGCCGAGCAGGTCAAGTACCGCAAGACCATCGAATCCATTACCGATCCGAATTTGGGCGAGCTGAAGCTGTTCAACCTGTCGGCCAAGTTCTCGGCCACGCCGGCCAGCATCGACGCCCCGCCGCCCACGCTGGGCCAGCACCAGGAGGAGATATTGACCCAGCTGGGCTACACCAAGGACGACCTCAAGGCGATGAAGGAGAAGCTGGCGATCTGATTTCCGCCACAGAGACACAGAGGCACAGAGATTTTTTACGTTTCGTGGGCTGTGTGTGCCGTGTCATTCCGTCGTAGGCCGGAATCCAGCACGCAAGACAACCTTACTCCAATCCAATAAGGGAGGATTGAACGTCATGGGCATGACAATGGTCCAGAAGATCCTGGCCCGGGCCGCGGGGCTGCCGTCGGTCAAGGTCGGCGACGTGGTGGAGCCCAAGGTCGACCTGGCGATGTCGCACGAGAACGGCGCGCTGGTGATCAACCAGTTCAACGAGATCTACCAGGGCACCGGCCAGCCGGCCAACGTCTGGGACCCGTCGCGGATCGCCATCATCTTCGACCACCGCGTGTCGCACGGCGCCCTGGGCGCCTTCTCCTTCGGCATCGGCGCCACCGAGATGGCCTCGGTCTGGGCGCTGGGCAAGGTGCTCAACGTCGAGGTGCCGGGCACCATCAAGGTGGTGGTCAACGGCGCGCTGCCGAAGTACGTCGAGCCCAAGGACATCATCCTGCATTTGATCGGCAAGCTGACGGCCGAGGGCGCCAACTACAAGGTGATCGAGTTCCACGGCGAGACCATCAGGAAGATGTCCACCTCGGGCCGGCTGGTGCTGTGCAACATGACGGTCGAGGCCGGCGCCACGTCGGGCATCGTGCCGCCGGACAAGGAGACGGTGCGCTACCTGAAAAAGGAAGCCGGGGTGAAGAACATCCCCGCGCTGTTCGGCCCGGACCCCGATGCACAGTACGAGCAGGTGGTGGAGATCGACGCCTCGAAGCTCGAGCCGCAGATCGCCTTCCCCCACACGGTCGACAACGTCAAGCCGGTCGGGGCGGCCAAGGGGATAAAAGTGCAGCAGATCGTGATCGGCTCGTGCACCAACGGCCGGCTGGACGACCTGGCCATCGCCGCTGGTATCTTGAAGGGCAAGAAGGTCGCCCGCGGCGTGCGGATGCTGGTGTTCCCGGCGTCAACGAAGATCTACTCGCAGGCGCTGCAGAAGGGCTACCTGGCGATCTTCATGAAGGCCGGGGCCGTGGTGATGAACTCCGGCTGCGGCCCGTGCCTGGGCGTGCACCAGGGCGCGCTGGCCGACGGCGACAAGGCGCTGGCCACGACCAACCGCAACTTCAAGGGCCGGATGGGCAACCCCAATGCCGAGGTGGATGGGCAACCCCAATGCCGAGGTCTACCTCGGCTCGTCCGCGACCGCGGCGGCGTCGGCCATCACCGGCGAGATCACCGACCCCCGGTCGCTCGCTCCGAAGAAACCCGCGGCCAAGAAACCAACAGCCAAGAGCCAAAAGCGAACAGCCAAGCCGGTTCGCAAACCGGCGAAAAAGGGGAGGAAATAGCCATGGCAAAGGTCGCATTGAAACTGGGGGACGATATCTCCACCGATATCATCTACCCGGGCCGCTACATGGCCACCGTGCTCCCCACAGCTTCATCGTGGCCGGTAAAAATTTCGGCTGCGGCTCATCCCGCGAGCAGGCCGCGTCCTGTTTAACGGGCTGGGGCCTGAAGGTGATCGCCCGGAATTTCGCCCGGATCTTCCTGCAGAACTCCATCAACGTCGGGTTGAACATGGTGATCTGCCCGGGCATCGAGGCCGACGAGGGCGACGAGATCGAGGTCGTCAATGGCCGGGTGAAGAACGTGACCAAGGGCAAGGAGTTCGACACCGTGCCGCTGCCCAGGGCGCGCCAGGCCATCATCGACGCCGGCGGACTGATCCCCTACACCCGGAAGCTGATCACCGGCGGCAAGAAGTAGTCCGCGATCGATATCGCGCAAGAAGGCCCTGACGGTGGTCGTCAGGGCCTTTCCCATGCGCGGCCGCCCGAAACGGAGCTTGACACCGGCGGGATGCGGGTATAGAATACTGGCACGAGCATGCGCACCCATCGGCCATTGCCGCACCGCCTCGCGCGGAAGTGGGTCGTCCTCCCGGCCGGGCCGGGGCGGGACGATTACTACCCGTTGGAGATCAGCCGCAGCAAGGCGGGCGTGCTGCAGCTGGTCGGCGAGTGGGGCCGGGCCGAGACGCTCTACCGCCGGGACCTCGAATCCGTGCGGCGCACCGCCGACGCCCGGCTGCTGGCCGACGGCGAGAACGCGCTGGGACGGTTCCTGCTGCAGAAGAACGCCTTCGCCGAGGCCGGCGACCTGTTCCGCTCCGCGCTCGACCGCTACCACCAGGCCGGCGACGCCCCGGCGGTGGCCCGGATGACCGGCTGCATCGGTGACGTCTACTCGTCGCAGGGCGAGTATGGCACCGCGCTCGAATGGTTCGCCCGCCAGCAGCGACTGGCGCAGGACGCCGGGGACCATCGCACGGTCAAGCGCTCGCTGACGGCGGCCGCCATCATCCACGCCGAGCAGGGCCGGCTGGACCAGGCCCTGGGGATCTACCGCCAGGTCCTGGCGGAGGCGGAACGGGAGGAGGACCCGCGGGCGGTCGCCGACATGGAGGGCGAGATCGGCGTGATCCACCTCTACCGGCACGACTACCCGGCCGCCCTCGACAGCATGCAGCGGCAGCTGCGGCTGGCCACCGGACTGGGCGACGTGCGCAGCATGGGCGTGGCGTACTGCAACCTGGGCATCCTCCACTCCAACCTGGGCCAGCCCGACCAGGCGATGGCCTGCTTCCAGGGGTACCTGCGGATCGCGCGCAAGCTGGGCGACACGCGCAGCACCGGCATCGCCCTGGGCAACATCGGCGTGGAGCACCTGGACCACGGACGCTACGCGCAGGCCCTGGCCTGCTTCGCGGAGAAGCTCGCCATCGCCGAGCAACTGGGAGACAAGCACGGCCAGAGCATCGTGCTGGGCGACCTGGGCGAGCTCTACCGGCTGCTGGGGGAACCCGCCAAGGCCGGCGACCATCTCGACCGGGCCATCGCCCTGGGCAACGAGTTGAAGATGCGCAACTACCTGGGCGGCCAGCTCAAGAGCCGGGCCGACCTCTGCCTGATGCTGGGCGATGCCGCCGGCGCCGGCGCCTGGAACGGCGAGGCGCTGGCGCTGGCGGACGAGATGAAGCAGGAACCGCTGGCGTTTTCCTGCCGGCTGCTCCGGGCCAGGATCATCGCGCTGACGGACCCGGCGGCGGCCGAGGCCATGCTCGGCGACCTGGTGACGAACGAACCGGACGATGAGCGCCAGGCCGATATCCAGTACACCCTGTACCAGGTCTGCGGCTCGGAGGCCGCCCGGGCGGCGGCCATCGAGCGGTACGGCGAGCTTGACGGGAGGACGCCATCGTTCAAGTACCGCAGCCGCCTGGAGGAGCTGGCCGGCGGCCGCGGCTGATCCCCCACCCGGTAGCCGATGACAAAGCCCCGACGACATCGTCGGGGCTCCGCTCGTTCCGTTCGCCGCGTACGGTAATGTCCGGTCAGGAACCAGCTGCCAGTCCTTCCTTCAGTGCATCCAGGTCCCGGACCTTCCTGCGCGAGAGGTACGACCGGCGGAGGTCTTCGGGCAGCTTGGCGGCGAACGCCGCCACCATGCCGGCCGCCTGGGCGATGTGCTCGGCGGCGGCGGCCGCCTCTCCCTGCGCCTTGCGGACCTTGGCCAGCTGCAGGTGGCACTCGACTCTCGACCGTGATCGGCCCCTTGAGCACGCCCTCGAGGATGGCCCGGGCCTTGGCCAGCTGGCCGTCCCGGCCGCCGTCCTCGACCACCATCGCCTCCAGGTGGAGGATGCGGGCGTTGAGCACCTGGTGCCGCAGGGTGTTGAACAGCTGCAGCTCCAGGCAGATCCGGATCGACTCGTCCAGGGCCTGGGCCGCGGCGGCGGGTCGTTCCCAGTCGCAGTAGAGGTCGGCCAGCTCGGTCAGCACGCCGATCTCCTTGCCCCGGCTCTTGACCTCGCGGGCCACCGCCAGCGCCGTGCGGAAATGCTTCTCGGCCTTCTCGTACTCCCCCCGGCTCTGGCAGATCCTGCCCAGGCCGCAGTTGCCGAAGGCGTCGCCCATCCGGTTGGCGATCTTCTTGTTGAGGTCCAGGTACAGGCGGTAGTAGGGCACCGCCTTGTCCTCGCACCCCAGCGCGAAATAGATCTCGGCCAGGTTGTTGCAGGAGATGGCGATCGACAGCGGCTCGCCGGCCTGCTCGGCGATGTCCATGGCCTTCAGCTGGCATTGCAGCGCCGTCGCCAGCCGGCCCTGCGCCTTGTACAGCCCGCTGAGGTTGTTGTACACCGTGCCCAGCTTGGCGTCGTCGCCCAGGGCCTGCAGCAGGGCGATCTCCTCCTGGTAGTCCCTGATCGCGGCGTCCTGGTCGCCGTTGGCGCCGTCGATGATGGCCTGGACGTGCAGCAGGTCGGCGCGGGCCCGGTCCTGGTCCCGGCCGGCCCGGCCCTGGCGCAGTTGCATCACCAGCCGGGCGCCGTCCAGGAAGCTGCCCGCCCGCTCGAGGTACCCCTGCCGCCAGTAGATCGTGGCGATCTGCAGGTAGGCGTCCAGCAATTCCAGCGAGTCGGGCGCGGCCGCCAGCTTGACCACGGCCTCCTCGTAGCGCGAGACGGCGGCCTCGTAATCGCTCTTCTTGTTGCAGACGTCGGCCATCCGCAGCAGCACCGCCGCCTCCTCGCGGTCGCCCCGGGCGAACGGCCGCGCCCGTGCCAGGACATCGAGCGCCTGGTCGCGCTTCCCCTGGATGGACAAGGCATCGGCCAGCGCCAGCCCGGCCTGGAA
>JALOPJ010000006.1 GCA_025453955.1 Candidatus Edwardsiibacteriota bacterium
TGGCTGTCGGCGCTCAACGTCCGCTACCGCGACGTGGGCCACGCCATCCCCTTCGTGATCCAGGCCTGGATGTTCGCCTCGCCGGTGGCCTACTCGCTGATGCTGATCCCGGCCCGGTGGCAGCCGCTCTACGCGCTCAACCCGATGGTGGGCGTGATCAACGGGTTCCGCTGGGCGTTCCTGGGCAGCGGGCTGGTGCCGCTCAACACCATGCTGGTCTCGCTCTGCGCGGGGCTGGCGATCCTGGTGAGCGGCGCCTTCTATTTCCGGCGGATGGAGAAGACCTTCGCCGACGAGGCCTGATCACCGACGTTTAACGTTGTAACGTTGGAACGTTAGAACGTTAAAACGTGCGAACGACAGGATTCAGCAATCAAGGGTTCAATAGAAATGGGCACCTTCAAGCGGTTCGAGGACATTGAAGCCTGGAAGACGGCGCGGGAACTGACCAGGGCGGCGTATGCGATCTCCGGCAGCAAGGCGTTCAAGCGCGATTTTGGCCTGCGCGACCAGATCTGCCGTTCCGCGGTCTCGATCATGTCGAACATCGCCGAGGGTTTCGAGAGCCAGACGAAGCCGGGATTCATCCGCTATCTCGGCATCGCCAAGGCCTCCTCGGGCGAGTTCCGGTCCCAGCTGTATGCCGTCCTCGACCAGGAGTACATCGGCCGGGACGATTTCGCGGTCCTGTTCGACAAGGCCGAAAAGTGCAGCTGCCAGATCAGCAAATTGATAACGTACCTTAAAAACCAATAACGGCAACGCGTTCGAACGTGATAACGTCTCAACGCGCCAACGTGCAAACGGAAGTAATGTCAGATACCGTGATCAGGGCCGAGAGCCTCGGCAAGAAATACCGCATCGGGGCGCTGCATAAGAAGCACGACACCCTCCGCGATTCCATCGCCGCGGCGTTCAAGCGTCCGAACGGCGAGACGTTCAAACGTTCATCGGACGATGAGTTCTGGGCACTCCGGGACGTCTCGTTCGAGGTGAAGCGGGGCGAGGTGGTGGGCATCATAGGAAGGAACGGCGCTGGCAAGAGCACCCTGCTGAAGATCCTCTCCAAGATCACCGAGCCCAGCGCGGGCCGGGTGGAGCTGCGGGGCCGGGTGGGGTCGCTGCTGGAGGTGGGCACCGGGTTCCACCCCGAGCTGTCCGGCCGCGAGAACATCTTCCTCAACGGCGCCATCCTGGGCATGGGCCGGGCCGAGATCCGGCGGCGGTTCGACGAGATCGCGGCCTTCGCCGAGGTGGAGAAGTTCATCGACACCCCGGTCAAGCACTATTCGTCCGGCATGTACATGCGGCTGGCCTTCGCGGTGGCGGCGCACCTGGAGGCGGAGGTGCTGCTGATGGACGAGGTGCTGGCGGTGGGCGACAGCATCTTCCAGCGGAAATGCCTGGGGAAAATGGCGGAAGTGAGCCACGACCAAGGACGGACGGTGGTCTTCGTGAGCCACAACATGCAGGCGGTGCGGCAGCTCTGCGACCGGTGTTTCCTGCTGACGGAAGGGCGGATCACCGACCGCGGCGATGTCGAGCACGTGACCACGGCGTACCTCCGGGGCAGTCAAGTGCCCATGGACGAGAACGCGATCGACCAGTTGTTGCGCGGATTGCCGGTGGATCCGGTTTTCGAGCTCGATGGCCTGTCGTTGCATCAGGACGGCGAACCCGTACGGCAGGTGATGAACGGCAAACAGCTCGATGTCATCCTGACGTATCGGGTGAAGGGAAAAAGCTCCGGACTGCGGGTGTTCATCGATTTGCTCGATGCGGAAGGAGCGCTGCTTTTCCGCAGTTTCCATGATGGCGCGCACGGGGTGCCTACCGTCGTACAGCCCGGAAGCTACCGGTCGGTGGCATCCATTCCCCGGAACATCCTTGGCCCGGTCGACTATGTTGTCAGCGTGCAGGCCGGCATCTTCAACAAGAGAATGTGCCTGCCGCAAGACGGCATCAGGATACCGATCAGCGTTGTCGCGACGACCCCATCGAATGACTCATATCTGAGCGATACGTTCCGGGGCAAACTCGCACCACAAGTTCGATGGAAGACCGATAAGCTGTAACGACGGATCATCATAAAAGATGAAACGATTGACGCGAATCGCGATCTGCAAGCTCGCCGCGGCGCTGTCGGCGTGCGCACGCATGCTGTATCGGTTCGCCATGAGGGGAGAGGCGTCGATCTCTCTCCATCAGATGCAAAGTGGAAGGGCGCTCTTCCGCACGCCCGATGGGTTTCTCTTCTGGCTCGATCGGCGCAGCACGGTCGACCAGTGCATCATCCGTGACGGCGTGTTCGAGCAGAAGGGAACGGCACTGGTCAAGCGCCTGGTCAAGCCAGGGCAGACGGTGCTCGATGTCGGCGCGAACATCGGGTACTATGCGGTCATCGCATCGCGACTCGTCGGACCGCAGGGGGTGGTGCATGCATTCGAGCCCACCACGATTTTCGCCGATGTCCTCGATCGGAACCTCCGGGAAAATGGCGTGACGAACTGCGAAGTACATCGTTTCGGCTTTTCGGACCGCAGCCATAGGGGGAACATCAAGATCAACGAATCGTCCGCGACGCTGCACATGCCGGACGATTGCCCTGCCTGCACCCAGCAAGCGATATCACTGACGACGTTGAACGCGTTCGCGGCGCGGTCGCGGATCAAATCGGTGGATTTCGTCAAGGTCGATATCGACGGGCACGAGCCATTTTTCATGGAGGGCGCGTGGCGGGCGCTGGCAAAGTGGAAACCGATCCTGCTGCTCGAAGTGAGCAATTTGCACTATTCCCTGGCGGGTTACAGCGCATGGGAATTTTACGACGCACTGAAGGCGAAGGGGTATTACATATATCGGGAAGAAAAATTGACCCCATACCGCGACAGGATCGAGTTCATCCGGGAATGCGGCAGTTTCACCAGGAGCGCGAACATCGTTCTTTCACTGCGCTCATTGGCGCAGGGCGTGTAGCAGGTGCTTGTGAAGGACTCATCATGTGACCCTGCCGCAGCCCTGGGCAGTTGCATGTTGTGCGGTCAACCCGGTCTCAGGGTCTATCTCGATGCCGGCGGATGGAGAATAATGCATTGCCGACGATGCGGGAACGCAGCGACAGATCCGAAACCGGTGAACAACCAGGCGGACACGGCGGACTTCCACAGCCAGTTCGGATACAACACCCTGGACGACGTGTCGCCCCAGTGGCGGGGCGCGGTGCTGCGGCAGATCGATCTGCTGACCTCGCGGTTGGCGCCGGACGCCGCCATCCTGGAGATCGGCTGCGGCCGCGGGCTGGCATTGCGGGAGTTGAAGCGCCGCGGGTACGCGGCCAGGGGGATCGAGATCAGCCCGGCCGCGGCCCAGGCGGCGCGGTCCAACGGGCTGGACGTGCAGGCGGCTGATTTCATGGCGCCGGGAAACCCGGGCAGATACGATGCAGTGTTCTTGTCGCATGTGCTGGAACATATGCCGGACATCGGCCCGTTACTGGACAAGGTCGCGTCCGCGCTGAAGCCTGCCGGGGTCGTGGTGTTCGCGCAGACCAACTGGAAGGGGCTGGTCCCCAGGTTGCAGCGGGAACGCTGGTATGGCTGGACGCCGGACCAGCACTACTGGCATTTCACGCCAAAGGGACTGGGCGCGGTCCTGGCGAGTCGCGGATGGACGGTGCTGCGCACGGAACAGTCCAGCCTGAGCCACGGCAACAGCCCGCTGTCGCGCCTGGGGCCGCTCGTCGGCATGGGCGACCAGTTCCACCTGCTGGCGACGATTTCGCGGAAGGGCGACGCACAGTCATGAACATCGGCGCGTTCCAAAAGGCGTTCCACCGGGAATTCCCCGCCAAGCGGCGCCATGTGCCCACCCCCTGGCACCGGCACTGGTTCTGGCGCAGGTTCTTCGATCCCTGCCCGGACGTGCCGGGCATGATCTCGGTGAAGAAGCAGCGGCTGCTGAACCTGGCGTTCTCGTTTCTGGCCGCGGGCGAGTGCTACCTCGAGGTCGGCACCTACCAGGGCAAGAGCCTGATCTCGGCGGTGAAGGGCAACCCGCCGCGCCCCGTCCATGCCGTGGACAACTTCACGGAATTCACCGCGGCCAATACGCAGCAACTGCTGATGGCCAACCTGGCGCGTTACGGCATGGGGGACAAGGTGAAGTTCCACAACGCCGATTTCCGGACGGCGGTCAACCGGGCGTTGGTCGCCGAGCCCGTGGGATTGTATTTCTACGACGGCGCGCACGACGAGGAGAGCCAGTACGCCGCGATCAGGGTCGCCGAGCCGCTGCTGGCTGACGAGGCGCTGGTGATCATCGACGACTGGCGCAACGCGCCGGATTCGCCCTCGTTCGCCCAGGCCGGCACCGAGCGGGCGGTCGCGGGATCGAAAAACGCCTGGACGCTGTTGTACGACCTGCCGGCTCGGTTCAATGCCGACCGCGAGCTGTGGTGGAACGGGGTGGCGGTCTATGGCTTCAAGCGCGCCCGGGCCTGAGCGATGCCCCGCCCCACCGTCGTCTGCATCGCGCCCGTCCGCAACGAGGCCTGGATCATCGGGCGGTTCCTGGCCAGCGCCAGCCGATGGGCCGACCGGATCATCCTGGCCGACCAGGGGTCGACCGACGGCACCCGGGAGATCGCCCGCCGGTTCCCCAAGGTCCGGATGATAGACAACCCGGGCACGGCGTACGACGAGCACCAAAGGCAGAGCCTGCTGATCGCCGAGGCCAGGAAGATCGCGGGCCCCCGGCTGCTGTTCTCGCTGGACGCCGACGAGGCGCTGTCCGCGGACGCGTTCGGCGCGGAGTCCTGGGCCGGGGTCCTCGCGGCCGCGCCGGGGACCACCATCGTGCTGCCGTGGGTCAACCTCCGGCCGGGCCTGGCGGACTGCTGGCGGGCGCCGGCCGGCAAGGCGGTGGCCTACGCCGACGACGGGGCCGAGTACCGGGGCGCGGTGATCCACGGCGGCCGCCTGCCGCGCGGTCCATCGGGCGCCACCCTGCGCCCGGCCGCGGGCGTGCTGTTGCATTACCAGTACGCCGACTGGGAGCGGATGATAAGCAAGCACCGCTGGTACCAGTGCTTCGAGCGGCTGCGCGATCCCGAACGGTCCGCGGTCGACCTCTACCGCCAGTACCACCACATGGACGCCGTCGACGCGGGGCGGATCGAGCCGGTGCAGGCGTCGTGGTTCGCCGCCTACGAGGCGGCGGGCATCGACATGAAATCGATACCGAAACAAGACGTGTACTGGTACGATCGCGAGGTGCTGCAGTGGTTCGCGCGGCACGGCACCGGGCCGTTCGCCCGGCAGGCGGTGTGGGATGTCGACTGGGACGCGATCGCCGGAAAGACCGGCCAAACCGGAACGTTCCGCGATCCCCGGAACGCGCTGGAGAAGCTGATGCACCTCTGGCTGAGGACCACGCAGACAAGGACCTATCATCCGCTGGTCAGACTGGGCGACAGGTTGCTGAAGGCGGCGGGATGGTGAACCCGCGCGTGTCCGACCTGCCGGCCCCGCCGCCGGGAAAGACCGGCTGGCCCTGGACCGAGGGCTGTGATCCACTGCCGCCGGCCATGCCGGACGGTTCGCCCTGGCCGCGCATCACCGTCGTCACGCCGTCCTTCGACCAGGGCCGGTACATCGAGCAGACGATCCGCTCGGTGCTGCTGCAGGGCTACCCTGACCTGGAGTACCTCGTGATCGACGGCGGCAGCAGGGACGGCACGGTCGAGGTCATCGGGAAATACGCGCCGTGGCTGGCGCACTGGGTCAGCGAGCAGGACGAGGGCCAAAGCCACGCCATCAACAAGGGGATGCGGCGGGCCACGGGCGCGGTCGCGGCCTACGTCAACTCCGACGACTACTACCTGCCCGGCGCGCTGCGGGCCGCCGCCGAGGCGCTGGGGCGGGAGCGGGACGCCGCGATGGTCTACGGCGACTGCGACGGCGTCGACGAGGGCGGGGCGCGGACCGGGGGATTGCCCGCGGCCGACTTCGACCTGGAAGCGATGCTCCGCTGGTTCCACGGCATCCCCCAGGCCGCCGTGTTCTTCAGGGCCGCCGCGGCGCGGGAGCTGGGCTGGTTCGACCAGTCGCTGCACTACGTGATGGACTACGACCTGTGGCTGCGGCTGGGGATGCGGTACCGTCTGGCCCGACTGCCGCTGGCCCTGGCGGCGATGCGGACGCACGAGGGTTCCAAGACGACATCGCAACGGGCGGCGTTCAACGAACGGTTCCGCAGGGAACGGTTCGCGGTCAAGCTGAAGGCATTGCGCGACCCCGCCCTTCCCCGACGGCTGCGGTCGCGCCGTTCATCCATGCTGCGCATGTTCGCGTGGAAGCTGATGGTGGAATGCCTCAAGAACGGCGATGTGCGTGAGGCCGCGCATTTTATGATCCAGATCATTCGGACGACGCGTGTTGCCGACGATGAGTAAGAGTAATCGCACCCAGCCGCCGAGCGCCAGGGCTATCGAGGGACAGCCTTGGAACCGGTATGCCCGGGAGCGCTTGTTGTCGAGGAATTATCTGGTCTTTTATCACCACCGGTTGGCGTTCGAGCAGTTCATTTCCTTTTTTCAGCGCCTGTCCGTGACGCTTCGCATCGTCGATGTCGGCTGCGGGGACGGGTTCTACCTGGAACAGCTGCGGAACCTCGGGTTCACGAGTATCGAGGGTGTCGATCCGGCGCCTCTGTTCGTGGCGGCGGCCAAGAAAAAAGGACTGAGGGCGGCGGTCGGCAGCGTGTATGACCTGGCCCCGGCGGAAGCGTACGATGTGGCGCTGTGCATGGAGGTGCTGGAGCATCTCGACGACCCGGAGCGGGCGCTGCGATCGATCCGTGGCGTGCTGGTACCGGACGGGATATTGTATCTGACCGTGCCGATCGTCAATTCGTTGTTCCATAGATGGCGGCGGGCATGGCTGCACGAGACACGGATGGACCAATTGGCGAGGATCGACGAGACCCACCGGCAGGTGTTCACGCCGACGGTATTGACCGCGCTGGCCGTGCGGTGCGGTTTTCGGGTCGTGTCGTCCTGGGTGGGCAGCAATCCCGTGCCAGGAGGTGAGCTGCTCGCCAAGGTCGGGCTGATGGGTCTGGCCCACTGGCTGCAGCGGCGGACACTTGGCGGGACCTGCGGAGACCGTTTTATTATGGTCCTGAAGCGAAGGCCCGGCGTGAACCGGTGATGCACGGCGCTGTCGACAGCATGTTTTTTTGGCTGGAAAGTCGGAGGATCCCAGCCGGGCTATGGAGTCTGGCCCTGCGCTGTGGAGGTTCGGCTGCTCCGGGCCGCTGTTATCTGGCCAACCGCCGGCAGCGGAATTCGTTCATCTACTGCAGCCTGATGAACGAACTGGCTGGTTATCCGGGCACCGGGCCGATCGGGCCGAACAAGTACTGGGAGTACCCCTGGGCGCTGTTGAATGGCAAGTTGGCCGGGCGCCTCTCGATCCTCGATGCCGCCTGCGGCAAGAGCCCGGTCCAGTGCTTCCTGTCAACGCTCGGACATCAGGTGCACGGTATCGACAACGAGATCAACGTGGCGTGGCACGGCATCGACGCCTCGATCAACAGGGGGTTGCGCCATCCCGTCCGATACTGCGTCGGCGACATCGGCGCGCTGCCCTACCGCCCGGCATCGTTCGACCGGGTGTTCTGCCTGTCGGTGCTGGAGCATTGCCGGGGCGACGCCGGCCGGCGTGAGACTGCGACGGCACAACAGCGGCGGATCCTGACAGACCTGTACCGCGTGCTGCGGCCCGGTGGCAGGCTGGTGCTGACGTTCGACCACTACTGCGGAGAGCGCATGCATCCGGACAACATCGATGTCGGGCCGGTGCTTGCGGCGGTCGGGATCGTGGCGGATCACGCCGCGGTCTTCCGGGCTGCGGACGAACCCGCGGCGTCAGGCCTGATGGTCTCCACATACTTGAACGAGACGCAGGTATCCGTCGGTGTCGTCGTTGATAAGCCGCGCAGCGGCGCTCGTTGACCTGTTGCGGACCGTCCGCGCGCCGTGGCGTCTTGTCCCGGGGATCATCCTGGGCATCGTCAGGCGGCGCCTCGTGCCGCAAGGACTGCGTGCCGGATCGCCGCCGCTCAGGGCTGCCCGCATCCTGGTGATCAAGCTCTACGGGCTGGGCAACATGGTCCTGTTCACCCCGGCGTTGCGGGCGCTGCGCCAGGCGTATCCCGGCGCCGAACTCACCCTGTTGGTGGACACCGACCTGGCGCTGGACGCGGCAGCGGGACTGGACCTGTACGACAGGTCGTTCGTGGTGCCGCTGCATCGTTTCGACGATAGCCTCGTCGCCCGGTTCCGCACACACTGCTACGACATCGTGATCGTTTCCTACCCCATGGTGGAGGAGCGGGTCGCCAGGTTCGCCGGTCTGTTGCGGGGGCGGTACAAGGCCTGCCATGCGTTCGATCGCTGTCAGACCGCTCTGTTCGAGCACCATCCGCCGATCGATCTGGCCCGGCACGAGGTGCTGATGAACCTCGACCTGCTGGGACCGCTGGGGATAGCGGTGACCGAGCCGCGGCTCTGGTTCGCCGTCGATGGCGCCAGCCGGGAGTATGCGGAGTCTGTCCCCGGGAATGTCGTGCGGAAGCAGCGCGGCCTGAACGTGGTGTACGCCATCGGGTCGAGCCGGGCCCAGCAGCTCAAGCGTTGGCCGGCCCAGCGGTACCGGGACGTCTGCGACCGGCTGTGGCGGCGATACGGCGCCACCAGCGTGTTCCTGGGCACGGGCGACGAGGAGAAAGAGATCGGCGCCTTGATCGCGACGCTGAGAGGCCCGGCGGTGAATCTGGCCGGGAAGACGACGCTGCACCAGGCCGGCGCGGTCATCGCGCGCGCCGGCCTCTTCATCGGCGGCGATACGGGGCTGATGCATGTCGCCGCGGCGGTCGGCACCCCGGTCGTGGCGATCTTCGGTCCGACGATCGAACGAAAGAACGGCCCCTGGTGCCTGCGGCACCGGACGGTGACCGCCGGCGTGCCATGCCGGCCTTGCTACCGTTTCCGGATCGACTGCACCCATCGGCCGGCATACGAGTGCTTCAGCGCGATCCGAGCCGATGATATCATTCGCGTTGCTGGCGAGTTGATCGATGAGTCGAGCCGATGATCGAGGGCCACACCATATTGTGCGACTCCAACATCCCGTGGGAGCGCAACCGCTACAGCAAGCACCACCTGATGTCCCGGTTGGCCCGGAAGAACCGGGTCGTTTTCGTGGACCCGCCCCGGCCGCTGGGCGCACAGCTTCGCGACTCCGGACCGGCGGCGCTGGCCGGACGAGTCTGGCGGCCCGACGGCGAGGACCTGACGGTGCTGTCGCCCTCGCGGCTGCCTTGGACGGACCGGTACGATTTCGTGGTGAACACGGCCGATCCGTGGTACTTCGTGACGCAGATCAATCGTGCGCTGGGCCGGTACGATCCACGAAAGCTGGTATTGTTCCTGGGGAATCCCTGGCATACCAACCTGCTCGAGGCCTATCCCGGGGCGGCGTGCACCATCTATCATTGTTCCGACGACTTCCCCAGCCTGTTCGACGGGCCGTTCCGGCAACGCCTGGCCGAGCGTGAACGCACGCTGGCTCGGGCGGCGGACCTGGTACTGGCGGTGTCGCCGCCGCTGCGGGGTCGGTGGCGACGGGAGAACCACCGCACGCACCTGTTCCCCAACGCGGTCGATGAATTGTTCTTCCGACCGCAGCGGGAACCGGGCGAACTGGCCGGCCTGCCGCGGCCGATCGTCGGATTCGCGGGCAGCATCGACGAGCGTCTCGACCTCGACCTGGTCCGGGCGACTGCGGAGCGGCTCGGCAGGATGACGTTCGTGTTCATCGGCCCGATCGCACCCGCCGTGCAACGACGATGGGCGGCGGTCGCCGGCCGGCCGAACGTCAGATATCTCGGGTCGAAGCCTTGGGACCGGCTGCCCGGATATCTCCAGGCGTTCGATTGCTGCATCATGCCCCTGGTCCGCGACGAGTTCAACCTCGCCCGCTGCCCGTTGAAGCTGTACGAGTACCTGGCGTCGGGGAAGCGGGTCGTGACGACCCTGCCGGTGGAACCGCGGCTGTCATCGGCGGTGACCGCCGCGACCACGGCGCGCGCGTTCGCGCAGGGCGTGGCGAACGCAGCGATGCGACGCTCCGTCGCGGCCCCCGCCAAAGCGCGAAAGCTCGTGGCGCACGATACCTGGGATGAACGTGCCGGGCTGTTGTCGCGTTTGATCGATCAAGCCATTGCGAGCAAGCGGTGAAGATCCTCGCCATCCAGAACTTCATGCACCAGCGCGCCGCGGGCGGCGCCGAGCTGCTGTGCCACGACCTCTTCACCGGGCTGGCGCGGCTGGGGCACCGCGTCGACGTGCTGACCGCCGGTCCGGAGGAATACGAGGAGCAGTACCATATCGAGCCGGCGCTGGCGTCGATCCCCCGCACCAGCCACCGCCGCAAGCTGCGGACCCCGCTGGCCAAGCTGCGGTGGCTGCGGGTCGCCCGCCGCAACCACCATGCCGTGAAAGCGGCCATCGCGCGCCACCAGCCGGACGTGGTCTACGTCCACAACACCGAATGGACGACGCTGGCCCCCCTGGCCGCGGCCATCGGCTCGGGCATCCGCACCGTGGTCCACTGCCACAACCACCAGTACGGCGACTACTGGATCAAGGACAGGAAGGCGCCGTCGCTCGTCCAGCGCCTGTTCTTCAACGACCCGGCCCTGGAACGGGCCAGTTTGATCGCCGTCTCCCGGTCCGTCGCCCGGCCGCTGGCCGGGAACGGGTTCCCGTCCGACCGGCTGCGGGTGGTCCACAACGGCCTGCCGGACGAGGTGCTGGACGGGCCCTGCGATGGGCCGCGGGAGCGCAAGGCGCTGTTCGTCGGGGCGGTGTCGCGTCACAAGGGGGTCCACGTCGCGCTGGAGGCCGTCGCCCTGCTGCGGGACGAGGGCATCGCGCTGCCGCTGGAGATCGTCGGCGCCGGGTCCAGCACGCGGTACCAGGCCCAGCTGTTCCTGTTCGCCAAGCGCAAGAAATTCGCCGGGGCGGTGACCTACGTCGGCACGCTGCTGCGGCGGAACACCTGGGAACGGATGCGGGCGGCCGAGATGGTGCTGGTCCCCTCGTTGTGCGCCGAGGCGTTCGGCCTGGTGGCGGTGGAGGCCATGGCCTGCGGCGCGCTGCCGGTGGTGTCGGATCGCGGCGCCCTGCCGGAGGTGGTGGGGGACCACGGCCTGGTGGCCGAGCCGACGGCCCGCGGGTTCGCGGACGCGATCAAGCGAGCGATCGCCCTGCCGCCGGAGGAGCGGCGACGCAGACGACAGGCCGCGCACCAGTTCGCCGGCACGGCGTACCGGATCGAAGAGACCGTGGCGCAGGTCGAGAAGGTGCTGGCGGGCGGATGAGGATCGCGCTTTTAAACTGGCCGGTCGCCGCCGTCAAGGGCGACCTCTACGGCGGGTTGGAGACCTCGCTGGTGGATCTCAAGCGGGGCCTGGCCCGGTGCGGACATGCGGTGTCCCTGTACGGACGGGTGGATGGTGACAGCGCAGAGTTCCAGAGTACCCCTTTTTGTACAATTCCATACCTCGGTGCGGACCGCTACTATCGCTTCTTCCTGAGACAAAGCAGCGGCGCCGACATCCTCCACTTCCACAACTGCCCGCAGGGAGCGCTCTACCGGCCGGAGCGTTCCGTGGCCGTGTTCCAAAACGAGCTGCACATCGATTACCACCGGGTGTTCCCCGGCCGCTACAACCGTTCGTGCTTCGTGTTCGTCTCGGAATATCTGAAGCACGCGGTATTGTCGAGACATCCCGGTCTTCATCCGCGCCGTTGCACGGTGGTCCACAATGCCGTGGATACGGACCTGTTCCGGCCCGCCGATGGGCCGGCGACCGGCCCGCTGCCGGTGGTGACCTACGCCGGCCAATGGAACGCCAGGAAGGGTTTCGACGTCCTGCTGGCGGCCAAGCGGCTGCTGCAGCAGCGGGGCGTCAAGTTCGTGCTGCGGCTGGCCGGCGGCGGAGACCTGTGGCCGGGGCCGTCGGGTTTCTCGCAGGAAGAAACAAGCTCATTGCTGAACGGGCTGGACGATGTCGAGCGACTCGGGAAACTCAGCCAGCACGAACTTTCAGCCGCGCTGGCGCGGTCGACGATCGCCGTGGTTCCCTCGGTGTGGGCCGAGCCGTTCGGCAAGGCCGCCATCGAGGCCATGGCCTGCGGCCTGCCGGTGATCGCATCCCGGGCCGGCGGCCTGCTGGAGATCGTGCGGCACGGCGAGACCGGCCTGCTGGTCGAGCCCGGCGATGCCGTCGCGCTGGCCGATGCCATGCAACAGTTGATCGAGGACCGGGACCGGACCAGGGTAATGGGCCGGGAAGCCAGAAGCGAGGCCGTGCGGCGCTTTTCGCTTGACCAGTGGATACAGAGGTTCGAGGACCTCCATGCGGAGATCCTGGCCGATGGCTGACCGTCTCGACGTCAGTATCGTGGTGCCAACCTATAACCGCCGGGAGCGGCTGCGGGTGTGCCTTGCCGCGCTGCGCGAACAGGATTACGATTCATCACGGTACGAAATCATTGTCAGCGACGACGGCTCCAGCGACGGGACCGCAGACATGGTGCGCTCTCTCCCTCGCGATGTTCCGGCGATCCGCTACCTGGGCCACGAGAACATCGGACCGGCGGCGAGCCGTAACCTGGGCATCAAGGCGTCGATCGGCCGGTGGGTACTGTTCATTGACGACGATGTGGAAGCGGAGCGGGGAATGGTCTCTGCGCACGTGGGCGCGCATTTGCGTGGCGGCAACGAAAAGTCGTTCATGCTGGGGTACACGCCTATTGCGCTAGGACGGGGCGATAGCCCCATCCTGCGCTACGTCGACCGTTTTTGGAAACGTGTGTACCGTCGGGCGGCCGGACAGAACCCAGCGCAGCCATGGGGGCTGTTCATTACCAACAACCTGTCGCTGCGGCGCGACCTGCTGCTGGACGCCGGCTCGTTCGACGAGGATTTCAAGGGATACAGCTATGAGGACAGCGAGCTCGGCTACCGCCTGATGCAGCGGGGGATGGCGGTGCGGTTCCTGCCCGGGGCCCGCGCGGTCCATCACGTCCGCCTCGACCTCGAGGGCTGCTGCAGCCAGGCATACCGTGCCGGCCGGTCCGCCGTGGTGTTCTGGCGCAAGCACCCGGAACTGCTGACGGTGCTTTCGATCCCTTCCGCCCGGCGCTACCAAGGTCCGGGACGGCTGCCGCGCTGGAGGCGCATCGCCAGGGATGCCGTCTACAACGAGTCCGTGGTCCGATGGCTGGCCTCGCTGATCGGCGGATCGACCCCACATGCGTCGATGGCCATCTCTCATCTCCTGCTCGATATCGTGCTGTGGCACCACACGGTAACAGGGATGAATGACGAATTGAAGCAAGGGGGCGGCCGCTGATGCGGGTGGGCGTCGACATATCGGCCCTGGCGGCAGGGCGCGGCCCGGCGCGGTACGTGTCCGAAATGACCCGCGCCCTGGCCCGCTGCTCAGGCCCCGGCGACGCTTTCGTGCTGTACAGCCCGTTCCCGGACATCATCGACCGATTGCCGCGGCAGTTTACCCACGTGCTGCGGCCCAAGCGACGGCAGGTCCCGTGGCTGAACTGGACGCTGCCGCGCCGGGCCCGGCGCGATCGGATCGACGTGATGTACTTCCCGGCCAACGACTGCTGGTGGCGGCCGGCGTGCCCGACCGTGGCCACGCTGCTGGATGTCGCGCCCTATGTCGAGCTCAAGGGGATGTACCGGGGGCCGGCGCATCATCTCCAGGCATGTGCCCGGCGCGCCACCATCCATCGCGTTGCCCACCGGGTGGTGACGATCTCGGAATACTCCGCGGCGGCGATCGCCGCCTGGCAGCCGAAGCTGGCCGGCAAGATCACGGTCGTGCCCTGCGGCGTATCGGAGGCGTTCCTGGCGCCCCGCCCGGCCCGCAAACCGGGGCCGCCCTACATCCTGTTCGTCGGCGGGTTCGACCGGCGCAAGAACCTGGAGCGCCTGGTCGAGGCGTTCCGCCTGCTGGTCGCCGCCGGCAGGGAGGAGCGCCTGGTGCTGGCCGGCAGGCGGGGCGCCGACCGGGCGCTCTATTACGACATCGACGCGCTGGTATCGGCCAGCGGCATCGCGGGGCGGATCGACGAGGCCATGGCCTGCGGCTGCCCGGTGGCCTGCAGCCGCGCGGCGTCGCTGCCGGAGGTCGCGGGGGACGCCGCGGTATATTTCGACCAGATCGATACCAGGAACATGTCAGAAACGATAGGGATGGCGCTCGACGACAGGACCCTCAGGGGAACGCTGATCGACCGGGGCCGTGAGCGGGTCCGGCGCTTCTCCTGGGATGCCGCGGGGTCGCGGGTCCACGGGCTGCTGCGGGAGGTGTCATGCCGCTAGATAACTGGGGCCGGTTGCAGCATCTCGGCCGCACGACACTGCTGCGCGACCTGCTGATCGCCGTGGCCGTGATCTTCCTGGTGAGTAATTATATCTACCGGTACGTGTTCTATCCGGGCTCCGGCCTGGCGCCGATGATGGTGCTGGCGTTCTGCGCGGTGCTGATCCTGTGGCGGCCGGTCTACGGCATCGCGCTGATGCTGGTCACCTATCCGTTCGCGCCGTCGACCAGCGGGGTCGGCGTGGCCAAGATGGGCGTCGCCCTGCTGCTGGGATACAACCTGTTCCTGTGGGTCTGGGCCAACGCCCGCCGCGGCCGCAAACCGTGGACCTGGCCTGAGTACCGCTGGATCTTCATCTTCACCGCGTACCTGTGCCTGTCGCCCCTGCTGGGGATGAAGAACGGTTTCTCGGTGTCGGATTGGCTGCGCGACATCGCCCCGCTGCTCGTCTTGCTGATGATCCCGGTAATGGCTGATCATTTCGGCGAGGTGCGGTCGCGCTGGCTGGTCTACCTGGTGGTCGTGCCGGTCGCCGCCGGCCTGCTGCGGGACGTGTTGTTCCTGCTTAATCGCGCCATCGGGCTGGGCCTGGCGTGGGTCTCTATCTTACCGGTTCGTCTGTCGACCCTGCACCCGCCGCTGTTCTTCATGGCCGGGCTGGCGCTGTTCATCAGCCGGGCGCCGCGCCGCAACTGGTGGCTGGCGCTGGCCCTGCTGGCGCTGGCGGCCGCCGGGCTGACCCAGACCCGCACCGTCTGGCTGGCGATGGCCTTCGCGACCCTGCTGATCCTGTTCTTCTTCACCAAGTACCGGGCCCAGGCGGTGGTGTTGATGGTGTTGCTGATCATGGGGACGCTGTTCTTCCTGTACTTCAGTAAGGGGGCGGAGCAGGTGTTCAGCAGCCAGGAAGAGCGGATGCGCAGTCTGATCGACTACCAGCATGACATGTCCTACCAGAACCGCAGCAAGGAATTCATGGAAGCGGGCAGGCTGTTCCTGCGGTCGCCGGTGCTGGGCATGGGCTACGGCTACCAGTACAAGTTCTATCGATTCATCCAGCACATCGGAATGGGATACCTGGAAACGAACTTCACGCACAACGATGTGGTCAATGTGGCGGCCAAGGGAGGTCTGTTCGGGCTGTTCCTGCTGTTCATGCTGTTCAGGGGCCTGTTGCATCGGCTGCGGGCGCGGGTGAGGGATGATAGCGGCAAGACCGCCGGGACGTGGGCCGTCATCGCCATGACCTGCTGTTTCCTCAGCCTGTTCGTCGGTTCGTCCACGCCGGTGCTGCAGACGCGGGAGGCCTCGTTCATCATGGCGGTGGTCATCGCCATGGGGCTGAGCTACGGTGAAAAACGCGGGGATGCCCCCGTTGGCTGATCTCTCGATCATCATCGTCAGCTTCAACGTGCGGCAGCTGCTGGCAGACTGCTTGATCTCGATCCTTGAGGCCTGCCCTGATCCGGTGCCCGAGGTGATCGTAGTCGACAACGCCTCGTCCGACGGGTCGGCGCGGATGGTGCGGGAGCGATTCCCGCAGGTCGTCCTGATCGCGAACACGGAGAACGTCGGGTTCGCCCGGGCCAACAACCAGGGGTATGCGGTGTCGCACGGTGAGTATGTCCTGCTGCTCAATCCGGACACGGTGGTCAAGCCCGGCGCGGTACAAACCGTCCTGGGGTTCATGGAAACCGCGCCCGATGCTGGCGTGGCCTCCTGCCGCCTGTTGAATCCCGACGGCAGCCTGCAGCGGTCGATCCGCAGCCTGCCGACCGTGCGCGAGCACCTGTTGAAGGCCGTGTTCCTTGACAGGATCGTACTGCCTGAAAACCGCAAGGAAACGTATTACCGGGGCGAACCGTTCATTATCGGGTATCCGATGGGCGCCTTCATGATGGTGCGTCGCGCGGCGCTGGGCGGCGGGACTCTGCTCGACGACCGATACTTCATGTACTCCGAGGAGAAGGACCTGGCACTGCGGCTCAAGCAGCGCGGTTACGGCTGTTGGTTCGTCCCGGGCGCCGGGATCGTCCATGTCGGCGGACAGAGCACGGGACAGGCGCCGGTCGCGATGTTCCTGGAGCTGCAAAAAAGCCAGATCATCTACTTCCGCGGGAATTACCGGGGGATCTACCGCGACCTGTTGGTCTGGTCCTATTGGCTGTACCTGGTGACCAGCACCCTGGGGGCAGGGTTGCTGGCCCATACCGAACATGGCCGTCACCGCCTGCGACTGTTCGCCGCCGCCCTGTGGCAGTACCCCCGTGAAGCCTGGCGGTCGCTGTACCGGCCCCGGTGGTCGGCGTTCCTCGGCCGGCTGGGCAGCACGGCGCAGATGGTGTACACGTCGTTCGCATCGGGAACGGTCCGTCTGTCCATCGATAACACGGAACGATCACGGCAGTACTATTCGTTCTTCACCTCGCGGCACCCCCGATATCCGCTGATCCGCAATAAGACGGTCGGCGTGGCGTTGCTGCGGCTGCCCGAATCGTTCGACGAATACATCTCCGGCCGACGGCGCGAATACCTGCGGCGGATGCGGAACCGGGCGCAACGCGAAGGGTACCGGTTCGACCGCGTCGATCCCAATGGGCACATCGATGAGATACTGGATATCAACCGATCGCTGCCCGTGCGCCAGGGGCGGCCGATGGACGCGGGGTATCTTGAGCGGCAGAAACTGGAGGAGTACTTTGCCGATAAAGCGCAGGTCTTCGCCGTATTGTCGCGGCAGGGCCGATTGCGCGCGTATGCATACGTTCCGGTGCTCGGCGACGTCTGTCTGTTCGACCGGCTGCTCGGTCACGCCGATGACCTTGAGAAAGGAATCATGTACTTTCTGTTGAGCGATATCGTCAGGGCCATGATCGAAAAACGAAACGCAGCGGGCAGCCCCAACTGGGTCGAATATGATACGTTCCTGGGCGGCAGCGACGGTATCCGGTTCTTCAAGGAGAAAATGGGCTTTTCCCCCCGCAACGTCCGATGGGTGATGGAGGACGCATCGGCGCGATCGTGAACATAAAGGGGACGTTCCGTCCCGCCTACCGGGCGTTGCTCCGCGCTCTCGGCGCCACCCCGATGCAGAGAGCGTTGGCGGAACTGCGACGGCGCGGGTATGACCCGGCCGCGATGCGGTGCCTCGAGGTGTTCGGCGGGACCGGAGACATCCATTTATTGGATTATGCGCACAGGATTCGTGAGCTGACGATCTGGGAGATCGACAAAACAGCGGCGAGCAGGTTGCGGCAGCGGTTTCCCGCCGCAACGATCCAGACGGTCGACTCGCACAAGGAAGTCGAACGGCACGAAGGTCGATACGAGTTGATCGTGATCGACAACCCGATGTCGACGTATGGGCCATGGTGCGAGCACTTCGGGCTGTTCCCGGACGTCTTTCGCTTGGCGGCGGACCGTGCGGTCATGATGGTAGCCGTGATCCCGGACGCCGATGCCGGGGCGCGATCGGCGTATCCGTACCTGTTCAACCGTTCACAGCTGGAGGAACGGAGGCGTTTCTACCGCGCCGGCGATCCCGAGCATGTACCGTTCGATTCGATGGTGAAGATCTATGCGGAGCATGCCGAGTCCGCCGGATTGTCGATTGACTGGTGGTTCTCGCAGCGGCGGACGCACATGCACTACCTGGTGCTGGGCCTATCACGGGCCACAGTATAGTGATGCTCTCCGGCCTCGACATCGTCTGCTTCGCGACGGACTGGGACCAGGACCCGCTGTCCAAGCACCACATCATGCGGCGGCTGGCCGGGCCCAACCGGGTGCTGTGGGTGGACTCGATCGGCCTGCGGCGGCCGGCGCTGCGCGCCGGGGACGCCGCCCGCGCCGCCCGCAAGCTGCGGGCCTTCTGGGGCTCGCGGCTGCGGGAGGCCCTGCCCGGCCTGCACGTGCTGTCGCCGCTGGCCCTGCCCTACCACGGCAACCCGGCGGCCGACGCGGTCAACCGGATGCTGCTGTCGCGGCAGGTGCGCGCGGCCCTGCGCGGACTGGGCATGCGCCGCCCGGTGCTCTGGACGTTCCTGCCCAGCGCGGAACCGCTGGCCGGATCGCTGGGCGAGCGGCTGGTGGTCTACCACATCACCGACGACTTCACGCGGTTCGCCGGCCACCCGGCGGAGAACATCGAGCGGATGGAGCGGCGTCTGGTCGCGCGGGCGGACCTGGTGATCGCCTCGGCGCGGCGGCTGGCCCAGACCAAGGCGTACGGCGGGAAAACGGTCCACGTGGTGGGCCACGGCGTGGAGCACGCGCACTTCGCCCGGGCGCTGGCGATGGGGAGGGGGCAGCTGCCGCCGGACATCGCGGCCCTGCCGCGGCCGCTGATCGGGTTCCACGGCGAGATCAACGACTGGATCGACACCGGCCTGCTGGCCGGGCTGGCCCGGGCCCGGCCGCAGTGGACCCTGGCGCTGGTCGGGAGGATCGCGGCGGAGGCGGGCGGCGTCGACCGGCTGCTGGGCCTGCCCAACGTCCGCTGGCTGGGGCAGAAACCGTTCGCCGAGCTGCCCGGCTACTGCGCGGCCTTCGACGTCGCGCTGATCCCGATGAAGCTGAACGAACTGACCCGCTCGGTCAATCCCCTCAAGCTGCGGGAGTACCTGGCGGCCGGGGTGCCGGTGGTGTCGGCGCCGCTGCCCGAGGTGGGACCGTACGGCGACGTCGTCAGGTTCGCGGCCACCGCGCAGGACTACATCACCGCCATCGAGGAACTGCTGCAGCAGGACCGCGCGGCCATCGCTCCCACGCTCAGCGCCCGCGTGGCCGGCGAAAGCTGGGACGCCCGGACGGCGGAGATCGGCCGGCTGGTCGAGGCGGCGCTGGCGCGCAAGGAGATCCCGCAGTGAGCCGCGTCTTCCGCCACTGCGTGCCGGTCGTCATCGGCGTCTCGCTGCTGGCGCAGCTGGCGGCGGTGCGGCTGCGGGGCGCGTTCGAGCCGCGCTCGGTGCCGGTCGACTACCTGAACCGCTACCGGCCGCAGGCCGAGACGATCCTGGCCGGGGGCGGGATGCTGCTGCGCGGCGAGCCGCGCACGCCGCCGGCCTATCCGCTGGCATTGGCCGGCGCCATCGCCCTGTGCCGCGGGCACGGCGTCGGTCCCGATGCCGCGGCCCGGCTGCTCAATCTCGTCCTGATGGCGCTGGCCGCCGCGCTGCTGACGGCGGCGGTGCGCCGCGCGGTGGGTGAGCGGGCCGCGCTGTGCTCCGGGCTGGCGTTCGCCACCTACCCCTTCGCGGTCTATCTCGGCCTGGCGCCGGGGCCGGAGCCGCTGTACCTGTTCAGCCTGTCGCTCACCGCCTGGCTGATCGCCGCCACCATGGGGAGCAGTCCCTGGTGGGCGGCCGCGGCCGGTGCGCTGGCCGGCTACTCGATGCTGGTCAAGCCCATCGGCATCCTGCTGCCGTTGTTCTACGCCGCGGCATACCTGATGATGGGTCGTCAGGACCGGGGCCCGGGTTCGAGATACGCCCGGCCGGCGCTGGTGCTGGCCGCCGCGGCGCTGGCGGTGCTGCCATGGCAGGTCTACCTGCGGCAGCACGATATCCGCAACGTGCTGCTGTCATCGCTGGGCGGCGCCACGGCGTACGAGGGCTGGACCTACGGGCTGGCGGCCGGCGCGGGCGGGGACCGGGCGGACCTGCCGGCCGACGTGATCGCGCTGATGGGCCGGATCGCCGGCGAGGGGAAGGATGCATCGCTCACCCGGCTCTTCGGCGTGGTCGCCCGGAAGGGATCCGAGCGGCCGGCGGCCTTCGCCAAGCTGGCGGCGCTGAAGCTGGTCCGCCCCTGGTTCGGCACCGACGAGCAATGGCACGAACGGACCATCGCGCTGGTGCAGGCCCTGTATCTCCTGGCCGCGGTCGCAGGCCTTGTCCTGTGGCTCGGGAGCAGGAACGGCCGTGCGCTGATGGCGCCATTGGCCGCGATCATGCTGTGCCACTGGCTGATGGCCTTCGCCACGATGTCGATCCTGCGCTACATGATGCCGATGTCGTTCCTGCTCGCCGTATGCATCGGCGTGCTGGCCGGCCGGATATGGCCCGGACGGCGGGCGGATGCGGTCCATGCCTGAACGCTTCGTCTCCATCATCATCCCGGTGCGCAACGAGGCCGCGCATATCGCCCGCTGCCTGGACTCGGTGCTGGCGCAGGACCTGGCCGGGATCGGGCACGAGGTGCTGGTCGTGGACGGGATGTCCGATGACGGCACCCTGAAAACGATTTCGGAATACGAAGGCAGAATACAGCAGTTACGAGTGCTCGACAATCCCAAGCGGGGCGTGGCGGCGGGGAGGAACCTCGGGATAAAAGCGGCGCGGGGCGATGTCCTGGTGATGCTGGACGCCCATGCCCGCTATGCGGCGGACTACGTCAAGCGCTGCCTGGAGGTCATGCAGAAGACCGGCGCGGCCAACGTGGGCGGACCGGCGGTGGCCCTGCCGGGAGGGAGGTCAGCCATGGCGCAGGCCATCGCCCTGGCCCACCGCAGCCCGTTCGGGCTGGGCGCCGGGCAGTTCCGGAACCCGCGGGCCGAGGGGTTCGTGGAGACGGTGTGGCCGGGATGTTTCAGGCGCGAGGTGTTCGAAAAAGCCGGGTCCATCGACCAGCGGCGCTCCCGCACCGAGGACCTGGAGTTCAACGCCAGGCTGCGGGCCGCGGGATTCACCATCTACTTGTCGCCGCTGATCAGGGCCTGGTATTATTGCCGGACGACGCTGGGCGGGACCTGGCGCCAGCGCTGGGCCGACGGGTACGAGATCACGCGTTTCCTGCCGGACAACCCGGCGGCGCCGAAACCGCGACATTTCGTCCCGCTGGTGTTCGTCTCGGGCCTGCTGCTTTCCGGCGCCGCGGCGCTGCTGCTGCCGGGGCGGTCGCCCTGGGCGCCCCTGGCGACGATTGTCTTTTGGTCGATCGTGGGGGCGTACTTTTCGGCTTCGCTGTACTTTGCCGCTCGCTCGGCCTGCCTAGTCACACGATCGTACAACAATTGTGCCCCAATGGTCACACAATCGCATGACAATAGTGACGTCGCCATGCTCCGCATCGCAGTATTGCTTCCGGTGGTCTTCGCCACGCTGCATTTTTCCTATGGCCTGGGCTCGCTGTGGGGGTTGGCGACGCTGCCGTTCGTTTCCCACAGGACTTGACTGCACAGAGGACGTGGCTGCTGGTGTCATTCCCGAATAGTCGGGAGCCCGTTCACACAAAGCATGCCCTGAGCGGTGCCGAAGGGACGCGAAGACGCGAAGTACCTGACGGAATTCTAACCTGGATCCTGGTCGAGCCGGGGATGACAACCAAGCAACGTTCCATCCACTATAGGCCTGGATCCCCGGTCGAGCCAGGAATGACACCATGGTAGTAATACTCCAACGGCATTGAATGGCGAACGGACAAAAATAATCCGTGCAAATCTGTGGATAAAAAGAACCTGGCCCCCGGCAACGACGGGGATGACGAGAAAGCGAAATGGAACGATCGCACAAGGTAATCCTGGTCGGCGGGGCGCGGCCCAACTTCCCCAAGCTGGCGCCGCTGCTGCGGGCGCTGGCCGGCCTGCCCGCCGCGGTGCGGCCGCGCGTCGTCACGGTCCACACCGGCCAGCACTACGACGAGCTGCTGTCGCGGGTGTTCTTCCGCCAGCTGGGCATGCCCCGGGCCGACCACCACCTCGGCGCGGGCTCGGGCACGCACGCCCAGCAGAGCGCCGCGGTGCTGGCCGCGTTCGAGCGGGTGCTGCAGCAGGAGCGGCCGTCGCTGGTGGTCGTGGTGGGCGACGTCAACTCCACCATGGCGGCGGCTCTGGCGGCCGTCAAGCTGCACGTGCCCGTGGCGCACGTCGAGGCCGGCCTGCGCAGCTTCGACCGCACCATGCCCGAGGAGATCAACCGGGTGGTGACCGACCACCTGGCCGACCTGCTGTTCACCCACTGCGCCGACGCCAACGACAACCTGCGGCGCGAGGGGATCGCCGCGGCCAAGGTGCACTACGCCGGCAACGTGATGATCGACTCGCTGCGCGCCGGGCTGGCCGCGGCGCGGCGGCGGCCGCTGCTGGGGCGGCTGGGGCTGGAGCGGGCGGGGACGGTGCGGCCCTACGCGCTGGCGACCCTGCACCGGCCGGCCAACGTCGACGACAGGGCGGCGCTGTCCGGGATCGTGGCCGCGCTGGCGGGGATCGCGAAGGAAATGCCGGTGCTGTGGCCGGCGCATCCGCGCGCGCAGGCCAGCCTGAAGCGCTTCGGTTTGCTGCGGCGCTTGTGCCACACAAAAATCACCAGATCGGATATTGGGCCCGATGGATTATATTTGATGGATCCATTGGGGTATCTCGATTTCATCAAGGCGGAGATGTGCGCGGCCTGCGTCTTCACCGATTCCGGCGGGGTGCAGGAGGAGACGACGTGGCTGGGCGTGCCCTGCTTCACGGTACGCCCGGGCACCGAGCGGCCGGTGACGATCGCGCTGGGCACCAACCGCATGGCCGGCGTCAGCACGGCGTCGATCCTCAGGGCCTGGCGGGCATGGCGCAAGCGGCATGCCCCGGCGCCGGCCCGTTCGCCCGGGGCGCTCGCCCGGTGCCGGATCCCCGGGTGGGACGGCCGGGCGGCGCAGCGGATCGCGGCGGCGATCGCGCGGTACCTGGACAAGGACTCGGCACCGTCCCGTCATTCCCGAGTAGTCGGAGGCCCTTTCACACGAAGCATGCCCTGAGCGGTGCCGAAGGGACGCGAAGACGCGGAGAACCTGATGGAGAATACAACCTGGATCCCCGGGAGCGCATTTCCCACTTGACACGACCCGCGCCGGTTGTCTATACTCGAACGGAACACAATGTCATCCCGCAACGTAGTATGAGCATCCTCATCGACACGCCCGCCGTCCGCTACCTGGCGCTGCTGCTGGTCGCGGCGCTGACCACCCGCGTCCTGATGCCGCTGGCGCACATCATGGGCCGGCGGATGAACGCCTGGGACGCGCCCGACGACCTCTCCCACTCGGGCCACGTGTTCCGCCTGGCGCGCACCGGCGGCATCGCCATCGTGGGCGGCATCTACGTCGGCAACATGGTGGCCGTGATGCTCCAGCCCGAGCTGTTCGCCACCCGCGACATGGCGGCGATGATGCTGGGCGGGGCGGCCGTCTTCGTGGTGGGCCTGCTCGACGACCTGCGCGAGATCGCGCCCTGGCTCAAGGCCGTGCTGCTGGTGGCCGCCAGCGTGGCCACGGTGATGATGATGACGGCGGTGGCCCTGACGGGCTACGAGCGGCTGGATTTCCTGCTGGCGGCGCTGGCGCTGATGGGCGGGGCCAACGCCTTCAACCTGATGGACGGGCTGGACGGTCTGGCGGCGGGCATGGCCGTGGCCGCCTGCCTGGGCCTGCTGGCCCTGTCGCTGCGGCTGCAGACCTTCGAGGGCGGCAGCGTCAAGCTGATCTGCATCGGCGCGGCGCTGGGGTTCCTGTACTACAACCGGCCGCCGGCCGGGATCTTCATGGGCGACTGCGGCAGCCTGCCGCTGGGCTTCTACCTGGCCGTGATGGGCCTCAACACCGTCCGCAGCGGTCCGGCGTCGTTCGTCCCGGTGCTGCTGGTGCTGTCGCCGTTCGCGCTGGACACCGGGCTGGCCGTCGTCCGCCGCCTGCTGCTGCGGCGGGACGTGTTCAGCGGAGACCGGCGGCACATCTACGACCTGCTGCATGAGCGGATCACGTCGGTGTGGCGGGTGGACTGGATCATGTGGTCGCTGGGCCTGGCGTTCTCAGGCTTGGGCCTGGCCGCCACCTGGCTGGCCGTGCCTTGGCAACTGGCGCTGCTGGCGTTCTCTTGGACCGCGGCGGTGCTGTGGATGGCGGCCCTGGGGATGTTCGCACCTGAAGCCCGCACACCGGGGAGCGCGTCATGATCAAGCTGGCAGATCCCGACATCACCGCCCGCGAGATCGCGGCGGTCGCCCGGGTGCTGCGGTCCGGCACGCTCAGCCTGGGCCCGGAACTGGCGGCGTTCGAGGGGGCCTTCGCGAAGTACGTCGGCCGCAAGCACGCGCTGGCGGTGTGCTCCGGCACGGCCGGGCTGCACCTGGCGGTGCGGGCCCTGGGGCTGGGCCCCGGGGACGAGGTGGTCACCTCGCCCTACTCGTTCATCGCCTCGGTCAACTGCATCCGGTTCGAGGGCGCCCGGCCGGTGCTGGCGGACATCGATCCCGGCACGTTCAACCTGGACCCGGCCCGGGCCGCGCGGAAGATCACCCGCCGGACCAAGGCCCTGTTGCCGGTCGACATCTTCGGCCTGCCGGCCGATTTCGACGCATTCCAGGCGCTGTGCGACCGGCACCGGCTGGCCATGATCGAGGATTCCTGCGAGGCGCTGGGCGCCGAATACCGCGGCAGGCGGTGCGGCTCGTTCGGCGACGCCTCGGTCTTCGGGTTCTATGCCAACAAGCAGATCACCACCGGCGAGGGCGGAATGGTGGTCTGCGACGACGACGCGCTCCACCGGCTGATGGCCGCCATGCGCAACCAGGGCCGCAGCTCGATGGGCGGCTGGCTGGCGCACCGCATCCTGGGCTACAACTACCGGATGTCGGACCTCTCCGCGGCGCTGGGCCGGGTCCAGCTGTCGCGCCTGCCGCGGTTGCTGGCGAGGCGCCAGCGGCTGGCGGGCGCCTACCGGAAGCTGTTCGCCTCGCAGCTGCCGGAGTTCGGCACGCTGGGCGACCGACCGGGCATGGCCCGCAGCTGGTTCGTGTTCGCGGTGCTGGTGCCGCCGTCCCTGAAGGGAGCCCGGCGGGACGGGCTGATCAAGGGGCTGCAGGAGTCCGGCATCCAGTGCGCCCACTATTTCCCGGCGCTGCATCTCCAGCCCGCCCTCCGCGACCTGGGCCACCGGCGGGGCGACTTCCCGGTGGCCGAGGACATCGCCGACCGCAGCCTGGCGATCCCGTTCCACCACGGCCTGACCCGCCCCGACCAGGAACGGATCGTGCGGACGATCCGGCGGCTGGTCTGACCCGCGTTCCCCCGGCGGCGAATCCCGTTGCTTTTTCCGGCGATCCGCGATACAATAGCGGTCGGGTCGTGGTGCCCGACCGACGACCATGACAGGACATTCAAGGAGCGTGAGATGTTGAGACGGTTGTCCCTGACGATGCTGTGCGCCGGAGCGCTGGCGGCGCTGCTCTCCTGCGGGACCAAGCGGCAGACGGTGCGGATGGAGCCCGCCGAGCAGATGGACCGGGGCCGGGAATACTTCCAGGCGGGGAAGTACGAGGAGGCCGCCGACGATTTCCGCGACGTGGTGTTCAACAACGCCGGCACCCGGATCGCGGCCGACGCCTCGTTCCTGCTGGCCGAGTGCCACTTCAACCGGACGTCGTACGAGGAGGCCCACGAAAGCTACCTGCAGTTCCTGGCGGACTACCCCGCGGCCGCGCGGGCCGACGAGGCCCAGATCCGCGTGGCGGAATGCCTGCTGCGGCTGTCGCCCCACCACGCGCTGGACCAGCGGGAGACCGGCGAAAAGGCGCTGGCGGCGATCACGGTCTTCTTCGAACGCCACCCCGATTCCCAGCTGGCCGACCGGGCCCGCACCGTGCGGACCGCCATCCAGGAGAAGCTGGCGCAGAAGGACTATGAGGCCGGGGCCTTCTACGCCAAGCGCAGGCAGTACCGCTCCGCGCGCATCTACCTGGAGGGGGTGGTCGCTGATTACACCGAGACAAGCTGGGCGAGCAGGGCCCGCGCCCTGCTGGCGACGCTGCCGGCGGCCCCGGATTCCACGGCCGCTCCCGGCGGCGCCGGCAAATAACCGCCCGCCGCCGGCGGCGGGCGCCCGACGGCCGGCCAGGGAATGGCGCATCGCCATGACGAACAGGTCCGCTGACATGCGGGTGCGGCCCGAGCGCATCGGGATCTTCGGCGGCACCTTCGACCCGGTCCATCTGGGCCACCTGATCGCGGCCCGCGAGGCGGCCGAGCGGCTGCGGCTGGACCGCGTGCTGTTGGTGCCGGCCGGCCGGCCGCCCCACAAGTGCCGGCGGCGGCTGGCCCCGGCAGCCCAGCGGGCGAGGATGGTGCGCCGGGCCGTGGCCGGAGACCCACTGCTGCGGTTCAGCGGCGTCGAACTGGCCTCGCGCTGCGCCTCGTACACCGTGGACACGCTGCGGTCGATCGGCCGCCGGCACCCGCGGGCCCGGCTGTTCCTGCTGGTCGGACTGGACCAGGCCGCCCTGTTGCATACCTGGAAGGACCCGGGAACGCTGTTCGCGCTGGCCACGGTCTGCGCGCTGGCGCGCCCGGGTTTTTCGTTCGCCGCCATCCCCCCCCGCTGGCGCCGCCGGATCGTCCCGGTGCCGGTCAGCGCCGTCGGGATCAGCGCCAGCGCCATCCGGGCCCGGCTGCGCCGCGGCCTGACCATCCGCAACCTGGTGCCGCCGGCCGTCGAGCGGTACATCGCCGCAGAGGGGCTCTACTCGCCGTGAACGAAGCTGGTCCGACAACACCGCCCGCGCCGCCCGGTGTGTGGGGGCTGCTCGGCGCCAAACTCGACTTCTCGCAGGCGCGGCCGGAGGCGCTGCCGGGCTTCGAGGAGGCCCGTTTCGTCGACGTCGACGGCCGCGGCTACTACGTCCTGAAGGCGCCGGGCGCCGCGGGCTACGTCAAGCTGGGGGAGAACGACCGCTACCTGTTCTCGCTGCTGGACGGCCGGCGCACCGTGCAGCAGGTGCTGGTGGAGTATTTCCGCAGGTACGGCGCCCTGGCCTTTTCCCGGGTGGGCTCGCTGGTGTCGCAGCTCTCGGCCGGCGGGTTCCTCACCCGCCGGCCGGTGGGATTCTACGCCCGGCTGCTGCGCAAGCTGGCCCTGCAGAAGCCGCTGGCCCGGGCGCTGGACCTGCTGCGCGCGCTGCCCCAGCGGCAGTGGCCGGTGCCCGGGTTCGACCGCCTGGTGGGGACGCTCTACCGCCGCGGATTCTGGCTGTTCTTCACGCCGGCGGTGATCGCGCCCACCTCGCTGCTGGCGCTGGCCGGCCTGGCGGCGTTCGTGGCCGTGCTGCGTACCGGCCGCTATTCGGTGCTCACGTCATCGGGGTCCTACCTGCTGGGGCTGGCGGTGCTGGTGGCGCTCAACTACCTGGCGGTGATCACCCACGAGCTGTCCCATGCCCTGGCCTGCAAGCGGTTCCGCCGCTCGGTCAACAGCGGCGGCACCATCCTGAGATGGGGGTTCCCGGCCTTTTACGTCGACACCACGGACACCTGGCTGCTGCCGCGGCGGCAGCGGATGCTGGTGACCATGGTCGGCCCCTATACCCAGTTCTTCCTGGCCGGCGTCGCCGCCCTGCTGGCGTGGTGGGGCCCGCTGGCGGCGCTCAATCCCCTCCTCTACAAGTTCGCGGCCCTCTCCTACCTGTCGGTGTTCCTCAACCTCAACCCGCTGCTGCCGCTGGACGGTTACTACATGCTGGCGGACTGGCTGGAGATCCCCGGACTGCGCGACAAGGCCACGCGCTTCGTGCGGCGGGAGCTGTTCGCCAAGCTGCGGGCGCAGGCACCGCTGTCCAAGAACGAGAAGATCTACGCTTGGTTCGGTCTGGCCGTGTTCGCCTGGTCGGTGCTGGCGCTGGCGGCGGCCGTGGCGCTCTACCGCGAGCAGGCGGTGGCCGCCGTCCGGTGGTTTTTCCAGGCCACCAGCCCCGGGCAGCGCCTGGCCCTGGCCGGACTGCTGGCGGCCGCCCTGCTGGGGTCGGTCGCCGGGGCGCGGCGGCGGGTCGCCGGACTGCTGGCGGCCGCGTGGCGGGCGCTGCTGCGGTTCGTCAACGGCCACGTCGCCGCGGCGGGATCGGGGCTGGCCGGGGTCGCCCTGGCCGCGGCCTGGCTGGTGTCGCTGTCCCGCGGCTGGCCGCACCTGCTGCTGACCGGCCTGGCGCTGGCCGGGGGCGTGGCGCTGTTCTGGCGGGTCAACGCCTACTACCGCGGCTCGCACCTGTCGCTGACGCTGGCCAGCCTGCTGGCCGGCGCCGTGGTCTGTTTGATCGTTCCCGAGCTGCCCAGCACAGCTCAGACCTACGCGCTGCTGGCCGGGTCCACCGCGGCCTTCCTGGCCGGCTACGGCCAGTTCTCCTTCTCCAGTCTGCGCCGCTGGCGGGCGTGGCAGCGCTGGTTGTGGGGCCCGTTGTGGTACGGCTCGCTGCTGGTGATCGGGCTGACCTCCCGCGGCCACCTCCATCAGAGCCTGGCGCTGCTGATCGCGGCGGCATCGTCGTTGATGGCGTTGTCGCTGATCTGGAACAACCGCGGCTCGGCCCTGCAGTACTTCTGGATCATCTTTCTGCTGGGCAGCCTGGGATGGGGCCTGTTCGTCATCGATCCCGCCGCCGCGCTGTTCGCCACCGCCGCGGGATTGCTGGAGCTGGCCGCCCTGCTGTGGCTGTTCCTGGTGATCAAGGGCACCTCCTGGTCGCCGGGCACCTCGGCCTTCGAACCGGCGGCCTCCGAGCGGCGGCGGATGCGCCAGGCCGCGGTCAAGATCTACCGGACGGCCCGCGCCTACTACACGACGTTCTTCGGGGTGGCCGCGGCCCGGGCGATGGACGACCGGCTCAACCTGATCCTGATCGAGCGCGGCTGGCCGATCCGGCTCTACGGCGACCGCAGCGAGGAGCGGTTCGAGCGCGGCGCCGGGATCGTCGACCGGGCCCGGGCCTTCGCCGGGATGCTGGACGCGATGCGCGACTACCTGGGCGCCGAGGGCGGCGAGTACTTCGCCGGCAACGCGCTGAAGACCGCCTACGAGAGCCTGTACTGGGAGGAGCGCGAGATCGCCCAGCAGAACCTGATGCCGGGCGCCCGCTGGCCGGCGGGCCTGGCGCTGGCCCGGGCCGGCCGGGAGCGGCGGGAGGCCCGGGACGCGGTGGACGGCGTGGCCCGCTTCTGGGAGCTGTCGGACGCGGAGCGCCAGGCCCTGTCCTCGCGGTTGAAGGAGGAGCGGCGGGCCGCCGGCGCGGTGATCATCCGCCAGGGCGACGCCGGCGACAAGTTCTACCTGGTGAAGTCGGGCGCCGTGGAGGTCGTCATCCGGATGCCGGACGGCGCCGAGCACGTCGCGGCGCGGTTGTCGGCCGGCGACTACTTCGGGGAGATCGCGCTGGTCAAGAACGTGCCGCGCACCGCGACGGTGCGGGCCGTCGCCGACTGCTCGCTGTTGACCCTGGACCGCGGGGACTTCGCGCTGCTGCTGTCGCAGCAGGTGGACCTGGCCCCCCGCATCGACCGGCTGATCGAGAACCGCGCGTTCCTGTCGCGGCTGCCGCTGTTCGCCGAGTTCGCGCCCGGCCAGATGGCGATGGTGGCCTCGCGGCTGGTCCCCGAGCGCTACCGGGCGGGGCAGCGCATCTTCTCGCAGGGCGATCCCGGCGACAGCTTCTACATCGTCAAGGAGGGGCAGGTCGACATCCTGGTCGCCAGGGATGGCCAGCAGAGCAGGGTGGCCGAGCTGGGGCCGGGCGAGTACTTCGGCGAGATCGCCCTGCTGCTGGACGTGCCCCGCACCGCCGGCGTGGTGGCCCGCAGCGACTGCCTGGTGCTCCGCCTGATGCAGGGGGACTTCATGGAGCTGCTGGGCGAGCAGCTGTACTTCTCCAAGAGCCTGGAGCAGGCCTCCAGCCGCAGGATGAAGGACACGCGGTACAAGATCAACGTGGAGTGAGAGGGGAAGCGCTCTGGGCGCCCCGCAGCGCACGTCAGTGACCGCGCACGCCGCGCTGACACCGCGCGGGATCATCCTTCGGCGCATCGACGTGCTGCGGGCACGTGCGGATGTCCGTCTCACCATCGGCGACTACGATCGGGCGTTGGCCGATGCCGTCGACGCTTTCGCTGCGGCGATGGCGTGCGACGAGGGGGCCGTGCAGGCCGATTGCCTGATGCTACAAGGCCGGGCGCACTGTGGTCACAGCCGGTTCGCCGAGATGGAACGCTGCGCCCGGCAGGCCCTGGACCTGGCGCGGACCCGCGGCGACCTCAGCGACCAGGCGGCCGCGCTCAACAACTTGGCGATGTCGTTGGCCTATCGCGGCGCCTGCCGACCAGCGCTTGATGCGCTGGTCGAGGCGCTCTCCCTGCACCGGAGCATCGATGACGAGGATGGCCGGGCCTACACCCTGGGCAATATCGGGTTCATGCACAACGCCCTGGGCGACAACGACGCGGCCCTGGCGCACCACCGCCGGTCCCTGGCGCTGCGACAGCGCCTGGGCGAGATCAGGGAACAGGCCTCCAGCCTCGACAACATCGGCACCGCGCTCTTCAAGCTGGGCGATCCTCTGCAGGCGCTGGCGCATTACCAGGAATCGCTGCGGCTGCGGATGGGGATCGGCGACCGCTCCGGCCAGGCCACCTGCCTCAACAACATCGGCTACCTGCGCCAGTTGGCTGGCGACTACTGCGGCACGCTGGACTGCTACCGGCAAGCGCTGCGGTTGCGCGAGGCGACCGGCGACCGCGCCGGTCATGCGCTGGTGTTGCAGAACATCGCCATCCTCAACGGGCAGCTGGGCGACTACCGGCACGCCCTGGCGCAGAGCGAACAGGCGCTGGCCGTGCGCAACGAGTTGGATGACCGCAGCGGCGCGGCCTACAGCCATATCGCTGTCGCGCGGTTGTTGATCGAGCAGGGAGGGGACACACAGCAGGTGGCGGCGCACCTCGATGCCGCGGCGGCCATCGCCGCCGAGATCGAGGAGCCGGAGATCGGCCTGCGGATCGCGGACGCCCGCACCGAGCTAGCGCTGGCCCGCGCGGATACTGGTGCCGCCGGCATCTTTTGCGGGGAAGCCCGCAAGCTGGCAGAACGACTGCGCTCGAAACAGGGGCAGGCCCGAACGGCGCTGCTGGGCGCCAGGATCGACGCCGCGCTGGGCAGGGTCGAGGCGGCGCAGGCCGGATTCCGGGAGGCGATCGCGGTCTGCCAGGAACTGCAACAGGCTTTCGAGACGGCCGGCGCCCGGCTGCGGTTCGCCGAGTTCCAGATGAGCCGCGACGCCGAGGCCGCCCGGGAACACCTTGATGCCGCGGCGGCGTTCTTCACGCGCATCGGCAACCGGACCTATCTGGAGCGGATCGAACGCCTGCAGTCCGATCCGCGGTGCGGGCGGCACCGCGGCCAAGACGCCGGCACATCAGCCACCACAACGGACTGAACGGAGGTTCCCCATGGAATGCTGGCATTGCGAACGGCCGGCCAACGCGGTCTGCAGCTTCTGCGGCCGGGCGGTGTGCAAGGAGCACGCCCGCAAGCTGCCCAACCTGATCGCGGTCTACCGGGCCAAGGACCAGAAGCTGAAGGGCCTGGCCACGGCGGACGCGGTGTTCTGCGGGGTCTGCCACCCCAAGAACGAGCCGGTGGAGCTGGAGGAACTGGACTGATCAATGAACATCTGGCATGGAACAATGAACCAATAGCAGCGAATCGTTCCTGCGGAATCGTTCATTGATCATTGTGCATTGTATATAGTGATGCCGGACCCCAACGTCCAGCTGATCCTCGACCGCGTGTTCGCGGACGACGACTTCCGCCGCCGGCTGGAGGCCGACCTGGAGGGCACGGTGCTCGGCCTGGGCATCGCCCTGTCGGACGCGGCCCTGGCCGAACTGATGACCGTGCTGGACGAGGGCGGCGACTTCGCGGTGGGATTGGACCAGCGGCTGTCGCAGAGCGGCTTCGCGCTCAACCCCGCCGCGCTGCTGCGGCAGAAGGCCGCGACCGGGAAACGGACCGAGGATTTCGACCAGCGGTCGGCTGCGGTCAAGGTTTCGACCGCCCGGCACGGTGGTAGCAATCGGCAGCGGCAAGCCCCGGCCGTAGCCGGCGAACCCGCGGCAATGCCAGCCGAACCCTTGGAAGAGGGGGAAATGGATATTGAGGTTGAAAGCGACTAGTTATAATAATAGATAATTTTTTGTTGCGTATTATCTATAAATACAATATACATGTTAACAAAGCGTATATTTAAAACCGATAATATTTTGTATTGCATCGTGTTAAAGATAAATCGCATATTGGTACGCAGTATGCAAATGCAATACATCATATCGGTCTTTAGAAAGGATAGTGCCATGAAACGTCTCATTGTCTGTTTGGCCATGCTCTGCCTGGCGGCGGTGTCATCACAATCGAGCGCCGCCACCTACGGCGTCAAGAAGCAGATCACCATCGGCCCGACCGGGCCGAACGTGCAGAATCTCGGCTTCAGCAAGCTGAGCAACCGCATGTACTGCGCCTCCGGCTCGTACAGCATGCTGGTGGCGGTGGATTGCGCCGCTGATTCGTCCTTGGGCACGATCCCGGGGTCGTTCATGGCCGGGCCGATGGCGTACGACGGGACGAACAATCGGATCTATATGAAGGGCATGGACGAGCTCTCGGTCATCGATTGCGCCACCAACGCCGAGGACACGACCGTCGACGGGTTCCAGGGCGGACTGGCGGTGGAGTACAACCCGGACAACGGCAAGATCTACAGCTACGATGATTTCAGCGGACTGACCGCGATCCACAGCTCGGCCGGCTACGGGTTCCTCGCCAGCATCCCCGGCTTCGGCGGCCCGATGGCCTACTGCCAGCCGACCAACAGCATCTACATCGCGCATTACTCGGCGGATTCGGTCGGCGCATTCAGCGGGGCGACCAACGCCCGCGTCGCGTCGATCCCGCTGCCGGGGCTGTCGTCGGGCAACAAGCGGATGGGGACGAACACCGCCATCGGCCGGCTCTACGTCGCGCTGTCCGCCAGCGACCGGGTGGCCATCGTCAACACGGCGACCAACGGCCTGCTGGCCAGCCCGCTGGTGGGGGACAACCCGGCCGGGTTCGCCCTGTGCCCGCTCAACAACAAGATGTTCGTGGCCTGCAACGGATCCAGCGCCCGCTCGCTGTATACCATCGACCAGCTGGGCGCCGTCGACTCGGTCGCCGTCAGCGACTCGCTGGCCGCCGTGGCGTACAACCCGGCCGACTCGCTGGTCTACTGCGCCGACTACAACCGGGGGTCCATCTGGCTGGTCGATCCCCGGGGCGCCAGCCCGGTGCTGGTCGACAGCGTCAGCCTGGGGGGCACCTGGGCCCGCCCGGTGGCGCTGGCGGTGGACAACGGCGGCGACGTCTACGTGGCCGCCAGCGGCCTGGACCAGGTGCCGGTGGTGGGCAGGATGCCGGGGCGGATCTGGCGCAGCGTGACCGCCAGCGGGCAGTGGTACTCGCCATCATCGTGGCAGTACTCCGACAACGGCGGCCTCACCTGGGGCAACCCCGACAGCATCTATCCCTCCGCCGTCGGCGACAGCATCATCACCATCCAGGCCGGGCACGCCATCGCGCTGGACATCGGCGGGCCGAACGTGACGGTCGACCAGCTGGTGGTCGACGGCATGCTCGTCCAGTTCGGCACGGCGTTCACCGTCGCCGACGGCCCGGGCACGGACCTCGCCGTCAACGGCAACTTCCAGTTCTCCGGCGGGACGCTGACCCTGGCCGGCGGCGCGACGATGGCGGTGGCCGCGGGCGGGATGTACACCCATGCGGTCAACGGCGGCACGGTGCCGGTGGCCGCGTGGGACCCGTACTCGACCTTGCGCCTCACGGACGTCCAGGACCAGGCGCCGGGCGGCATGGAACAGGCGTTCGGCGACATCCTCTGGAACTGCGCGGACCAGACCGCCACGGTCGTGCTGCCGGGAGGGCCCTCCTTCACGGTTCGCAACCTGGTGGTCTCATCCACGGCCGGCAGCCGGCTGTTCCTCACCAGCCCGGCGGTGCCGGACCTGGCGGTGAACGGCGACCTCACGGTCACCGGCTCGAGCGATGTGGTGCTGGGCGGCGGCGGGACGCGCAGCGTCACGGTCAACGGGGACTTCAACGTCTCCGATCCCGCCTGGCTGCACCTGACCGACAGCGCCAGCCCCGGCCTCGCCACGCTGAACCTGCGGGGCGACTACTGGCACGGGGTCTCCGGCATCGCCGGCGGCGGCCCGGACTCGACCACCATCGCCTTCTGCGGCAGCGACACCCAAAGATACACCGGCAACGGCGAGATCCTGAGCGGGTACGTCAACTACCGGGTGGACCCGGGAGCGATGCTGGTGATCAACGATTTCAGCTACGTGGGCCAGAACAGCCCGGGCTGGTTCCGGCTGATGGCCGGCGCCACGCTGGGGCTCAACGATTACCAGGGCCTGTACCTGTCCGGCGACAACGGCGCGGTGCGGGTGGCGGGCGCCCGCAGCTACAGCACCGATGCCAATTACTACTTCTACTCCTTCTCGACGGGTCCGTTCCCGACCGGGCCCGGTTTCCCGGACACCGTGCGCCAGCTGACCGTCGCCAGCCCGGGCGATCCCGTGGTGCTGTCGAAGGACCTGGCGGTGCGGGACACGCTGTCGCTGCAGAGCGGGCCGCTGCGGGTGGGCGCCCGCCGGCTGTCGCTGCTGGGCGCGGTGAGCTATGCCGGCGGCGACTTGATCGCGGACAGCACGTCCCGCCTGGCGGTGCTGGGCAATGCCCCCGACCCGGTGCTGATCCCGGCCACGGTCAGCGGGCTGGACACCCTGGTGCTGGACCGTCCCGCCGGCGTCAACCTGGGCGCGCCGCTGCCCATCCTGGGCGCCTATGTCCAGCGCCGCGGCACGGTGCTCAGCAACTGGCTGCAGTACCGGCCGGCGGCCCGGCTGGTCTACGAGATGGCCGGCGCGGCCAGCACGGGCGGCGGAGAGTTCCCCGTCAGCGACGGGCCGCGCAACGTCACCGTCAACACCGGCGGGCCGCTGATGCTGCACGATAACCGCACGGTGCCGGGCACCCTGACCCTGACCCAGGGCGTCGTCGCCACCGGCTCCTATGCCATCACCGTCGACAGCACCGGGACGCTGGTGCGCGGGGCCGGCTACGTGGAGGGCGGCCTGACCCGCTACCTGGCGATCACCGACACCGGACGCACATTCGACCTGGGCACGATCGGCGCGGGATATACGCCGGCCACGGTGCGGACGTACGGCAACACCGGCAACGGTTTCATCGCCGCCCGGGTCACCGGAACGTCGCACCCGGCCGTCACCAATGCGCCGGCCTGCCTGCGCAAGTTCTGGTCGTTCGCCTCGGGCGGGCTGATGGCCGACAGCTGCCGCATCACGCTGCGCTACGCCAGCGCCGACTTCAACCCGCCGCTGTTCGAGGAGGCGGCGCACGAGGGCGCGATGGCGGCGGGCCGCTACGACAACGACACCGTGTCGCTGTGGCGCGGTCCCGCGGTGGCCGGGCGCGCTCCCGCCGGGTCCGCCGACGGCGGAACGATCACGCTCAGGCACCCCGGGCTGTTCGACCTGGAGCCGGACTTCACCATGGGTCGGGACAGCGCGGCGCTGTGGGCCCCGTTCGACAGCGCGGCGCCGACGGTGCTGCAGCTGACGCCCTACACCGGTGACACGACGGTTCCGACCATGGCGCCGGTGACCGTGACCTTCTCGGAGCCGATCAACGACACCAGCCTGCATTTCGCCTGCAGCCCGGACCCCGGCGGCTGGCAGGCCAACTGGGACGCCGGCGGCACCGTCGCCACGCTGACCCACTCGCTGTTCGCGGCGGGCACCCAGTACACGGTGACCATCACCGGCGCCCGCGACACCAGCGGCACGCCGCTGGTCTTCCCGCAGGCCACCATCTTCCGCACGGTGCCGGCGCAGGTCTACACGACGCCTTGGCAGGGCAGGGTCTACCGGCTGTTCTCGGTGCCGGCGGTCCCCACCGCGACCACGGCCACCGGCCTGCTGTCGGGCTCGCTGGGCGCCTACTCCAACGCCACCTGGCGGATGTTCTGGTACGACCCGCAGGCGGCCGCCTTCGTCGAGCAGCCCGGCGTCCACAACGGCCAGGCCTACTGGCTGGCCTCGGCCGCCAACGATACCCTGCAGATCGACGCCACGCCGAACGGCGCGGCGCAGACGGTGCTGCGCCTGGAGCCCGGCTGGAACCTGGTGGGGGACCCCTACGACGTCCCGCTGTCGGTCGGCGATCAGCGGGTCGCGGACGACTCGGGAGCCACCTACCCCTTCAACGATCCCGGCAGCTACGTCAACGACAGCCTGGTCCGCCAGCGGCTGTGGACGTACCGCGACGTCAGTCAGGACCTGATGAATAACGGCAGTTGGGACACCGTCAGCGCGTTCGACACCGCGGCCGTGATCGCCCCGTGGCAGGGCTACGCGCTGTACGCCGTCGCCGGATGCGAGCTGAGGCTCTCTGGTGCCTGGAAGGGCGCCGGAAGTCCCGCGGTGAAACTGCCGGACCCGGGGATCAGCTGGGAGCTGCGGATCGACGCCGTCTGCGATCGCGGGGCTGACCGCGGGGTGACGTTGGGCGTCGCCGAGCGGTCGCGTGCCGGATATGACCGGCTGGACGCCGAGAAGCCGCCGCTGATCACCTCCGAGATCGGCGTCGCGGTGCCCCACCCGGACTGGCACCAGGGGCCCTGCAGTGACTACCATTTCGATTACCGGCCGCCCGCCGACCGGCTGGAATGGCCGCTGCTGGTGCGGCAAAGCGATCCCGGACGGCCCGGCCGCCTGGTGTTCAGCGCCAGCGGCGCGTTGCCGGCGGGACAGCGGACCTACCTGGTGGACCGTCGGCTGGGGACCGCCGTGGAGATCGGCGACGGCTCCGTCGTCGGTTTCTCCGGCAACCGCGAGTTCGCCGTGATCTGCGGCGACGGCATCGGGGAGCTCGGCCTGAAACCGCTGACCCTGGCGCTGGAACGGCCGTCCCCCAACCCCTGCGCCGGCTCGGCCGCCATCGGCTACCAGCTGCCGCGGCCGGGCCCGGTCAGCCTCCGGGTCTACAACGTCGCCGGCCAGCTGGTGCGGACGCTGGCCGACGGGCACCGGGACGCCGGCTATTACTCGGTGCGCTGGGACGGCAGGAACGACCAGCGGCTGGCGGCCTCCGCCGGGCTGTATATCGTGCGGCTGGTGTGCAACGGGGAGGCCCGCACCGAGAAACTGGTGCGGTTGAGATAGGAGGTGGCCATGAGGACGAGATCTATGGCAGACGTCAACAAGCGAGGTGCGAGCATGAGGACCATCGTCAACCGGCCGGCGGCCGTCGCCCTGCTGGCCGCGCTGCTGCTGTCGCCGGCCGGACCGGTGCTGGCGGCGTTCAAACCGGCCAGCGCCAAGGTCAGCTTCGTCAAGGGCACGGTGGCGATCCAGCGGATGGGAACGAACGCCTGGCTGCCGGCGGCGCTCAAGGCGCGGGTCTACCCCGGGGACCGGATCGCGGCGGAATCGGGATCGGAGGCCGAGATCACCCTGGACGACGGCAGCGTGGTCAAGCTGCGCGACAAGAGCCTGCTGGTGATCGACCGGATGGAGCGGCAGAAGAAGCCGCCGGCCTCGATCACCGGCCTGCGGGCGGTCAACGGCAGCGTGCTGGGCTGCATCCGCAAGCTGGCCTCCAAGGAGAGCAAGTTCAGCGTCACCACGCCGACCGCGGTGGCCGGGGTGCGGGGCACCGTGTTCGGCATCTTCGTGGCGGGCGATTCCACCGAGCTGGACGTGCTGCAGGGCGAGGTGGCGATCGCCGGCGAGACGGGCGGCGAGGTGCTGGTGGGCGAGAAGATGATGACCACCGTGCCCAAGGGGGGAAGCGCCCGCAGACCGGCGGCGATGACCGCCGCCCAGATCGGGATGATGATGATGTGGGGCGGCGCGGCGATCAAGGTGGGCAGCCTGGGCGCCGCGGCGAGCACGGCGTGGTACGCCTCGGCACCGGCGCTGATCGCCGCCTCGGCCGCCGTGGTGGCCGCGGCCACGGTGACCACCATCGCCATCGTCAGCGGGAAGGACGAGACGCCCCCCGGCGGCGGCAGCGGCCCCGCCATCCCCACACCGCCGGGCTTCCCGGGGCAGCCGTAATGCATGGCCGGATCACGGTTATTCGACAAGAATGCTCCGGCAGTCGCTTGACATGAAACGGGCATTCTGCTAGTATTTTCCCGGGAAGCCAGAGGGCATGACCGGCAGGGACCGAGGCTTTCCGGGAGATCACATGCGACGGTACGGCCGTAATCGATGATCCTGGGACCCCCGGAGGAGCGCTGTCAGGATGGCGCTCCGCCGGGGGGTGCTTTTTCCGCGGCGATCGAACGAAACCATCAGCAACACAACGGGGGAGCGTCATCATGCGGAACACATCGTTGGTCCTGGTCGCCGTCACGCTGTCACTGGCCGCAGCCGCGCAGGCGGCGCCGCCGCCGATCTGCCTGAACTACCAAGGTTACCTGGCGGCAGCGGCCGATACCCTGCCCCTCAACGAGGCGGTCGACATGGCCGTGCGGATCTATGATGTCGCGGTCGGCGCCACGCCGCTGTGGCAGGAGGTGCATGTCGCCGTCCCGGTCACCAAGGGTTTCTACAACATCGTACTGGGACAGTCGGAGCTGCTCGATCCGGATCTCTGCGAGCTGGAGCAGCTGTACCTGGAAGTGGTTGTCAACGGCGAGACGTTGTCTCCGCGCAAGCCGATCACCTACGCGGCCCGTTCGGCATGGTCGTACCAGGCTGCATTGGCCGCCAGCGCGACGAACGCCACCAACGCGACCAATGCCACGAACGCGACCAACGCCACCAACGCGGTCCATGCCAGCACGGCCGATACCGCCAGCTACGCCCTGAGCGCGCCGACCGGCGCGCACAACCACATGGGCGAGCGCTGGTGGTCGAATACCGGCATCTTGACGATGCGATACGAGGCAAACTCGGCGAACGCGGTGTATGGTTTGCTTGACACGACATACAACAGCGGCGCTGGCTCCGCATCGGGATTCGCAAGCTATACATATGGAGGCAATACGGGTGGCCTGCGGCGGGCGTTCCTCGGCATAGTTGACGCCAGTGGCAGTGGTGCGGCTTATGGCGGGGATTTCCAGACAAGCGGCAGCAGCTTCGGCACCGGCGAGCGGCGCGGCGTCAACGCCTATGGATATCTGATTGACAATGGCGGGCCGGTCTGGGGTATCTACTCAAGGGGTTCGGCAAGCACAACGGGCACATATAACGGCTTCATTTACGGCGGGCAATTCTATGCGGATGGTGGGAACGGCGCCACAAAATACGGGGTGCACGCGACCGCAACGGGCAGTGGGATCAATTATGGCATATATGCCACGGCATCGGACGGTACGGTGAATTACGCCGGTTATTTCAGCGGTAATCTGATAACGACAGGCACGCTGAGAACAACTGGTAAATTGAATTTTCCTCCCGGCTACACCCCGGGCGGCTCAGCTGACCCCAACGGCGAAGTCGGGGACATAACCTATAATGACGTGTACATCTACATCAAGACCCCAGTCGGCTGGCGGCGCGCCGCGATGAGCTCTTGGTAGCGGAGGGCCAGCGATGAAACGAACGATACTCATCCTGCTGCTGGCGCTGCTGGCGGCGTCACCGGGAGCCGCGCAGTTCCTTTTGCTGCAGGATGGATTGTCCGGCGGCTCCGCCAAGGCGGCGTCCGCCTCCTATTATC
>JALOPJ010000197.1 GCA_025453955.1 Candidatus Edwardsiibacteriota bacterium
GTGGGTTCGCGATGGTTCATCGTTTTTATTTCCATGCATGCGTGCAGATCGTCATCCTGAGCAGGGCGTCCCGCCTGACAAGCCGAAGGATCTCGCTCCGTCCATTTGGCAGATGCGTTAAAGCAACGCACGATGCCCGTTCCAGGATGAGGCGCGAAGGGACCGGGTCAGAACATCGGCATGAACTCGATGAACTGCTCGCGGCTGCGGGCCGCCCGCTGGGCCCGGCGCTTGGTCCGCAGCTTGCGCTTGCCCACCTCGTCGATGAAATGGTGCACCACCTGGGGGTCGAACTGGCGGCCGGCCTGGCGGATCAGCTCGTCCTGGGCCTGCTCGTGGGTGCGGCGCCGGCGGTAGGGCCGGCTGGTGGTCATGGCGTCGTAGGAGTCGGCCACGGCGATGATCCGCGACAGCAGCGAGATGTCGTGGCCGTGCTTGCGGGCGGGATAGCCGGTGCCGTCGAACCGCTCGTGGTGGTCGCGGATGATGCCGGCCACGTCCGACAGCTGGGAGAAGCCCGACAGGATGTGGTAGCCGCGCTCGGCGTGGTGCTGGATCTCGGCGAACTCCTCGTCCGAGAGCCGCTCCTCCTTGTCCAGCGTGGCCTCCTCCACCCCCAGCTTGCCGAAGTCGTGCAGCAGCGCCGCCACCTCCAGCGTCAGCAGGTCCTCGCGCGGCAGCTTCATGTTCATCCCCACCGCCACCGAGTAGAACGTCACCCGGATCATGTGGCCGTCGTAGTAGGGCACGATCCGGTCGACGTCGCGGGCCAGGTCGCGCAGCCGCGGCAGCATCCGGCCGGTGGGGCCGCCCAGGATGCCGTCCAGCCGCTCCAGCAGGCCGGCGATGGCCTTGACGTCGGGCGGCCTGCGCACCCGCCGCCGGCGCAGCTGAGTGGTGGTCATCGCCGCCCCAACCGCGCCGCGATCGACTCGAAGACCAGCCGGCCGTCGGCCGAGCCCAGCAGCGTGTCCATGGCCCGCTCCGGGTGCGGCATCATCCCCAGCACGTTGCCGGCCCGGTTGCAGATGCCGGCGATGTTGGCCGCCGAGCCGTTGGGGTTGGCCGCGTCGCTGGCCCGGCCGGCCGCGTCGCAGTAGCGGAACACCACCTGGCCGTTGCGTTCCAGCCCGGCCAGGGTGGCGGCGTCGGCGTAGTAGTTGCCCTCCTTGTGGGCGATCGGGACGCGGATCGGCTTGCCCCTCGCCAGCCGGTTGGTGAACAGCAGGTCGTCGCGCTCCGGCCGCAGGTGCACCGTGTCGCAGATGAACTGCAGGCCGCGGTTGACCAGCATCGCCCCGGGCAGCAGCCCGGACTCCAGCAGGATCTGGAACCCGTTGCAGATGCCCAGCACCGGGCCGCCCCGGCCGGCGAACTCAGGTCGCAGTCCGGCAGCCGCGGCTCGCGGTGCCAGACGTAGCGCGCCTCGCCGCCCAGGCCCTCGGCCACCGCCTGGAAGCAGTCGTAGTCGCAGTTCGACCCGGGGAAGGTGACGACGGCGGCCCGCATCACGCCTCGCGCAGGTCGACGTGGTACTGCTCGATCACCGGGTTGGCCAGCACCTTGGCGCACATGGCCTCGGCCTCGGCCCGGGCCCGGGCCCGGTCGCCGTGGGCGAAGCTCACCTGGATCGACTTGCCCACCCGCACCTCGCCCACCCCGGCGAACCCCAGCGTCTCCAGCGAACGGCGCAGGGTGGTGCCCTGGGGGTCCAGCACCCCCTCCTTCAGCGTCACGCGGATCTCAGCTATCAGCACGGTTGATGCTCCGTTTGCCTTTGTGTTTGTACAGCTTGACGGCCGCTCCCGCCACCCAGCCGGTGAGCCCCAGCAGCAGGTACATGAACAGCACCGGGAAGATGGTCAGCTGGGGCCGCACCACCAGGCCGATCACCCCCAGCACCATGATGCCGTAGGTGACGTAGGAATGCAGGCTGCGGTTGGCCAGCTTGGGGAAGCTGGGGTACTCGACGGTGCTGACCATCAGCCCGGCCAGGACCACGATCAGCGCCGCCAGGAACCCGGGCCAGACCACCGTCCCGGCGACGTAGCGGCTGAAGATCAGGTAGCCCGCCACCAGGCAGCCGGCGGCCGGCGTCGGCAGGCCCCGGAAGTCGCTCTTGGTCACCAGGCTCTTGACCTCGACGTTGAACCGGGCCAGCCGGATGGTGCCCGCGGCCACGAAGACGAAGGCCAGCACGGCGCCGGGCACCCCCAGCTGCCGGAAGCACAGCGGCCAGGCCAGCAGCACCGGCGCCAGCACGAAGGAGATGACGTCGGACAGCGAGTCGAACTCCACGCCGAAGCGGCTGGCGTGGCCCGTCATCCGGGCCACGAAGCCGTCGGCGACGTCGAAGAACGCGGCCAGCACCACGAACCAGGCGCCGCGGTAGCTGTCGCCGCGCATCGCCTCCATCACGGCGTACATCCCGCAGAACAGGTTGCCGCTGGTGAAGATCGACGGCAGGAAGGTTGGTTTGATCTTGGGGGCCATCGCTGATCCGTGCTACGGTTCTGAAATTCGTGCTATCGTGGTCAGCCCGCCCCGCACCCGCTGCTCGAGCCCCACGTTGACCTCCCACTCCGGCGGGAAGAACAGGTCCAGCCGCGAGCCCAGCTTGATCAGGCCGTAGCGCTGGCCCCGCGCCACCCGGTCGCCCGGCGCGGGATGGCAGACCACCCGCCGGGCCAGCGCGCCGGCGATCTGCTTGACCAGCACCTTCCCCTGCGGGGCCGCGATCCCCAGGTGCGTCTGCTCGTTGTCGGTGGAGGCCTTGTCGCGGAAGGCCGGAAGGTATCTCCCGGGATAGTACCGCTTGTATTCCACGGTACCGTCCAAAGGGATGCGGTTGATGTGCACGTCCAGCGGCGACATGAAGATGCTGACCTGCCGCGCCCGGCCCCCGATGAAGAACGGCTCGTCCACCTCCCGCACGATCACCACCCTGCCGTCGGCCGGGGCCAGCAGGGCCAGCGGGTCGGGTGGGGCCGCCCGCTGCGGGTCGCGGAAGAAGCAGCAGAAGCACAGCCCGGCCAGCCCGCAGGCCGCCGACAGCAGGGCGGCCCAGCGCAGGTGGAACGCCAGGGCCAGCACGCCGAACACCAGCGCCAGGCCCAGCGACAGGGCGATCTCCGGCGTCCCCTCGGGCGCGATCCTCATGCGGTGATGTCCTTGATGATCACGTTGCCGCCCTCCGACTGGGCATGCTCCAGGCTCTTGGCCGCGGCGTCGAACAGCTGGTGCATCGAGAAGCCGTCGTCGGGGAAGGTGAACACCGCGATGCTGGTGGTCAGGCGCTGGGCGGCGAAGGCCTGGTCGTGGATGGCCTGGTCCTCGTCGACGATCTTCTTGATCTTCTCGGCGAACTGCAGGGCCTGGGGCCGCTCGGTCTCCAGCAGCGCCACCGCGAACTGGTCGGCCACCCAGCGGCTGGAGATGTC
>JALOPJ010000198.1 GCA_025453955.1 Candidatus Edwardsiibacteriota bacterium
CCGGCGATGGCGCCCAGCATGGCGGTGGAGAGGAACCGGCCGGCGGCGGCGGGGATATCGAGGCCCAGGATCACCTGCCAGGGCGGCCCCGTCTTGGTCAGCGTCAGGTCCGCCGCCAGCACCACCGCCCCGTGCCGGAACGGCGCGTACCGCACCCCGGGCGTCACCCGCAGCTCCGTCCGGTCGAACCGCCCGGCCTGCGTCACCTGCGAATCCGCCAGCGAGTCCCGCTGCGCCCCCAGCCGCAGCTCCCCCGAACCCTCGATGAACGCCGTGATCTTGTCATTGAACCCGTATTCCACCCCCAGCCCCACCGGCAGCATCGCCCGCTCATCGCCCCGCGTCAGGTAGCCCGCGTTCACCAGCACCGTCGCCGGACCCAGCCGCACGTCGCACAGCACCTTGCCGCCCACGTCCAGCTTCCCGCTCTGCGACGGGTAGTCCTGGTACTTCGCCCGGTCCATCGGCACCGACACCATCGGCTCCAGCGCCACGTCCACCCGCTCCCCCAGCGCCAGCCGGTACTTCCCCGACACGAACGCGTCCCCGGGGCAGGCCAGCGTCTTGTCCAGTCCCTCCGCCAGCGGCCCCGGCTCCGGCACCTGCCAGCTCTCCCCGTGCGCCACCCCCGTCGCCAGCACCGCCATCCGGTCGTTCGGCGCGTACCCCACGCTCTGGAAGCTCCACAGGTCGCTGTACGAGTCCCGGCCGCCCACCGTCCCGTAGTAGGTCGCCCCGCTGTAGCTCCCCACCGCGTTCAGGCTGCGGTACATCAGCCCCAGGCCCGTCTTCGCCGACTGCACGTGCACCAGCCCCGGACCCCCCAGCAGCGGGTACCGCGCTCCGGACGCCGGCGGCGCCAGCAGCAGCGGCAGGGCCAGGACGCCGGCGGCGCCAGCAGCAGCGGCAGGGCCACCACGGCAAGCGTGAAGACCGGAGCATGCTTTCTCATGACATCACCGCGCGGACCGCAACGGCCCGTCTCCCGTGTCAGGCATCTGGATGGATCGGCCTGCTATACCGTTTTCGGGCGGTGCCGCCGCCCCTTCCGCTTGTCGCCGTCCTGGTGGTAGTAGTGGTAGTAGTAGTAGTAGCCGGCCTGCAGCTCGGGACTGATGTTGTTGAGCACCACGCCGGCGACGTTCGCCTTGACATTGTTCAGCAGCACCCTGGCCCGCTTGGCCATCTCCCGGTCGGTCTTGCCGGACTGCACCACCAGCAGCACGACGTCGACCTCGGCCGACAGCACGGCCGCGTCGGTGACGGTGATCACCGGCGGGCAGTCGAAGATCACCAGGTCGCAGCAGGCCTTCATGTCCTCGATCACCGCCTTCATCTTCTGCGACCCCAGCAGCTCCGAGGGATTGGGCGGCAGCGTGCCGGCCGGGACGATCTGGAGGTCGTCGATGCCCGAGGGCCGGGCCACCTTCTTCAGCTCGCCCTCCCTGATCAGCAGCTCGGTCAGCCCCGGTTGGCCGTCGATGCCGAACACCCCCGCCACCATCGGCCGCCGCAGGTCGCCGTCCACCAGCAGGGTGCGGGCGCCGACCTGGGCCATGGTGATCGCCAGGTTGGCGGCGGTGGTGGTCTTGCCCTCCGACGGCCCGGCCGAGGTCACCAGGATGCTGCGGATCGGCCGGTCGGGGTTGAGGAACTGGAGGTTGGTGCGCAGCATCCGGTAGGCCTCGGAGATCGGCGAGCGCGGCAGGTGGTGGGAGATCAGCCGCTCGGCGATCGCCACCACGCCGTTGGCATCGCCGGCGTCCCGGTCGGCCTGGGCCGAGACCTCCTGCAGGTCGATGGCGGGGATCGATCCCAGCACCGGCAGGCCCAGGATCTTCTCCACGTCGTAACTGGTCTTGATCGACGTGTCGAGGTATTCCAGGAACAGCGCGATGCCGACGCCGAAGCACAGCCCCAGCAGCGCGCCGAAGACGATGTTGACGAGCCGCCGCGGACCGACTGGCGTGTCCGGAACAACGGCCCGGTCGATGACCTTGACGTTGCCCAGCTTGCCGGCCTCGCTGATCCGGGCCTCCTCGTACTTTTCCATCAGCATCTTATAGATGTTCTCGTCCAGCTCGAACTGGCGGGTGAGCCGGGCCAGCTCCACCTCCTTGGTGGGGATCTTGTTCAGGCGGCCGGCGTACTCGTCGACCACCTTGCGCAGCGCGCCTTCCCGGGCGCTGGCGGCGTCCAGTTCCGCCTGCAGCTCCAGGATCCGCGTCACTCGCTCTGATTGCACCTTGAGTTGATCGTAGGTCGCACCCTCGTTCTCCAGCAACTGCGTCAGCTCCTCCTTGAGCCGCGCCGTGGTGGCCTCGATCTTCTTCTCCGCATCCTTGACCTGGAGCGCTTCCCTGGAGAAGCCCTGCGACAGCAAGGTCGCCAACCGCATCTGCTGGGCGTTGAGGTCGTCGCGCAGCCCGGCCACGACCGCAGAGGACGACCCCCGCGAAAGATCATCCAGCAAGGTCTTCTTCTGATCGTCCAACTGGCCCCGCAGGTATGCGATCTTCCGCTCCAGCGTTTCGCGTTCGATCGTCGCCGCGTTGTATTGGGCCTCAAAATTGGAGACGCCGTCGAGCAGCGCACGCGATTCTTCCGACAGCAGGACGACCTTGTTGCTTTGCCGGAAACTGCGCAGGGTATTTTCCTCGTTCGAGAGACGTTGCTGGATTACGGGCAGCTGCTGTTCCAGGAACTTGCGGACCTCGGAAAGCTCGCCCCGGCTGATCGAGAGGTTGAAGTCGATGTAGGCGTCGGCCACGTCGTTGGCGACCGCGGCGGCCGCCCGGGGGTCGTCGGTCTCGGCGACGATGGAAATGATGTCCGAAGTGCGGCTGGACAGGACGTTGAGCGACAGCAATACCCGCTCCACCGCATCGCCCAGTTCGGCGACACCCATCCCGGCGGCATCGGGCCGCCGGGTCAACCGCCGGGCGGCCTCCAGCGCGACGCTGCGGCTGCGGATGATCTCCACCTGGTTGTTGATCATGTTGCGGCTCTGCTCGGTCTCCATCATCACGCCCAGGATCGGCTTGTTCTCGCGCTGG
>JALOPJ010000089.1 GCA_025453955.1 Candidatus Edwardsiibacteriota bacterium
CCTTGGGCACGATGGGGGTGGCGATGATCTGGCTGTGGCTGTGCGCCAGGGTGGCGCCGGCCCGCACCCCGTGGTTCTTGAACACCAGCAGGTACTTCAGCCGCACGTCCCGCTTGAGGTCCTGCATCCGCGCCACCCAGGCGGCCAGCACCTCGGCGACGTGCCCCGGCTCCAGCTCGGCCAGCTGCCGGTCGTGGCGCGGCGTCTCGATGATCACCTCATGCGCGCCGACGCCGTTCATCCGGTCGTACAGGCCCTCGCCGGTCTTGTCGAGGTCCCCTTCCACCCGCAGGGCGGGGAACTTGTTGGGCACCACCCGCACCCGCCAACCGCCGCCGTTCGCCGGGCCGCCGTCGCGGTAGGCCAGGATCTCGGGCGGGGTCAGCCCCTCGTTGCCCGGGCAGAACGGGCAGGGCTCGTCGTCGTCCGGGCGGACCAGCCGCTCGGAGAGCATCGGCCGCTTGCCGCGCTCGGTGGCGATGATCACCCACCGGCCGACGATGGGGTCCTTGCGCAGTTCAGGCATGGGAGATCGCGTCCATAGTGCATTATTATACCGACATCCACCGGCGAAGTCAATGAAAATGGAGGCTTGCTTGACGCAAGCCTCCACGCCGATGGCGCCGGGCTATTTCTTTTCGTCCGCCGGTTGGGGAACGGGCTCTTCGGTCTTGGGATATTCGATCTTGGCCGCGGCCTTGACCCGCTGCAGCAGGGCTTCGTAATTGGCCTTTTGCTTCTCGCTGAACATGCCGCTGGAGATCTGCTGTTTCACCTGGTCGAACGGCTTGATCCCCGCCGCGATCCTGTCCTCGACCTTGAACACGGCGAACTTGGTGGGGAAGGCCACCGGCGCCTTGGTGATGTCGCCCGGCTTCTTCAGCTTGGCGGCGGCCCGGTACACGCCCTCGTCGATCTGGCCCTTGGTCACGAAGCCAAGGTCGCCGGCCTTGTCCCTGCTGGGATCGACCGAGGAGGACTTGGCCAGGCTGTCGAACGACGCGGGATCGGCGGCCAGCGCCGCGGAGAGGCGGGACGCGTCGGCCGCCGAGCTGAGGACGATCCAGCGCAGGTGCAGCTTGTCCTTGTCCTTCCCCTCGAGCTTGACGATGGCGTACCGCAGGTCGAGCGGCGTCACCTTGGACAGCTGCCCCTTCTTGGTCCTGAGGAACAGCACGGTGTCCAGCGCCGGGATCTGGCCGCGGTTGACCAGGCCCATGTCGCCGCCGTTCTTGGCATAATTGTCGGAGGAACGCGCCCTGGCCAGGCTGTCGAACTTGGCCTTCTTCAGGTCCTTCAGCAGCTGCTCGGCCTCGGCGCGCGTCGCCACCGTGATCTGCCGGGCCTTGACCTGCTCCTTGGTGCGGTACTCCTCGATGTTCTTGCGGTAGCGTTCCTTGAGCTCGGCATCGCTGGGCTGGGCCTTGGCGGACACCTCCTTGTCGATCAGGTAGCGGATGTACTGGTCCTGCCGGGCGTCCTGCAGCTTCTGGTTGAACTGGGGGTCGGCCTCGGGGTTGAGCCGCTTGGCCTCGGCGAACAGCAGGGCGCGCTCGACGTAGCGGTCGAGGAACTTCTTCCTGCCCTCGGGGCCCTCGAACTGGGAGCGGTACATGCCGGGGACCTTCTCCAGCTCGGCGTCCAGTTCCAGCTTGGTGAGCGGCTGGCCGTTGATGAAGGCCTCGTACTCCTGGAAATTCTTGTTGAAGCAGCGGCCCACGCCCTCCATCGCCATGCTGTCGATGTCGGCGGTGGCGGCAATCCTCCCCTTGAACTTGGTCACGACGTCCTGGAACAGCTCGGCCGCCTTCTGGGTGTTGCCGGATCGTTCGTAGGCCATCGCCAGCTGGTAGGTGTACTCCTTGACCATGGCGGAGGCCGCGAATTGCTGCAGGGCCTTCTCGTAATTGGCGATCGCCTCGGCGTAATCGCCGTACTTGAAGTTGAGCGACGCGGTGGTGGCCAGCAGGGCCTCGTTGGCGGCGGCCGGGGCCTTGGCCGTCTTCTTCTGGGCATGCAACGGCAGGCCGGTCAGGAACAGTGCGGCCAGCAGGACGGTGGGCAGGGCAGTGCGGTTCATGGGTCGTGGTCTCCTCCGTGGTTGATGGTGTACGGGTTTTTTATGGGATAATCGTCACATGCATGACCAATCCCGCCAGCAGCGGGATGGTGATGTTGTCGTCCAACGGCATCGGCGCGAACTCGGTGAGCGTCGCGGCCAGGGCGCCCAGCGCCATCGGCAGCGGCCGCAGGCCGGTGCCGGGGAGCAGCACGATCGCGGTCCCCACCAGCAGGCAGCCGGCCAGGCAGGCGGCGGCCCCCTCCAATGACTTGCCGAACAGCACCGGCCGGCCGAACCGGCGGCCGACCACCGCGGCGAAGGCGTCGCCGATCACCATGTACGAGATCGCAGCGATGGCCGCGCCGCTGTGGTAGATCAGGATGCAGACGGTCGACGACAGCATCAGGTAGGTGGCGCCGGTCAGCTCCGAGATCTCGTGCCGCCGCAGCAGCGGGCCGAAAAAGTCGATGAACAGGATCCGGAAGAACTGGCGTGGCGCCGACCAGGATCCACTTGGCCAGGTAGGTGTAGGGCTTGCCGCTGAGCTGCTGCCATCCCAGGAACAGATAGAACAGCACCGGGATGCTCATCCCGGCCAGCATGTGGAACGCCTTCCTGCGGATCTCGCGGGCCAGCGTCATGGACTAGAAACGCCAGCCGCCGGAGACCCTGGTGCTGCCGTCCAGGTCGCCGCCCGCCATGAAGGCGTAGTCGGCGGTGATCCGGCCCAGCCGCAGGCCGGCCCCGGCGGAGAAACGGCCCTGGTCGGACCCCAGCCGCAGGGACAACCGGTCGCGGATCCGGTACTCGACGCCGAGATGAAAATCGGCGCTGGCCGGGCCGGCATGGAACTGGGCCGCGATCGCCCGGCCCTCGAACCGGAGATCGGCGGCGGCGGCGATGGTCAACGGCGTCCGACCGCCCAGGCCGGGATTCCAGGAGAAACCGATCCGCGTCGTCGGCGCGATCAGTTCCCGCTGTCCGGTGCTCCACGCCAGATAGGTGGTGGTCAGGTCGGCCACGTGCAGCCCGGCCGTGATGTTCCGCCCCAGCGGCTTGAGCACGCCGGCGTCCAGGCCGACGCCCCAGGCGCTGCCCGGACCAACGCTTTTGTACACCAGCTTGAGGTTGCCCCCGGCATCCAGCGCGCCGGGCAGCCGGCGGCTGTAGTTTGCCAGCAGGAACCACTCGTTGTCGCTGGTGTAGCCGATCTTGGCGTAGTCCAGCCGCTCGCCGGGGTCCATCTCGCCGTTGCCGTTGGCGTCCAGCAGGGCGTCGCCGGTCAGCGGGATGTCGGTCACGCCCAGCCGGAACAGCACCATGCCGCAGCCGCCGTTCCGCAGGGGCCTGGTGTAGCCCGCGGCGTCGTAGTTCACCAGCCCGCCGAACGTCGACGAATGCATGAACGCCGCCTGGTGGGCGCCGCCGGCCGTGCCGGCAGGGTTCCAGTAGCTGGCGAACCCGTCGTCGGCCAGCGAGACGTAGGCGCCGCCCATGGCCAGCGCCCTGGCGCCCAGGCCCAGGTAGGTGAATTCGCCGGCGTACTTGCTGGCCAGCGCCTGCCGACCCGGGGACAGCAGGGCCAGCACAAGTGCCGCCCGGATAACTGGTTTCATCATTTTTCGCACAACATATAAATATACCCCATCCGCCGTCGTTTGTCAAGTTCTGCGTGACGGACGTTGAACGACCTGCCGGTCGGAGCGGCTGGTTGCGATAGGGACGGGGAGGTTCGGAATGGGCCTACCGACGAACGGAAGGGATCATGCGAAGATCAAGTCGGAAGAAGGTTGATGGAAAAGGGATGAACCAAACACAGGAGTACCAAGAATTTCCGGGATTCCCATTGGACCACTATACCACATCATCGGCCCGTTGTCAACATGTCAGCCGTGCCTCAGTCAGCGCCGGGGTGCATGGCGTTCCGGGCGCTACTGCGGAGCGTTCGTCGGGGCGAGCGTGCGGCGGGGAGCGGTCGCGGTCCTCCGGACGAGGTGGGCGCGCACGGAATCGGCCGAGATCCTCGCCACCAGGTCGAACCCGGCGTTGGCGGCCGGTGCCAGCATCACCGGCCGGGCGGGCCAGCCGTCGAACAACGCGGCCTGCTTCGACGACAGCGAATCGCCGGCGATGACGAACGCCGCCGGGTACTTGTAGCGCAACCCCGGGCCGATGCTGTCGAGCGGCACGGCATTGGGCACCAGGCCCATGGTGCGGGCCACCCGTCCCACTAGCGTCGCCGCCGCTGCCGGCCCGCCGGCCTGGATGATGGCCACGTCGCCCCCCGCCCGCCAGGACTGCAGGGCGCGGAACGGCCGTTCGGCATAGGTGTCCGGGAAGTACTTGAACAGCACGATCTGGTCCCGGGCGGCCGGGCCGTCCCAGGTGATGCGGTAGGCGGCCAGCCCCCGGCCGGGCGGACGGCCCAGCGCGATCACGGTGTCCGTGCCGCCGGGTCCGAGCTCGACTTCGCGCGTCCGCAGGGGCGACTGGGGCGTCAATGCCTCGATCACGATCCGATCGCAGGCGCCGGTGCGGCCGACCCACAGGGATAGCTGCCCGTCGGCGGAGCACAGCCGGGCGGAGACGGGGAAGCAGCCCAGCTCCTGCCGCACCTTGGCGAACGAGGCCGCGCCGGCGATCAGCCACTCGCGCATGCCGTGGGGCCCGCGCCGGCCCTTGAACGAGCGGAACATGTCGTGCCAGAACAGCCCCTTGACCCGCCCGCCGTCGGTGGTGCCCTTGATGGCATCGGTCAGCCGCCAGTAGAACTCCTCGGGGGCGGGCGGGCTGACGCTCTTCTGCAGCAGCACCCAGTCGATCTGCTCGCCCGGCAGCAGCTGGACCTCGTCGCCGCGCAGGTAGGTCGACCACTGGCCGGTCATTTCGAAGCACTGCTTGGCGTTGGATTCGTAGAGCATCACCGCGTCCAGGTCCAGGCCGGCGTCGTTCATCATCGGCGGGTCCTGGCCGTGCTCGTGGCCCTTGTCCCAGCCCAGGGTGAAGCCCCACACCGGCTTGGTGACGCCGGCCTCCGCCAGCAGCCGCTCCACCGCCGTCGCCGAGCGGTGGGCCCGCCACCACTGCCAGCGCGCCCGGATGGGCCGGTCCGACAGCGGCTTGACCTGCCGAGCCAGCCAGGCGATCCGGGTGTTCTTCGGCCATGCCCGCCAGTCGCGCGGGGTCTCGATGTTCATCTGCCGGACGAACTCGTCGACCGTCTCGTAGCCGCCGGCGCCCGGCCGGATGTAGTCCAGCCCGATGAAGTCCACGCAGCTGTCGGCCTGCAGCTGCCGCAGCACCTTGACGATGTCGTCGCGGCGCTTGGGGTCGTCCAGGCTGACGTGGTGGTTGCGGTACACGCCGCCGCCCTTGCCCACCTCCAGCGAGTAGTCGTACTTCAGTTTGTGCAGCTTGGGGCCCCACAGCAAATAGCTGCCCACGTACCCGCCGAACTGCAGCCCCTTGGCATGGCATTCCGCGGCCAGCCTGGGGAAGACCCGGAAATTGTCCCTGACCCACGGGTTGCGGTCGCTGGTGCCGGGCGCGCCCTCGATGGTCCAGCCCACCGAGTACCACACCGCGTCCGCGCCCAGGAATTTCGCGAAGTCCGTGAAGTTGCGCCAGCCAGGCGCGGCGCCGTAGGGGGAGGGGGTCTTGTTGTTCAAGAGATTTCCGGCGCTCTCGATGGTCATGGCGCAGAAGCCCTCGGGCACCCGCGCCGGCGTGCGCGCGGCGACGGCGAACGAAGCGGAATCGAGCAGGGTGTCGGCCCCTGCGATCACTGTGGCCACGGCCGCATATCGCCCCAGCGGCGGGTTCCAGGGCATGGCCCACGTGCCTACCCAACAGCTGTCGGCCCTGTCGAACGCCAGCCTGACCTCGGTCATCCTGCCGATGCCGGTGACCAGCGAGTCGCCGTGCCGGAACGTGACGGTGGCGACCGCCGAGTCGGCGCGGGAGGCGCGGGCGGAGTCGGCCTTGACCCGCACCCGCACCAGCTGGTGGCGGAAGTACTCGGGCCGGTCGGTGGTCACGATGCCGGAGCCGGCCGGCGCGGTGGCGATGGCGGTGGCCAGCACAACGATCGCGGCCAGGCAGGTGGCGATGGTCATTTTATGCATGAAGTGCTGCACGGTGTCTGGGATCCGATGAGATACGATCGGGGATGATCGCAGTGAAAATCCCTCGCCAAGCGGAGAGGGATCGCGAGCGGACCGCAATTATCAGCGATATTGATGCAATTTTATACGAAAAACGGCGAAAAAGCAAGCCCAGAAAGCGTTTTATCTCTGTCGATCGGTCTTTTCCTCGATCTTGATGAGTTTCCCGGTAAGGTCGGTGGTGGCCAGCAGATAGGAACCGTAATCCACTCCATGCATTTCCGGGTCCTCACGGTGCCGGTCGAAACGGATGGTAACTGTCTTCATCGTGGCGTCGATCACCGGGGCAGGGTAGGCGTAGTATCCGTCGCCGCTGCCGTAGTCCGGTGGTCGATTTATGTACTGATCTGGACACTTGAAAAATGATTCGCATGTCCCCATACTAATATCGATCACGTACACACCATCGTCATCCCACATGCCGCGGACATAGCTTTTGGTTGCAAGCCACGCAGGTGAAGTATACCATATATCGGATGCAAATAGAATTTTACCAGACGAATTCAATATGGCTGTATGGGTATTGTTGCCTTCGTGATAGTAATTAGCCATGAAAAATGTATTGCTTGTACTAAGCCAATATGCATAACATTCACCGAGAGCAATAGTTACTGTATCGAATTGTACCCATGTATGCTGCAGAGGGCCGTACCCACCAGCAGGTTCACTATACCGTATCCCGATGACACCGGATATTATTTCTGGGTGTCCTTTATCAACTTGATCTATCTTGATCACGTTTTCTGCCTGTATCCAACCAGTGTCAATTGATCCATTTTTATCCTGATACACCTGGAACACTTCAAAACAATCGGGGTTCCGTCCGGTCAATGAAGGTACTGGGTATCCCTCTTTCCGTCTACGTAAAATAACGAATGTATCGCGAGGCTCTAACTTCCTTCTTGAAACCTGGAGACTACTATCCCAATATACATTAATGCCAGTTTTTAGAACTATTCCTTTTGATGGATAATACTTATTGAGTTCTTCCGGATCGGCTCCAATGTCGTAAAATGAACCTTTAGAGTAATAGGGTCTGATCTCATTCTTCTTAATCCATTGATTATCTATGGTCATGACGCTCTTTGCCGTTGTTCTGAGTAACCGGAAATATGGCTTCGATAATTCAGTCGCCTCGACTGTTTTCAATAAATTCTTATCAACAGTATTCGGTGATAAATAGAAATGAATGGTTTTCCCCATTGGTACAGCAAAGTTATACTCAAGATTGTAAGAAGAATAATCGATTGTCTCGGCAGCCGCTTGTCGGATAGTGACCGAAGCAAGATTGGTGCCCGGTGAAGGATCGCGCGTGCAGGACGCGATGAGCGCGAGCAATGCCAGCAGCGAGCACGCCGCCCGGCGGTCAATGCGTTCCATGGCCCTTGCCCTTGTACCTGAGCTTCAGCACCAGCAGCACCAGGTTCAACGCCAGTGTGACGACGTTGGCCACGATCAGGGGCCACTGCATCAGCAGGAAGCCGTAGACGGTCCACAGCGCCAGCCCGGCGATCAGCATCACCAGGAACAGCAGGTTGATGTCCTCCAGGCAGCGGGTGCGCAGGCTCTTGACCACCTGCGGCAGGAAGCTGAGGGTGGAGAGGGCGGCGGCCGCGAAGCCGATGGTCTTGATCAGCATGGCGTCACGAGCCCGACTGGCGGCCGCCGGCGTCCGCCGGGGGCTTCTCCGGGAACAGCCTGATCAGCGCCAGCACCAGCCCGTAGAACAGCAGGATGAAGGCGAAGATCCCGGCCATGCCCATGGCCATCAGCTTGAGGCTGGCGATGAAATTGGTGCGGATCATATCGCGACGAGTCGTGTGGTTTGTACCGCAGCGGCGGTGATCACTTGACCAGCGCCAGGATCAGGCCGCCGGCGATCACCGAGCCGATCTGTCCGGCCACGTTGGCGCTGATGGTGTGGTTGAGGAGGAAGTTGGCGGGGTCCGCCTTCTGGGCCTCGAGGTGGATGACGCGGGCCGACATCGGGAAGGCCGAGATCCCGGCGGCGCCGATCATCGGGTTGATCTTCTCCCTGGTGAACAGGTTGAGGAACTTGGCGAACAGCAGGCCGCCGGCGGTGTCGAAGGTGAAGGCCACCAGCCCCAGGGTGATGATCTTCAGCGTGCCCAGGCTGAGGAACCCCGCGGCGGTCATGGTCGAGCCGATGGTGATGCCCAGCAGGATAGTGACCAGGTTGGCCAGCTCGTTCTGGGCCGACTGCGACAGCCGGTCAGTGACGCCGCACTCCCGCAGCAGGTTGCCGAACATCAGGAACCCCACCAGGGCCACGCTCACCGGCGCGAACAGGCCGGCGATCACGGTCACCGCGATCGGGAAGATGATCCGGACCGGCCGGGAGATGCCGGCCTCGCGGTAGGGCATGCGGATCCTTCGCTCCTCCAGCGTGGTCAGCGCCCGGATCACCGGCGGCTGGATGATCGGCACCAGGGCCATGTAGGTGTAGGCCGCCACCGAGATCGGCGCCAGCAGGTGGCGGGCGAAGCGGGCGGCCACGTAGATCGACGTCGGGCCGTCGGCGGTGCCGATGATGCCGATCGCCGCCGCCTCCTTCAGGTCGTAGCCCAGCAGCGTGGCCACGGCGACGGTGAAGAAGATGCCGAACTGCGCCGCGCCGCCGAACAGGAACATCTTGGGGTTGCGCAGCAGCAGGCCGAAGTCGATCATGGCGCCGATGGCGATGAAGATCAGCAGGGGGAAGAGCTCGGTGGCGATCCCGGCGTTGAACAGCAGGGTCAGCGGGCCGTGTTCGCCCACCGCCGCCGAGAACGGGATGTTGGTCATGATGCAGCCGAACCCGATCGGCAGCAGCAGCATCGGCTCGTACTTCCGGCCGATGGCCAGGTAGATCAGCGCTCCTCCCAGCAGGATCATGATCACCTGGCCCAGGGTGATGGCGGTCAGGCCTGCGAAAAAGCTCTGCATATTCGGCTGTGTGCGATCAGCGTCTCAGCAATGAACAGTGGACATTGGACAGTGAACAATTGCCGAAAGGAAGGACCGCATTGTTCATTGATCATTGAAAACTGCCAATTGTCACTTCGTGTCCAGGATCACCGGCAGCCCGTCCCGTCCCGCGCCGACGATCACCACCTTGGCGTTGGCCGACGTGGCCAGCTTCTCGGTGGCCTCGATGCCCTTCCAGCGCAGCAGCGGCTCGGAGATGCCCTGGGCCACGATGTTCTGGAAGTCGGAGATGCCCTTGGCCTCGATCCGCTTGCGCTCGGCCTCCTGCTTCTCCTTGGTCAGGATGAACTCCATCCGCTGGCTCTCCTGCTCGGCCTTGAGCTTGTCCTCGATGGCGTCGGTCACCTTGCGCGGCAGCTCGATGTGCCGCATCGGCGTGCTCTCGATGATGATGCCGCGGTCGGCCACCAGCTTGACCAGGTCGGTCTGGATCAGGTGGGTCAGCAGCTCACGCTGCGAGGTGTACAGCGCCTTGGCCTCGTAGCCGGCGGTGACCCCGCGGCAGACCGAGCGGAACTGGGGCTCGATGATCACGCTCTCGTAGTTCGTCCCCACCGTCTTGTAGAGCTCGGCGGCCTTCTCCGGGTCGAGGTGGTAGAGGCAGTTGATCCCGATCTTGATGGTCAGGCCCTCCTTGGAGGGCACCTCCATGTCCTCGTAGATCTGCTGGGTCTTGATCGAGACCTTGACGATCCGGGCCAGCGGGTTGCGGAAGTTGATGCCCGACTTCAGCGTGGCCTTGGACACCGTGCCGAAGAAGTCCTGCACGCCCACGTGGCCGGCCGGGATCACGGTGATGAAGCGAAACAGGATGACCAGGCCGAAGATCACCACCAGCCCCGTGGCGATGGCCCGGCCCGGCCGGAAGGTCTCGTTGAGCTGCTTCAGCTTCTTCTGCGCCTGGACCAGGTAGTACAGCGCGATGCCGAAGACGATGAGGGAGAAAAAACTCTGGTTTTTCTGAGTTTTCATTCCATGCTCTTTTGCATGCTATAGCATGGGATTGATTTTCTAATTGATATTTTATCGGTTTTCAGTATCTCGCCAAAAAGCACCGGGGCTTTCGGGTTGTGGTTGTTCAAATTATTCGTGATATCTCGCGCTCTTGTATTTGCGTAGCAAT
>JALOPJ010000199.1 GCA_025453955.1 Candidatus Edwardsiibacteriota bacterium
CGGTAGAAGACGTCGTCGACGAACAGCAGGCTCTGGTTGAAGATGCAGCTGCCGAACAGGTTGCCCAGCGCCATGCCGGGCTGGCCCATCCGCAGGGCGCTGAACGAGACGGCCATCTCCGGCGAGGTGGTGGCCAGCGACATCAGCACGCTGCCGACGAAGGAGCGTCCCCAGCCCATCCCCTCGGCCAGCCGCTCGGCCACCACCGGCAGCACGATGCCGGCGGCGATGATCACCGCCGCGGCCGCGCCGAAACGCACTGCCGCCGCCCGCAGTGTGACCTTCCTGAAGCGCTTTTCAACCTCGGGCCCTTGATGTTCGCGCTCGTGCCGGTAGATGATGCGCTGGGACATCAGGTAGAAGCCGAAGATCAGGATCGTGAACAGGCCGATGTCGAACAGGGTCACCGGCAGCAGCCGCCGGCTGACGAACAGCCCGATGCCGGCCAGCGCCGCCGCCACGATCGCCATGGCCGCGCTCAGTGCCTGCTCCCTGCCGACCCGGCTCGACAGCTGCCCGTCCCGGTGGCAGGCGCTGATCAGCGCCACCACCACCACGTTCATGACGCAGGCGCCCAGGACGTTGCCGACGGCCAGGTCCGGCTGGCGCACGATGGCGACCGAGGAGATCCCCGAGAACAGCTCGGGCAGCGAGGTCACCGTGGCCAGCAGCACCACGCCCACCCAGCTGCCGGAGAGGCCCAGCTTCTCGCCCAGCATGTCGCCGTAGCGGGTCACCAGCCGGCCGGCGACGACGATCACGCCGATCAGGGCCGCCAGCGCGGACCACCAGATCAGAACAGGCATTGCAAACCCTCCCTGGAACGGCCGGCAGCGCCGCCGGCCATCCCGCTCATTTCATCGCAGTTCCGCCAGCCGGCCCTTGGCCAGTTTGGCCTCGGGTGACTTGGGGAACCGGCGGGCCAGCTCCTCCCACTCACGGCGGGCCTCCACCGGGCGCCCCAGTTCCTGCAGGCAGAGCCCCGCCTTGTAGCGCGCCGCTGGTTCCTTGTCCTGCCCCGGATAGTCGGCGACCGTGGCCCGGAACTCGTCCAGGGCGGCGGCATGCTGTTTTTGCGCGTACAGGCACTCGCCGATCCAGTAGCGGGCGTTGTCGGACAATGGATGGCCCGGGTACTGGTTGAGGAATTCGCGGAAGGCCGAGATCGCCAGCGGATAGCTGCCGCGCACCACGTCCAGGTAGGCGGCATCGTACAGCCGGCGGGCGGCGTCGGACGGGGCGATGGCCGATGCGGTGTCGCCGCCGGCGGCGGCCGGGCGGCCGCGCGCGCCGAGGTCTTCGGCGCGCTGGTCCGCGGCGTCCAGCCGCCGCGCCAGGCCGGCGGCCAGCTGGGCCAGGTCGGCCTGCAGGTTGAACAGGATGTCGCTGTGCGTCCGGCTGACGCTGTCGATGCGGGCGGTGCGAACGGCCAGCTCCTTCTGGCTCTGCTCCAGGTAGTCCAGCTGGCGCCGCACTTCCAGGTACTCCCGCTTGACCCCGCAGCCTACGGCCATCAGGACGGCCGCCGCCAGGACGGCGATCTGTCGCATCTTCCCTCCGTTACTTCCTCACCGGCACGATCTCCACCCGCCGGTTCCTGGCCCAGCTCGTCATGGCCGGGTACGGCCGGGCGCTCTTCCCCATAGGAGTAGGCCGCCATCCGGCCGGCCGCCACACCCAGTCCGGCCAGGTAGTCCCGGACCCCTGCCGCGCGCCGTTCCCCCAGCGCCAGGTTGTACTCGACGGTGCCCCGCTCATCGGCGTGCCCCTCCAGGCGCAGGTCCAGCGCTCCGTTCTCGCGGGCCATCTTCGCGATCCGCAACACCGGCTTGGCGTCTTCCCGGACCTCGTATGAATCGAACTCAAAATAGACCACCCGCAGATCGATGGCGGGCGTTGCCGGTTCATCGGGCCGGGTGATCGGCCCCTGCTCGGTCCTGGCCGGTTCCTGCTTGGTCGGCTCGTCCTGTTTGACGGTCTGCTTCTTGGCGCAGCCCGTCATCGCGGCCGCCATCAGAATGATGGTTATCAGTACAATGGTAAGGTCTTTCATTGTCGTCCTCATTGCTCTTGGTTGCATGATTGCCGTGATCAGCGTGGCTCCCGGACACGGCTGATGGCCCGTGCCCCGGCGCGCGCCGTGATGCCGCGCTCACGGCAGGGCGCGCGTTCCGGCAAGCCCGAGAGAAATGATTCCGAGTCGGGACAGGACTTGGCGGTCACCGTCATGGTGAATTCCGTTCGTTTCATCATGGTTTTTGCTCCGGCAGGAAAGGCGACCAGGCCGGCATGGTGGCGCCGCCGGTTGTGGGTACCGGGTGCTGTTCCGAACCGTCCCAGTGCATCAGCCAGATGTCGTCGCTGCCGGCGCGGTCCGAGGAGAAAGCCAGGTGCAGCCCGTCGGGCGACCATGACGGGTCCTCGTTGTCGCCCTGGAAGGTCAGCTGGGCGTAGCCCTCGCCGGTGGGCGCGATCGTGCAGACCTGGAACTTGCCGTTGACCCGCGAGACGAAGGCGATCAAATCGCCCTTGGGCGACCAGGCCGGCGAGGTGTTGTAATTTCCCTCGAAGGTCAGCCGGCGCAGGTTGCCGCCGTCGGCGTCCATGATGTACAGCTGCGGCGTGCCGGCGCGGTCCGACACGAAAGCGATCTCCCGCCCGCTGGGCGACCAGGCCGGCGAAACGTCGATGGCCCAGGAGTTGGTCAGCCGGCGCTGGGCGTTGGCGCGCAGGTCGTAGACCATGATCTCCGGGTTGCCCTCCCGGCTGGCGGACAGCGCCAGTGACGACCCGTCCGGCGACCAAGCCGGCGAGACGTTGAGTCCGTTCTGTCGCAGCAGCGCGCGCGAGGAGCGGGCGGTCAGATCCAGCGAATAGATGACGGTCTGGGGACCGGCGAACGACGTCAGGGCGATCCGGCTCCCGTCGGGCGACCAGTCGGGCGACAGCACGGTCGAGCCGAAGGCCGTCAGCCGGGACGCGCCGTAGCCGTCGTAGTCCATGACCATCAGCTCCTTGCCCGTGCCCGCTTTGCCGCAGTAGGCGATCCGCGTGCGGGACACGCCGCGCTCGCCGGCGGTCCGCAGGATGATCTCGTCGCTCGCGGCGTGGGCCGCGCCCCGCCCCTGTGCCAGCGGCAGCGCCCGCCGGTGGATCTCCCGGCGCTGGGCGAGGTCATGGACGGCCACGGTGCAGGCCACCGAGCCCTTGGCCGCCGTCAGTGACGGCACCAGCACCAGTTCGGCGCCGATCAGCCGCCAGGCCTCGTGGTCGATCGCGTCCCGGCGGAAACCGAACCCGGTGTCCGGCGGCGGTTCGATCATCCGGTAGTACAGCGAGAACGTCAGATCATCGGCCACGATCCGCAGCAACTGGCCGGCCGCGGCGGCATCGGCCATTGACGGCTTCCCAATAATACGAAGACGGCCGACAGCCAGCGCGATCTGCTTCCGCTCCGAGGTCGACAGCTTCAGGTAGACGTCGCCCTGGGCGGCCGAGGCCGCCGGGAGCAGCAACGCCAGCGCGCCGCAGAACAGCAGCCCGCGGCTCGGCGATGGACCGGGACGGGTCGTTCTCACGGCAGGTACTCGAACTCGAAGAGGACGCCCAGCGAGCCGGCTGCGATCTCGGGCGGCAGCGGCGGAAAATTCTTTGCGACAAGGACGGCCCGCAGGCCGGCCTGATCGAACACCGCGTTGCCGGACGGCTGTTCGATCTCGGCTGTTTCGATCTCGCCGGCGCGATTGACCCGGAAGTAGACCCGGGTCCGCAATTCGCCCTGCCCGCCCTGGTAGGGATTGCTCCAATAGCGGCTGATCTTGGCCATGATCAGTCCGAGGTAGTAGGAGCCCTCCTCGCCGCCCTCTGCGGCCAGCAGCTTCATGCCGGGCGGCATGGCCGCGCCGGCCTTCGCGGCAGTCGTCGCGGCCGGCCGCGCCGCCGCCCGGGC
>JALOPJ010000007.1 GCA_025453955.1 Candidatus Edwardsiibacteriota bacterium
GCAGGCCGGGCAGGGCAGCACCGACATGTACTTCTCGATCTCGTAGCGCACGTACTCGGAGTCGGTCTGCTGGTGGCGGCGCATCATCATCGGGACGATGCCCTCGAACCGCTTGGAGAACTCGTAGATGTTGCTGTTGGACGCCGACTCGTACTTGATCCGGACGTCCTTGTCCGAGCCGAACAGCAGGACCTGGCGGGCCTTCTGCGGCAGCTGCTTCCAGGGCAGGTCGAGCGAGAAGCCGTAGGCCTTGGCCACGGCAGCCAGCTGGGCGCCGATCCAGTGGCCCATCGGGTCGCCGAAGAATGAGACCGCGCCCTCGTTGACCGTCAGGTCGGGGTTGGCGACCAGCGAGCCGGGGTCGATCTCCATGGTGGTGCCCAGGCCCGAGCAGGACGGGCAGGCCCCGAACGGGCTGTTGAACGAGAACATCCGGGGGGCCAGCTCGCCCAGCGACACCCCGCAGGCGGGACAGGCCAGACGCTCGCTGTAGAGCGTCTCGTCCCGGTCGCCGCTGGCCACGGTCACCAGCCCGTCGCCCAGCTTGAGGGCGATCTCCAGCGAGTCGGCGATCCGCTTGGCGCTCCTGGGCCCGATGGTGATGCGGTCGACCACGGCCTCGATGGTGTGCTTCTTGTTCTTGTCCAGCGCCGGGGCGGCCTCGATCTCGCAGGCCTTGCCGTCGACCCGGGCCCGCACGAAGCCCTCGCGGCGCAGCTTGTCGAACACCTCACGGTACTCGCCCTTGCGGCCGCGCACCAGCGGCGCCAGCAGCTGGATGCGGGTGCCCTCGGCCAGTCCCATCACGCTGTCGGTGATCTGTTGCACGGTCTGCGAGGCGATGGGGCGGCCGCATTTCGGGCAGTGGGGCTTGCCGATGCGCGCGAACAGCAGCCGCAGGTAGTCATGGATCTCGGTGACCGTGCCGACGGTGGAGCGGGGATTGCGCGAGGCCGAGCGCTGCTCGATGGCGATGGCCGGCGACAGGCCGTCGATGAAGTCGACGTCCGGCTTCTCCATCAGCCCCAGGAACTGGCGGGCGTAGGCCGAGAGCGACTCCACGTAGCGGCGCTGGCCCTCGGCGTAGATGGTGTCGAAGGCCAGGGAGGACTTGCCCGACCCCGACAGACCGGTGATCACCACCAGCTTGTCGCGGGGGATCTCCAGGTCGATGCCCTTGAGGTTGTGCTCGCGGGCGCCCTTGATGACGATGGTGTCGTGGGCCATGGGGGCGGTTTCCTCCGTGACTGGTGCGGCGTGGATCCGGGGAACCGATAAGTATACCAAGTTTCCGCCGGTCTGTCAATCCGTCGTCCCGCTACCGTTCCGGGCTTCCGGTCCGCTCCCGGGCCGCTGCAGATCGCCGCGCGAACATGGTTGACAGCCCGCGCAATACATGGTATGATAAACTGTTATGAAAGTAATGGTGATCGGCTCCGGCGGCCGCGAACACGCGCTGGTCTGGAAACTGGCGCAGAGTCCGTCCGTCAAAAAGATCTATTGCGCGCCCGGCAATCCCGGCATCGCCCGGCAGGCCGAGCGCGTCGACATCGCCGCCGGCGACCTGGCGCGGCTGCGCGATTTCGCCGCCGCCCACGCGGTCGACCTGACCGTGGTCGGCCCCGACGACTGCCTGGCGGCCGGGGCCGCCGACCTGTTCGCGCAGCGGGGCCTGCGGGTGTTCGGCCCGACCAGGGAGGCCGCCCGGCTGGAGTGGTCGAAGTCGTTCGCCAAGGAGCTGATGCGCGAGGCCGGCATCCCCACGGCCGACTTCGCGACGTTCACCGACCATGACGCCGCATCAGAGTTCCTGCGATCGCGGCCGTATCCGCTGGTGGTCAAGGCCAGCGGCCTGGCCCTGGGCAAGGGGGTGACCGTCTGCCGGTCGCGGGAGGAGGCGGAGCGCGCGCTGCGGGCGGCGATGGTCGACCGGGCGTTCGGCGACGCGGGCTGCGAGGTCGTGATCGAGGAGTTCCTGGAGGGCGACGAGGTCTCCGTCCATGCCTTCTGCGACGGCGCGACCGCCCGGCTGTTCCCGCCGGCCCGGGACCACAAGGCCCTGCTGGACGGCGGCCGGGGGCCCAATACCGGCGGCATGGGCACCTATGCGCCGGTGCCGGGCATCGACGAGGCGATGATGGCCGAGATCGAGCGGACGGTGGTGGCGCCGGTGCTGCGGGCGATGGCCGGCCGCGGCGCGCCGTTCCGCGGCTGCCTCTATCCGGGGCTGATCCGCACGGCGGCCGGGTTCAAGGTGCTGGAGTTCAACGCCCGGTTCGGCGACCCGGAGACCCAGAGCTTGATGCGCCTGCTGGCATCCGACCTGGCGGAGGTCCTGCTGGCCTGCGCCGAGGGACGCCTGACCGGGACGCGGGTGGCCTGGTCGGGCCGCAGCGCCGCCTGCCTGGTCGCCGCATCCGGCGGCTATCCCGGGGCCTACCGCAAGGGCTTGGCGATCACCGGCCTGGACCGGGCCGAGGCCGACCCCGACGTGGTGGTGTTCCATGCCGGCACCGCGCTCCGGGACGGCGTGCTGGTCACCAACGGGGGGCGGGTGCTGGGCGTCAGCGCAGTCGCAGACGCGCTGCCCGGTGCCGTCGCGAAGTGCTATGCGGCCATCGGGCGGATCGGGTTCGACGGCAAGCAGTACCGGACCGACATCGGCGGCGAGGTGACGGCATGAAGAAACGCGCCGCAGCGCGGCCCGCGCCGCAGCGGTCCCGTCGCACCCGGCCCGCGCCGCCGGCGTGGCTGGCGCAGATCGCGGCCCAGGTGGGCGAGGCCGTGGCCGTGGCCGACCTGTCGGGCGCGCTGATCTTCGTCAACCGGGCCTGGGCCGAGATGCACGGCTACCGGGAACGCGAGCTGATCGGCAAGACCATCGGCATCGGCCATACCGACCGCCAGCTGGCGGAGCAGGTGCGCCCGTTCAACCAGCGGGTGTTGGAGCTGGGCCGCTGGACCGGCGAGGTCGGCCACCGGCGCAAGGACGGCACGACGTTCCTGACCGAGATGACGACCACCCTGTTCCGGGACGGGAAGGGGAAGCCGCTCGGCTTCATCGGCTTCGCCCGGGACATCACCGAGCAGCGGCGCATCCAGCAGCGGCTGGCGGAGAGCGAGCACAAGTACCGGGCGCTGGCCGACGCACTGCCGCAGACGGTGTTCGAGGCCGACCTCAGCGGCCGCATCATCTACGCCAACCGCACCGCGCTGGAGCAGTTCGGCTACGGCCCGGCCGACCTGCGGCGCGGCCTGGCGGTGAGCGACATGATCGCCCCGGCCGACCGCCAGCGGGCGGCCGAGAACTTCGGCCGGCGGCTGGCCGGCGGCGCGGCGGAGAACCAGGAGTACGCCGCGCTGCGGCGGGACGGGTCGACGTTCCCGGTCAACATCTATGCCCGGCCGGTCGAGCGGGACGGCGCGGTGGCCGGCCTGCGCGGCATCATCGTCGACATCACCGAGCACAAGCGGAGCGAGGGCGCCCTCCAGGAGAGCGAGCAGAAGTTCCGCAGCCTGGCTGAGACCAGCCCGTCCGGGATCTTCGCCTACCGCGAGACGTTCATCTACGTCAATCCCGCCTGCCTGGCGCTCACCGGCTATTCGGAGGCGGAGCTGCTGGGGATGCCGTTCTGGCAGCTGGCCCACCCCGACCACCAGGAGATGGTGCGGGAACGCGGCCTGGCCCGGCAGCGGGGCGAGTCGCCGCCGGCGCATTACGAGTTCAAGATCGTCCGCAAGGACGGCGGGGTGCGCTGGGTCGACTTCACCGCCACCGTCGTCCGGTTCCAGGGCAGTCCGGCTGGCATGGGGATCGTCTTCGACATCACCGAGCGAACGCTCACCGAGGAACGGCTGCGCCAGAGCGAAGCCTTCAGCCGGGCGATGATCGAGAACTCGCCGGTCGGTTTCGCCGTGCGGAACCGCCGCGGCCAGCTGCTGATGTACAACAAGGCCTGGGTCAAGATCTGGGGGATGACGCCGCGGCTGATCATGCGCCACACCCAGGAGATGACGCCGCAGCGGTTCCGGGAGATCTTCGACCACCTGGGGCCGCACCTGGCGGCGGTCGAACGGATCTTCGCCGTAGGCGGCTCGCTGTTCATCCCCGAGCTGAAGGTGACGTCGCCCCACCCCGGCGGCGCGCAGTGGGTGCGGCAGTACTTCTACACCGTGCCCGACCAGCGGGGCGAGGTCGACCGGATCGTGGTGATGACCGACGACATCACCGAGCGCAAGACCGCCTGGGAGCGGCTGCGCCAGAGCGAGGGCCGCTTCGAGACGTTGGCCAGCATCTCGCCGGTGGGGATCTTCCGCACCGACGCCGCCGGGTCAACCAGCTATGTCAATCCGCGGTGGTGCCAGATCAGCGGGCTGACGCCGCGCGAGGCGATGGGCGACGGCTGGCTCAACGCGGTGCATCCCGATGACCGCGAACAGGTCCGCAGCGGCTGGGACTCTGCGGTCAACGCCCAGGCGTCCCCCCAGGTGGAGTACCGGTTCATCAGGCGCGACGGCAGCACCGCCTGGGTGATCGGCCAGGCGGTGCCGGAGCACGGTGCCGATGGCAGGATCGCAGGGTACGTCGGCACCATCACCGACATCACCGCGCTCAAGCAGGCCGCGGCGGAGCTGCAGGAGGTCAATCTGCGGCATCGACTGCTGGCCAAGATCATCAACTCCTATGCCTACTCCTACCTGGTGCTGCCGGACGGCTCGCTGCAGCTGGAGTGGTCGATGGACACGGAACCGACGACGGGCTACACGTTGTCGGAGATCAGAGAGCGCGGCGGCCTGCGTCAGCTGATCCATCCCGAAGACCGGGAGCGCCACCGCACGGAGCTGGAACGGGTGATCGCGGGCGCCCCGGCCGTCATCGAGTTCCGCATCGCCGGCAAGGATGGCGGGATGATCTGGCTGCGGTCGTACAACAGCCCGGTGCGGGACGGGCTGGGGCAACGGGTGGTGAAGATCCAGGGCGCGTCGCAGAACATCACCGTCCAGAAACAGGCCGAGGGGCAACTGGCGGAATCGGAACGGCAGTACCGCCAGATCTTCGAGGGCATCGCCGAGGGGATCTACCGCTCCACCCCCGACGGCCGGCCGCTGCTGGGCAACCCGGCGCTGGCGCGGATGCTGGGGTACGACGATCCCGACCAGCTGCTGCGCCGCGACATCGCAACCGAGGGGTACTTCGACCCCGCGGTGCGCGCGGCGTTCGTCCGGATGATCGAAGAGGCCGGCGCGGTGCGGAACTTCGTCAACACCTGGCGCCGGAAGGACGGCACGCCGCTGATCGTCCGGGAGAACGCCCACGCGGTGCGCGCCGGCGACGGGCGCCTGCTCTATTACGAGGGCACGGTCGAGGACATCACCGCCGCCACGCAGGCCGAGCAGGCGCTGAAGGAATCTGAGGCCAACTACCGCCAGATCTTCGAGAACATCGCCGAGGGGATCTTCCGGACGTCGCCCGACGGCCGGGTGCTGCTGGCCAACCCGGCCCTGGTGCGGATGCTGGGATACGGATCGGCCGCCGAGCTGATGGCCGTCAACCTGGAGCGCGACGGTTACGTGGACCCCGACAACCGCCAGCGCTTCCGGCAGCTGCTGGAACGCGACGGGGAGGTGTGGGGCTACACCTCGCGCTGGCGCCGCCGCGACGGCGCGGTGATCACCATCAGCGAGAACGCCCGGATGGTGCGGGACGCCGACGGGTCGCCGCGCTACTACGAGGGGACGGTGGAGGACATCACCGAGCACATCAAGGCCGACCTGGCGCTGCTGGACGAGAAGAACAAGCTGTCGCAGCTGTTCGACGTCAGCCTGTCGGTGGCCCGCGCCGGCGACGTCCAGGAGCAGCTGGAGCTGACCATCAAGGGCCTGGCCGACCTCCAGCTGTTCAAACGCATGGCGCTGGTGCTCAAGGGCGACGACGGCCGCAACACCAACGTAGCCCACCTGGGCCTGTCCGACCGGGACGTGGCGGCGATCAGGACCGCTCCCCCGGCGTCCGCGGAGGCCCGGGCCAAGATCTTCCACCACAAGTACCGGATCAGCAATTCCTACTTCATCCCGCACGACGACCGCGACGTCCAGCGGCAGTTCTCCCTGCAGATCGCGACGACGGCCCATCTGCCGAGTGAATGGGACGCCAACGACAACCTGCTGGTGCCGCTGGGCGTCAAGGGCAAGATGATCGGCTACCTTTCGGTGGATGAGCCGGTCGACGGGAAACTGCCGACGCTGGAAAGCGTGCGGCTGCTGGAGCTGTACGCCAACCAGGCGGCGATCTCGATCGAAAACCTGCGGCTCTACCGCGACCTGGAGCACAGCTACTACGACACCCTCAAGGCCTTCGTGGCGGCGATGGAGGCCAAGGACCCCTACACCAAGGGCCATTCCGAGAACGTCCGGCACTACGCCCTGAAGATCGCCCGCCACCTCGCGCTGCCCGACGAGCAGGTGCGGCTGATCGACTTCAGCTCGCTGCTGCACGACATCGGCAAGATGGCCGTCAAGGAGGACATCCTGACCAAGCCGGCCGCGCTCTCCGACCTGGAGTACGAGGCGGTCAAGCTGCATCCGACCATCGGCAGCCAGATGGTCGCCGTGATCGAGAACCTCACCGCCACCGGACCGATCATCCAGGCCCACCACGAGCGCGTCGACGGCAGGGGATACCCCGGCGGCATCAGGGGCGAGCAGATCCCGATCGAATCGCGGATCATCTCGGTGGCGGACGCCTACGAGGCCATGACGTCGGACCGGCCCTACCGCAAGGCCTTCGCCCAGCGCGAGGCGTTGCGGCGCCTGGAGCAGGGATCCGGCACGCAGTTCGACCGCGCGATCGTCGCCGCGTTCATCGAGATGAACGGACAGGAGCAGGGGCACCATGCGCAGGGATGATACCGGCAGCTGGCTGGTCGCGGCGCCGGACCGCGAGCGGTTGTTGCGGGCGGCCGTCGACCGCGCCGCCCGGCGGTTCGGGGCCGCGGCGGTGCTCCTGGTGAACCGCGATCCCGGCGAGCTGCCGGTGGGCCATTGCCGCGGGGCCTCCGAACGGTTCATCAAGGCCCGGGTGCGGCTCTGGAAACACGCCGGGCAACGTTGGCCCACGCGGCGGCACCGGCTGCTGCCGGCCGCAGCCCGCGACCAGTTCGCCCGCGCGCTGCTGATCCCGTTCGGCTATGATGCCTGCATCACGGCGGAGATCGCCGTGCCGCCCAGCCAGCGGCACCACGGGGGGGCGTTCGCGCTGGAACTGTACTTCACGGAACCCGGGCGGGCGGACGCCCGCTTGGCGACCGAGATCAAGCACTGGACCGCAACCGTCACCGCCGCGGCGGCCAACCGGTTCGAGGTGGACGCCCTGCAACGCGAGAACCGCGAGCTGTTGACGCTGGCTGCCGTCGGACAGATTGTGGCCGGCAGCCTGGACAGCGAGCGGGTGTTCGAGGCCATCTACAAACAGCTGTTGCGCCTGGTCAAGCCGCGCAACATGCTGCTGGCGCTGGCCGAGCCGGAGGAACAGCGGTTCCGGGTGATCTTCGAATACGAGCACGGCAAGAAGGGCAAGCCGTCGTTCTTCCCGATGGCGGCTGGCTTGGCGACCCTGATCTGGCGGCGCAAACAGGGCATCGTCACGTCGGATTACCTCGCCGCATGCCGCAGCCGCCGGGTGCGTCCCTCCGGGCCTCCGGCCAAGGCCTGGCTGGGCGTGCCGTTGCTGGGCGGCGGCCGCTGCCTGGGCGTGCTGCTGATGTGGGACTACCTGCGCGGCGATTCGTTCAGCCCGGCCGACGTCCGGATCGTCCAGCACCTGGCAAACCAGGCGGCGACGGCCATCATCAACGCCCGCATCCATGAGGGCAACCGGCGGCAGCTGGCCGAGATCTCGGCCATTACCAAGATCGGCCAGGCCATCTCCAAGGTGATGACGCTGGACCGGCTGTGGCCGCTGCTGCACCGGCAGCTGCGGCAGCTGATGGACGCCGGCAATTTCTACATCGCCCTCTACCATCCCGTCAGCCGCGAGCTGGAATTCGTCTACGACATGCAGGAGGGGAAGGCCCGGCCGGTCGAGAAGCGGGGCTTGGCCCGCGGCCTCACCGAGTATGTGATCGACCGTCGCCGGCCGCTGCTGCTGGCTAGTCCCCGGCAACGCGTCCCGTCGGCGAAGTACCGCATGATCGGCAGGCGGGCCCAGAGCTGGCTGGGCGTCCCGATCCTGTCGAAGGGCGCCGTGCTGGGGGTGATGGCGATCCAGCACTACCGGCAGCCGCACTGCTACGACGCGCACCACCAGGAGCTGCTGGAGATCGTGGCCGGCCAGGTGTCGGTGGCGATCGAGAACACCAGCCTCTACCAGACCGCGCAGCGCCGGGTGACGGAGCTGTCCGCCCTGCGGCAGGTCAACGAGGCGGCCGTCACCGGGACCGACATCGACCAGGTCCTCCGGCGGATCCTGACGATCATCAAGGAGCAGCTGGGGGGGCTCAACTGCGCGATCCTGCTGCCCGACGAGGACCGCGGCCGGCTCTACATCCGCCAGGCGCTGGGCTACAGCGGGCGAGCGGTCCGCGATATCCGGCTGGCGATCGGCCGGGAGGGGATCACCGGCCGGGTGGCGCAATCGGGGGCCACGGTGTACGTCCCCGACGTCCGGGTCGACCAGCGCTACGTCCAGGGCTCGGCGCGCTGCCGGTCCGAGCTGGCGATACCGCTGGCGGCCGGCGGCACCATCGTCGGGGTGCTGGACATCGAGCGCGCCCAGGTGGACGGCTTCAGCCCGGCGGATATCGGTCTGTTCGAGAACCTGGCCAAACAGGCTGCGCTGGTGATCGCCAAGGTGCGTTCCGAGGAATCGTCGCGGCAACGGATCCGCGAGCTGTCGACCCTGTTCACCATGTTCCAGAGTTTCAATATCGGGGTCGATTTCCACGAGCTGTGCGGCAAGATCGCCGAGAAGATCGGCCAGTCGCTCGAAGCCCAGAAGTGCCTGATCGCCCTGATCGACCCGGCCGGGACCGAAGTGACGGGTGCGGCGGGATACCTGGCCGGCCAGCTCACCGCACGGCAGACGGCGCGGTTCGGGACCCGGGAGGCGCTGGCCCGATCGCTGCGGTTCAAGCTGGGCAAGGGCGGGGTGGCGCCCCGGGTGATCGGATCGGGACAGCCGTACCTCACCAACGATGCCCGGCGCGATCCGGTGATCCTGCGCCGCTTCGCCGAGGAATTCCAGATCACCCGGCTGCTGGTGCTGCCGCTGTCGACCCGCGGCAAGGCGCTGGGGCTGGCGTACGTCGCCGATCCCGCGGACGGCCGGGACTTCCATGACGACGATGTCCGGCTGGCCAAGGCCCTGGCCGGCCAGGCGGCCCTGATCATGGATAACGCCCGGCTCTACCATGAGATGGGGCAGGGGCTGAAGCAGGTGACCACCCTCTACCAGATGAGCCAGGCGATCACCCAGGCGTCGTCGCTGCCTGACGTCCTCGATCTGGCGGTCACCATCATCAGCCAGCTGGTCCCGGCCGATTACCTGTCGATCATGCTGTGGGACCCCTCGAGGCAGTGGCTGTCAATCAAGGCCGCGCGCGGGCTCGATCAGCGGACCGTGCGCGACGCCAGGTTCCGGCCCGGGCAGGGGCTGGCGGGCTGGGTGGCCCAGCACGGCCAGCCGGTGATCACCGAGGACCTGCGGCGCGACCCGCGCTTCCAGTCGATCGGCCAGGCCGAGGACATCGGACCGGCGATCTCGGTGCCGTTGCTGTCGGGCGACAAGGTGCTGGGCGTGCTCAACATCGACAACCGGGCATCCCACCGCGCGGCCTTCACCCAGGAACACCTGCAGCTGGCGCTGACGATGGGCGGCACCATCGCGCTGGCGATCGAACGCGCGGAGCTGGTGGCGTCGCTCGACGGCCGGGTCTCGGTGCAAAAGGCGCTGATGGAGACCGGGACGCTGCTGCTGTCGTCGCTGGAGTTCCGGGCCGTGCTGGAGAAGATCGCCAGCGAGATCCAGAAGCTGATCCCGTTCCTGGCCATGGCCATCTACGCCGTCGACTGGGACAAGCGTCAGCTGCAGCCGATCATGGCGCGGGGGCCGTTCGAGAGCGAGATGCTCAACGACCTGCCGTTCTCGATGGATTCCGGCATCACCGGCGCGATCGCCCAGAGCGGCGCGCCGGAGATCGTCAACGACACCAACCACGACCCCCGGGCGGTGCACATCGAGGGCACCAGCGACGAGAGCCAGAACCTGATGGCGGTGCCGTTCGTGGTGCAGGGCCGGGCGGCCGCAGTGCTGGCGCTGTGGCGGGACCTGGGCCACGAGTTCTCCGCGGCGGAACTGGAGATCGCCGCGCTGTTCGCCAACCAGGCGGCGGTGGCGCTCAACAACGCCCGGCTGTTCGAGGAGATCCGCAGCAACGAGAAGGAGGTCGCCGACACCAACAACCGCCTCAACCTGGCCCTCAAGCGGCAGATCGAGGTGAACACCGAGCTGTCGACGCTGCAGTACCTGTCGAGCACCATCCTGTCGTCGCTCAAGCTCGAGGAGATCCTGTCGGTGATCGTCGAGGGCATCCGCTCCAGCCTGGGGTTCGACTCGGTGCTGATCAGCCTGGTCGACCGCTCGGGCCAGTACCTGGAGCACAAGGCGGCGTCGGGCTTCGCCCCCGAGGTCCATGAGCGGCTGATGCGGGAGCGGCCCGGCCTGCACGAATACCTGCCGCTGATGCGTCCCGAGCACCGGATCAGCAATTCCTATTTCTGGTCGAAGGACGCCGAGGTCGCGTTCTCGGAGATCATGCGCCCGGCCGGCGACGCCCGCCCGGCGACCGGCCGCTGGCACCCCGACGACAAGCTGCTGATCCCGCTCCATTCCAAGGAGAAGGAGCTGCTGGCGATCATCCAGGTCGGCAAGCCGGTCAACGAGGCCGTGCCCGACAAGAAGAAGGTCCGCTCGCTGGAGGCGTTCGCCAACACCGCGGTGCTGGCGATCGAGAACGCCACCCTCTACCAGCAGGCCCAGAGCCGGATCAACGAGCTGTCGCTGCTCTATGACATCGGCATCGTGGTGACCTCGGTGCTGGAGACGGGGAAGCTGCTGGACAGCGTGGTCCGGGTGATCCGGGAGAAACTGCACTACCTCAAGGTGGCGGTGCTGATGGTCGACGCCCAGACCCGCAGCATCTACACCGGCAGCCAGGTCGGGTTCCAGGACGACCAGCACGTCGAGTACCGCAGCGTCGGCGGCGACAGCCTGGCCGGGCAGGTGGCGGAGCGCGGCGAGCCGATGGTGGTGAGCGAGGCCCACAAGGACCCCCGCTACGTCGCGGTCGACGACCGCGTCCACTCGGCGGTGGCCGTGCCGATCAAGCGCGAGGGACGGGTGGTCGGCATCCTCAACATCGAGGACTCGCGCTCCAACGCCTTCGCCGACTCCGACGTCAAGCTGCTGACGACGCTGGCCAGCCAGGTGTCGGTGGCGCTGGACAACGCCCGGCTGTACGAGGAGGCCAAGCGGCAGATCAACGAGCTCTCGGTGCTGCATGACGTCAGCACCACGGTCGGCTCCACCCTCAAGGTGGAGGCGCTGTTGTCGCAGGTCTGCCAGATCCTGCAGGAGACCTTCCGCTACCCCAAGATCAGCATCCTGCTGACCGACCAGGAGCGGCGGCAGCTGGAGCTGGTGGCCAGCCGCGGGTACCGCGTCGGCGACCAGCGGCTGGGAACGCTGCTGCGGATCGGCCAGGACGGCGTCACCGGCATGGTGGCGGCCACCGGCGAGCCGATCATCATCGAGGACGTCACCACCAGCTCCCAGTACATCAGCATCGACGGCAACACCCGGTCGGAGATCGCGGTGCCGCTCAAGCTGGGCGGCCAGATGATCGGCGTGATCAACGTCGAGAGCGACAACCTGGGCGCCTTCGGCAGCCTCGACCTGCGGCTGCTGACCACCCTGGCCGCCCAGGTGGCGGTGGCGGTGGAGAACGCCCGCCTCTACGAGCAGACCGAGCAGCTGGCGGTGACCGACGGGCTGACCGGCATCTTCAACCACCGGTACTTCCAGGAATTCTTCGAGCGCGAGCTCAACCGCGCCAAGCGCTACCGCCACTCCCTCAGCCTGATCATGCTGGACATCGACCACTTCAAGCAGGTCAACGACAGCCACGGCCACCCCAGCGGCGACCGGGTGCTGCAGCAGGTGGCCGCCGTGCTGCGCACGCAGGCCCGGGACGTCGACCTGGTGGCCCGCTACGGCGGCGAGGAGTTCATGGTGGTGCTGCCCGAGACCCGCAAGCGCGAGGCGATGATCCTGGCCAACCGCATCCGCGTCCAGGTGCGCGACATCACCTTCAAGGACGAGCACGACCGCGACCTCGACCGGATCACGGTCAGCCTGGGCGTGGCCAGTTTCCCCGAGGACGGCGGCACCAAGAGCGACCTGATCGACTATGTCGACAAGGCGCTGTACCGCGCCAAGGCGGCCGGCCGCGACCAGGTGAAGGCGTGAGGGGGAACGCATGAACCGCGGCGACAGCCGCCAGCACCGCTGGTCGCGGGTCTGGACCGCCTACGTCTTCATCGGCGCGGTGCTGCTGGTCACCGCCTGGCTGCTGTACACCATCAACCTGGTGCGGCGGCTGGAGCACGAGCCGCAGATCATGTCGCGGCTGTTCGCCCGCTACTGCATGACGGCCGCCATGCCCGAGACCGCCGGCGGGTCGCCCGAGACCGAGATCATCTTCGAGGAGGTGATCCGCAAGATCAACTTCCCGGTGATCGTCACCGACACCAGCGGCCTGCCGCTGGCCTGGAAGGGGATCGGGGTCGAGCCGGCGGGGCTGACGCCGGAGGACGCCGGCCGCTGGCGGGACCTGCCGCCGCAGCACCCCCTCTACCCGGTGAAGGCCGCGCTGCGCCGGCTGGACGAGCAGAACCGGCCGATCGCCATGATGCTGGGCCCCGATTCCACGGTGGTCGGCTACGTCCACTACGGCCACCCGGCCATCCTGCGCGAGCTGCAGTACGTGCCGCTGGTGCAGATGGGCGTGATCGCGCTGTTCGTCTGGATCGGCTTCATCGGGTTCCGGGCGATCCGGCTGAAGGAGGAGCGGGCGGTGTGGGTGGGCCTGGCCAAGGAGGCCGCCCACCAGCTGGGGACGCCGGCATCGTCGCTGATGGGCTGGCTGGCCCTGCTGAAGGAGGGCGTCAAGCCGCCGGCCGAGGTGATCCCGGAGATGGAGGGCGACCTGGCCCACATCGAGAAGGTGCTGGGCCGCTTCAACCAGATCGGCTCGGCCATCAAGCTGACGCCCCAGCCCCTGGTGCCGGCGTTGGAGGAGGCGGTGGGGTACTTCGAGCACCGCCAGCTGACGCTGGGCAAGAAGGTGAGGTTCGTCCGGGAGTTCGACGGCGAGTGCCGGGCGGCGGTCAACCGCGACCTGCTGATCTGGGCCTTCGAGAACCTGATCAAGAACGCGATGGACGCCATCGACCATGACCGGGGCGCGATCACGGTGCGGGCCCGGGTCCTGGGGCGGCGGGTGGAGGTGCAGTTCGAGGACAACGGCCGCGGCATCGAGCCCAAGCACCAGCGCAAGATCTTCAACACCGGCTTCACCACCAAGGCGGTGGGCTGGGGGCTGGGGCTGTCGCTGGTGCGGCGCATCGTCCGCGATTACCACGGCGGCAGCGTGCGGCTGGTGTGGAGCAGACCGGGCGAGGGCAGCCTGCTGGCGATCGCGCTGCCCCTGGCCAAATAACCATGATGGATTGAGCAGAAACCGATGACCGACGGCACGCACCACATCCTCTGGGTCGACGACGAGATCGAGCTGCTGCGCTCGCAGATCATGTTCCTCGAGGCCAAGGGCTTCACCGTGGCCACGGCGGCCTCGGGCGAGGAGGCCGTGGCGGCGGTGCGGCAGCGGCCGTTCGACCTGGTGCTGCTGGACGAGATGATGCCGGGGATGGACGGGTTGGCCGCGCTGGGCGAGCTGCGCCGGCTGCGGCCCGAGCTGCCGGCGATCATGGCCACCAAGAGCGAGAAGGAGGAGCTGGTGGGCGAGGCGCTGGGCCTGCGGATCGACGACTTCCTGCTCAAGCCGCTCAACCCGGCCCAGGTGCTGGCCTCGTGCCGGCGGGTGCTGGACGGCCGGGCCCTGGCCGAGGACCAGACCGTGCGGCAGTACGCCGCGGCCGCGGCCGAGTTCCGCAGCTTCGACTACGGCGCGCTGGACTGGCGGGGCTGGATCGACCACTACCGGGCGCTGCTGCGCTGGGAGATGACGCTGTCCGGCCTGCGGGACGACGGGATGCACGCCAGCCACGAGGCCACCATCCAGGAGGCCAACCTGGAGTTCGGCCGGTTCGTCGAGCAGCAGTACCCCGGCTGGCTGCACGGCAGCCAGCGACCGGTGCTGTCGGTGGACGTGGTCGACCGCTACCTGGGCCCGGCGGTGCGCGCCAAGCGACCCTGCCTGTTCGTGATCCTGGACTGCATGCGGCTGGACCAGTGGCTGTCGATCGAGCCGCTGCTGCGGGAGACGTTCGACATCGCCGTGGACCACTACTACTCGATCCTGCCCACCGCCACGCCCTACGCCCGCAACGCCATCTTCAGCGGCCTGTTCCCGGCCCAGATCGCCCGCAACAGCCCCCAGCTGTGGGAGAGGAGCGACGTCCCCAGCGAGACCAGCCGCAACCGGCACGAGCACCAGCTGTTCTCGCAGCAGCTGGCCCGGCTCAAGCTGCAGCCCTCGCCCGAGGCCCGCTACGTCAAGGTCTACAACATCGACGAGGGCCGTGAATTCCGGCGAGCCTTCCCCTCGCTGTCCCAGGTGCCGCTGGTGGCGCTGGTGGTCAACTTCATGGACATCCTGGTGCACTTCCGGGCCGAATCGCAGGTGCTGCAGGAGATCGCGCCCGACGTGCGGGCCTTCCGCGAGCTGACCCGCACCTGGTTCTCCAACTCCGACGTCTGGCACGTGATGCGGACCGCGGCCGCCCAGGGCCGCACCGTGGTGGTCACCACCGACCACGGCTCGATCCGCGGCCGCCGCGCCGCGGTGATGAAGGCCGGCAAGGACACCTCGGCCAACCTGCGCTACAAGTCGGGCTCCAACATCAGCGGCGACCACCGCCAGACCGTGTGGGTCAAGGCCCCGGCCGACTACCAGCTGCCCGAGGAGTACAAGGGCCAGCAGTACCTGATCGCCAAGGAGGACTTCTACCTGGTGTACCCCACCAGGGTCGAGGAGTACCGGCGGCGCTACGAGGGCACCTTCCAGCACGGCGGGATCAGCATGGAGGAGATGATCCTGCCGGTGGCGGTGATGACGCCGAAGTAGGCAGGACGAACTCATCACTGCGCCCTTCTCTTAGAAAGAGAAGGGATGGGGTTGAGTTCGGGAAGGCGATCCTGTCGGTAGCCGTGATGACGCTGCACTAGGGAAGAGGCATCCTATGCAACAACGCGGATCTGGTACATGAGCCATACGGGTCGCGCGCACGACGACGTCTACCACCTGCTGCAACAGCACCTCGACCGGCAGGCGGTCGGTTTCCCCGCGTCCCCGGCCGGCGCAGATATCACGTTCCTCGCCGCGCTGTTCTCGCCCGACGAGGCGCGGGTCGCACTGAATCTCTCGTACCGGCCCATGCCACAGGACCAGGTCGTCGCGGCCGCGTTGGGGGATTTTTCGTCCGAGCAGACCGTCGCCTTCCTGGAGAGCGCGTTCCAGAAGGGCGCCATCGGCTGGAAGCTCAAGGACGGGGTCCCGTACTGGCACGTGATGCCGGTGGTGATCGGCATGTACGAGGCGCAGGATGGCGAGCCGACGCGCGAGTTCCTCGCCGCGGCAGGGGCGTACATGCAGACCAGGGCCTACGGCAGGTCGTTGGCGTCGACCACGCCGTCGCAGATGCGGACCATCCCGATCGGGAAGAGCATCACTGCCGAGCACCACGTCGCGACCTACGACGAGATCCGCGCGCTCGTCCGATCATCCGATGGCCCGTTCGTGATCATGAAATGCATCTGCCGCGAGGAGGAGCGGATCGAGGGGAAACCCTGCACGCAGACCTCGCGGCTGGAAACGTGCCTGGCCATGGGCGACATGGCCGCCATGGTGCTGCGGCGCAAGCATGGACGCGAGATCTCTGCCGATGAGGCGCTCGACATCCTCCAACAGAACGAGGACGACGGGCTGGTGCTGCAGCCCGCCAACGCGCAACGGGCGGAATTCGTCTGCTCCTGCTGCGGCTGCTGCTGCGGCATGCTGGGGCTCCAGAAACGGCTGCCGAAGCCGGTCGATTTCTGGACCACGAACTTTTACGCGGCTGTTACACGCGATCTCTGCAACGGTTGCGGTGCGTGCATCAAGCGCTGCCAGGTGAACGCGATCACGCTTTTAGAGCCCGATCACGTAGCGAAAATCAACCTCGACCGGTGCATCGGCTGCGGACTGTGCGTGCCGACGTGTCCCAAGAAGGCGATGACGCTGGTCAGGAAGGACCCGGGGACCGTCCCGCCCAAGGATGAAGAGGAGTTGTACGATACGATCCGGGCTAACCGAAGCTAAGTACGGGGTCGACAACGAGAAGATGAAGACGTTGGTGCCGGTGATGAGACCGAAGAATCTTTAGACGAACTCATCCCTGCGCCTTCTCTTTGAAAGAGAAGGGATGGGATTGAGTTCGCGAATAGAATCCTGCCGGTGGCGGTGACGAACCTGCAATCGCTAATCTAATCTGATCTGACTACCAAGCGGGATGTGTCGTATGTCTGAGTATATTACGACTGAAGTACTTAATATCAGTTCATTCGATGATAAAACGAAGAATGTATATCGCAATGAACCGATCGAGGCTTTTTGGTGCCCTGAATGCCATATGATCTACATAGGTCTGCCTGATTTGCATATAGCCCTTGTTGACCCGAGGGATCTGCAGAAGAAGGTTGCATATAACCGACCCGAAAAACTCAAATGCACAAGATGTAAATATATTTTCCCGAATAACTTTCTATGCCCTGATGGAAGCAAAGAACATGCGGTACCCGTAAAAGAAGCTATTCTATCGGAATGGGCATGGTTGTTTAAAAGCTGAGGGATGTAACGTTGAGCAAGTACCACATGCGGCACACCGACCGCGAGGTCACGGACCAGGCGGTCATCTCGAACCTACTGAAGACCGGAAAGTACATGGCCGTGGCCATGTGCGACCAGGACCAGCCATACGTCGTGGTCCTCAGCTGCGGCTATGACGAGGCGGGGAAGTGCTTCTACTTCCACTGCGCCAAGCAGGGCCGCAAGACCGACATCATCCAAAAGAATCCCAACGTTTGCGGCACCATCGTCGAGGACCACGGCTACGTCACGGGCGACTGCTCGCACAACTACCGCTCGGCCGTGGTGTGGGGCACGATGGCCATGGTCGACGACCTGGCCGGGAAGCAGCACGCCCTCGACGTCCTGCTGCGGCAGCTGGAGGGGGATCCCGAGGTCGTCCGTCCGCAGTTCGTCAAGGACGAGCGGGCGGTCGCCGGCGTGGGCATTCTCAAGCTGGCGATCGAGCACGTCGATTGCAAGGGGAACATTTGAGCGGCATCAAGCGCAGTGCATGCGTCAGGGGATGGCCATGCGTCCTGCTGGCCCTGCTGGTCACGTTCGCGGCCTGCGCGGTGCGGAGCACGGGCAACCCTGTCCCGTTCACGGTCCACCGCGACGTCGCGCTCGTCACCGTCCGGGTCGGGGACGTCGAGATCCCCCGCATCATGCTCGACACCGGGATGCCGTACGACGGCCTGCTGATCTACAACCCGGCCTACCGCGACTCGCTCGACCTGACTAGGGCGGCCCGGGCGCGGATCGGCGGCGCCGGCAGCGGGGAGGCGGCGACGGCCCTGCTGCTCGATTCCGCCGGGTTCCGGATCGGCCAGGTGGCGATGGCGGGCCAGCGGGTGATCCTGCTGGGCAACGACGCGTTCAAGGGATCGGCGACCAACGGGGTCGTCGGCTACTCACTGTTCGGGCACTACGTGACCGAGCTTGATTACGACGCGCGGGTGATGACGCTGCACGGCCCCGGGGCCTTCGTCGCCGACGGCGGCTGGCGGAAGGTGCCGCTCTCCTTCAAGGGCAACGACATCCCGTGGATCGACATCGCGGTGGCGGTCGACAGCGGTCCGGCGGTCACGCTGGCGGCATACATCGACCTGGCCTCGCGCGAGGCCGTCGAGGTGCTGGTGCGGCCGGGAATGAAGGTCGCCGTACCGAAGGGGTCCGGCGAACAGACACTCGGGACCGGTTTGAGCGGCGAGATCAAGGGATCAAGGGGGCGGGTGGCGACGCTGGCCGTCGGCGGGCTGGAACTGAAGGACGTCAGCGCCGTCTTCGTCCCGGCCGCCGTGCGCTCCAAGCAGGAAGGGGCCGATGCGGTGATCGGCAGCGCCGCCCTGCGCCGCTTCAACCTGGTGTTCGATTATTCCGGGCGCGCATTGTACATCAAGCCGAACTCGCATTTCCATGAACCGTTCGAATAGCGGTCCAGACATCATCCCCGCGGCGCGGCCGGGCCGTCCGGGCGCAACGGCGGCCGGGGGCGGACCTACGTGACCACCACGTCACCCGAGCAGACCCAAGCCCTGGGCCGACGGCTGTCGGCCCTTCTTGCGGCCGGCGACACGGTCTGCCTGTGGGGCGAGCTGGGAGCGGGCAAGACCTGCCTGGTGCAGGGCATCTGCCAGGGTCTGGCGGTGGCGCAGGACGTGGTCAGCCCCAGCTTCACCCTGGTCAACGAGTACGAGGGGACGGTGCCGGTGGCGCACCTCGATTTCTACCGGCTGAAGGGCGAGGTCGACCTGGAACAGCTCGGCTACGACGACCTGTTCGACGGGAAGCGGATCGTGCTGATCGAATGGCCGGAGCGGGCGTCAGGGGCATTGCCGCGTGAAAGACTTGATGTTAGAATGAGATGGATCGACGATCGAACGAGGGAAATCGAGTTTATGTCGGACTTGAAGAAATACGCTGAAATAGTTGAAAAATGAACCTGTTGGCGTTAGATACATCGGGAAGTTGGTTGACCGTTGTCTGCGGAGATGACCGCGGCGTCAGGGCGGCATTTTCCCAGCCTGTCGGCAACCAGCACGCCGAACGGCTGGTCGGGGTTGTCAAGGAAGTCCTGACCAAAGCCGGCATCCAGCTGTCGGACGTCGGCTTGGTCGGAGTGATCAACGGCCCGGGATCGTTCACCGGACTGCGCGTCGGGATATCGTTCATCGAGGGATTGGCCATCGCGCTGGGGATCAAGACCATCGGTGTCAACGCGCTGGATGCCTTGGCGCACGCGGCCCTCGACTCAGGCGGTCGGCTCGTCTCCCCGGTGATTGATGCCAGGAAAGGTCAGGTCTATGCCGCGATATATGATGTGGGGAGCGGTGCCCCGAAGCTGTTATCCGAGTACTCTGCGGTCAGGCCAGAGGACTGGTTCGCCGGCCTTGCCGCCGGGACTGTCGTGATCGGAAGCGGGGCCGAAACGTACAAGGGGATGATCAGCGATGATCACAAACATCTTGTGATACTTGATGAAACAATCGCAACAATAAGCCCAAAGGTAATCTACGATATGACAATCAGTGGACCACCCATCGATCCCCTGGAACTGGACGCATTCTACATCCGACAGGCCGATGCCATCTGCAAGCCGAAGCAGCGTTGAGATCGCGCCGATGACCGAGGCCGACCTGCCCGCCGTCGCGGCCATCGAGCGGCAGCTGTTCCCGGACCCATGGTCCGAGAACCTGTTCCGCGACGACCTCAGGGACGATGGCAGGCGGATGGCGGTCTGCCTGAGGTCCGACGGCGCGGTGGCCGGCTACGCGGTCGGCTGGTTCGTGGAGGACGAGTTCCACCTGGGCAACCTGGCCGTGGCGAGAGAGTGGCAGGGCAGGGGCCTGGGGAAGAGGCTGCTGGCCCACGCGCTGGATCAGGCCCGGTCCCGCTCCTGCCGGCTGGCCACGCTGGAGGTCCGGGCGTCCAACCGCACGGCCATCGGCCTCTACCGCCGGTCCGGATTCACCGAGGTCGCCGTCCGCAAGCGCTACTACGGCGCCGAGGACGCGCTGGTGATGCTGGCCGAGCTGGACGCCGCGCGATGCTGAGCAACGGGCAGGTCATCGAGCTGGCGCTGGAGAGCCTGGCCTGCGAGGGCGACGCCGTCGGCCACCACGACGGCCAGGCGGTGTTCGTGCCCTACGGCGCGCCGGGCGACCGGGCGGCGGTCGCCGTCACCGACGCCCATCGCACCTACTGCCGCGCCGAGATCCGGCGGATCATCGAGCCGTCGCCGGAGCGGGTCGCGCCGGGCTGCCCGCTGTTCGGCGCCTGCGGCGGCTGCCAGTGGCAGATGCTCTCCTACCGGGCCCAGCTGGAGCAGAAGCGCACCATCCTGCGCGACTCGCTGCAGCGGATCGGCGGGTTCGCGCCGCCGGAGATCGACGCCGTTCCCGACGACAGTGGCTGGGGCTACCGCAACAAGGCGCAGTTCCCGGTGGCGGGCGATGCCGGCCGGCTGGCGCTGGGCTACTACCGCCGCGGCACGCACCACATCATCCCGGTCGACCAGTGCCCGATCGCCGCCGGGCCGATCAATGCCGCCTGGCCCGCGCTGCGCGAGGCGCTGCAAGGCAGCGGCCTGCCCGGCTACAACGAGGCCCGGCAGCGCGGCGTGCTGCGGCACGTGACGCTGCGGGCCAGCCGCCGCACCGGCGCGCTGACGGTGGTGCTGGTCACCGCTGGCCAGCAGCACCTGGGGGAGCTGGCGGCGCGGATCATGGCCGGGGTCCCGGGGGTCGATGCGGTGTGGCAGAACGTCAACCCGGGGCGGGGCAACGCCATCTACGGCGCGCGCTGGCATCACTGGGCCGGGGCGCGGCACACGACCGAGACCATCGCCGGCCTGGAGTTCCGGCTGTCGCCCAGCGCCTTCCTGCAGGTCAACCTGCCGCAGGCCGAGCGCGCCTATCGGCTGATGGCCGACGCGCTGCGGCCGCGCCGCGGCGACGCCGTGCTCGACCTCTACTGCGGGGCCGGCGCCATCGCCCTGGGGTTGGCGCCGCTGGTGCGGTCGGTGGTCGGCATCGAGGACTCGCCCCACGCGGTGGCGGACGCCGCAGCCAGCGCGGAGCGCAACGGCATCGCCAACTGCGAGTTCATCAGCGGCGCGGCGGAGCGGGCGGCCGCGGCCGTGGCGGCCGCCGACCTGGTGGTGCTGGACCCGCCCCGCAAGGGCGCGGACCCGGCGCTGTGGCCCGAGCTGCGGCGGCTGGCGCCGCGGGCCGTGGCCTACCTGTCGTGCAACCCCGCCACCCTGGGCCGCGACGCGCGGCTGCTGTCCGCCATCGGTTACCGGCTGGAACGGGCCTGGATGGTCGACCTGTTCCCGCAGACCCACCACGTCGAATCGCTGTGCATTTTCGGACGGGAAAAGGAGGAGGGATGAGGTACGCGCACCTGGCACTGTCGGCCGCGGCCGCCCTGGCGCTGGCCGGCTGCTACAGCTTCACCGGCGGGACGCTGGCCTACAAGACGATCGGCGTGCCGGTGGCCGGCAACACCACCGGTGAGTACCGCGCCACCGACGCGGTCACCAAGGCCATGATCGCCGCGCTGACCGCGGACGGACGCGTCAAGGTGATCGAGCCCCAGGACGCCGAGAGCCGGCTGGAGCTGGACGTCACCGGCTACCGCCGGGAGCCGCACGTCTACGACCGGCAGGAGGTGGTCTCGCAGTACCGGGTGACCATCACGGTCAAGGCCGCCTACCGCGGCAAGGCCGACAAGGCCGTCTGGAGCGCCGATTCGCTGTCGGCCTGGGCGGCCTACCAGGCCGAGTCCGAGACCGAGGCGGCGGGCATCGAAAAGGCCGCCAGCAACCTGGCGGCCGAGATCCTGCGGCGGGCGTTCGAGACCTGGTGAGCGCCGCTCACTGCGCGGGGTAGTAATCGATGCGGTGGTTCTCGTAGTCGATGACGTAGAGCGACCCGTCGCCGCCGACCGCGATGCCGCGCGGCCCCAGCATCTGCCCCTCCTCGGTGCCGGCCGAGCCGCCCTGGCTCCGGAACGCGCCGCTGGCGTCGAATTCCTGGAACCGGTCGTTGCCGGCGTCGGTGACGAACACGCTGCCGCCGGGGCCGATGGCCACGTCGGAGGGGTTGTCGAGCTCGCCCTCGCCGTCGCCGTAGCCGCCCCAGGAGGTGACGAACTCCAGGGCCGGCGACAGCACCTGCACCCGGTTGTTGCCGGCGTCCACCACGAAGAGCCGCCCCTCGCCGTCCACCGCCAGCCCCTTGGGCCGCCGGAACCGCAGCGGGTCGCTCCCGGTCCCGCCGATCGTCAGCGCCACGATGCCCTGGGCGTCGATCTTGTAGATGCAGTCGCGCTCGCTGTCGGACACGAACCAGTAGCCGCCGGGATGGTGGGCGATGCCGTAGGGCGCGGCCGAGTCCGGCAGCACGATCTGCGACAACCGCCGACCGTCCGGCGCGCACACCACCACCCGGCCGTTGCCCTGGTCGGCGACGTAGACCTCGCCGCCGGGCGCGACCGCGATGCCGCTGGGATCGTCGAACCCGCTGCTGTCGGCGGCGAACCGGCCCCAGCTGAACAGGAACTCCTGCTGGGAGTTGAGCACCTGCACCCGGTCGTTGCCGATGTCGGTGACCAGGATGTTGCCCTGGCCGTCGATGGCGATGCCGACCGGGAAGATGTACTGGCCGGGCTTGTCGCCGAACTCGGCCCGCAGCGGCGCCTGCAACAGGATAGTGGCCGCGATGATCGCGAAATGTCTGAGCATGGGCTATACGATAAATGATAATCCCGGAATTGTCAAGGGGAAAATGACCGCGGTCGACGTGGCCGTCGCCGTTCCCGGCGCCGCGCCGTTCAGCTACGACGTCCCGGCCGAGCTGGCCGCACGCATCACCCCCGGGGTCCGGGTGCGGGTGCCGTTCGGGTCCGGCCAGCGCATCGGCTGGGTGACCGGACCGGCGGCGGCTGGCAGCCGGCCCCTCAAGCCGCTGCTGGACGTGGTGGACGCGGCGCCGGTGCTCACGGCGGAACTGCTGGCTTTGACGCGGTGGATCGCGTCGTACTACCGCTGCGGCTGGGGCGAAGCCATCCGCTCCGCGTTGCCGCCGGGGATGGACGCCAGGCTGGTGCGGACGGTGTTCGTCAACGCGGGGGCCCAGTCCGCCGCCGTCTCGCCGGCGGACCGCCGGATGGCGGAATACCTCCGCGACCGCACGACGGTCGCCTACGATTACCTGGTGCGGACCTTCGGCCGGGGTGCGCCGGCCGCCTTGGAGCGGCTGGCGGCGGCGGGCCTGGTCGGCGTCTACCATGTCTGGCAGAAGGCGCGGGTCTCCGCGCGTCAGGAACAGTGGCTGGTGGCGCGGGACGGCGAGTTCACCAACGGCCGGGCCAGGGCGCAGAGACAGCTGTGGCAGCGGCTCCAGCAACGCCGAGCCCTGCCGCCCGCCGAGCTGAAGGGGGCGCGGGCGGCGGCCAGCAAACTGGTCGCATCGGGGCTGGCCGCCTGGGAAGCGCGGGTCGTGGAACGCCTGCCCGGCCGGGAGGGACTGGAGACGGAAGCAGCGGTGACCGAACTGACAACCGAGCAGGAGCGGGTCCGAGCGGCGGTGGCCGACGACATCCAACACCGTTCGTTCGCAGTGCGGCTGCTGCTGGGGGTCACCGCCAGCGGCAAGACCGAGCTCTACCTGCGGGCGGCGCGGGAAACCATCGCCGCCGGGCGCCGGGTGCTGATCCTGGTGCCGGAGATCGGCCTGACCCACCAGATGGTCGGCCGGGTGCGGGCGGCGCTGGGCGAGGCCGCGGTGCTGCACAGCGAGATGGGCGGCGGCGAGCGCTTCGACGCCTGGCGGCTGATCCGGGAGGGCCGGTACCGCGTGGTGGTGGGCACCCGGTCGGCGGTGTTCGCCCCGCTGGACGACATCGGCCTGATCGTGGTCGACGAGGAACAGGACCCGTCGTACAAGCAGCAGGACTCCCGGCCCTGCTACCACGCGCGGGATGTCGCCATCGTCCGGGCCCGGGCCCACGGCGCGGCCGTGCTGCTGGGCTCGGCCACGCCGTCGATCGAGACCTACCACAAGGCGGTATCGGGGAAGTTCGCGCTCTCGGAGCTGACGGTCCGGGTGAGCGGCGCGGCGCCGCCGGCCATCGAGATCATCGACCTGCGGCAGCAGCCGACCCAGGGCATCATCGCCGCACCGCTGGCCGACGCGCTGCGGGACTGCGTCGCCGCAGGAGGTCAGGCCATGCTGCTGCTCAACCGGCGGGGCCTGGCGGCCTGCGTCCAATGCGGCAGCTGCGGCGAGGTATTGCGCTGTCCCAACTGCAGCGTCAGCCTGACCCCGCACCGCGCGCCGGGAAAACTGCTCTGCCACTACTGCGGCTACGCCCGGCAGCTCGACCGGCAGTGCCCCCGCTGCCGCCATCTGCTGCTGCTGCCGCGGGGCTGGGGCACCCAGCAGCTGGAGGCCGAGGTCGCCACGCTGTTGCCCGGCCGGCCGGTGCTGCGGATGGACGCCGATACCACCGCCCGCAAAGGGTCGCACCTGGCGATCCTGCGCAGCTTCGAAAGCGGACATGCCAGCGTCCTGATCGGCACCCAGATGATCGCCAAGGGCCATCATTTCCCGGCGGTGACCGTGGCCGGGATCGTCAACATCGACGATGTGCTGGGGTTCCCGGACTTCCGGGCGGGCGAACGGGCCTTCCAACTGCTCCATCAGGGTGCTGGTCCAGACCAGGATCCCGGAGCATCCGGTGCTGACCCACGCCGCCCGCCGCGATTACCGCGGCTACGCCGAATGGGAGCTGTCCCAACGGCAGGAGGGCGGGTACCCGCCATTCGTCCGTCTCGCCGTCGTCATCGCCAGCGCTGCCAGGGACGGCGAAGCGGCGGCGGCCGCGGCGGACGCGGGCCGCGATCTGGCAGGTGAGCCGGCCGTGCAGGTGCTGGGGCCGGTGGCGGCGCCGCTGCACCGCCTGCGGGGGCGCTACCGCTGGCAGCTGCTGGTGAAATCCCGCGGGCCGGCGGAGCTGGACCGCGCCCTGGCGCGGCTGCCGCGGGAACGCGGCGGGGCGGCGATCGGGGTGGTGGTCGATCCGGTGTCGCTGATGTGACGCGGTTCCCGGCCGTTTTTTTTCAAAAAACACTTGACGGGCGCGGCTTTCAAATGATATACTTCGTTCAACCAAAATCAAATCTATCGAGGAAAGGAGGGATAACAGAATGAATAAAGCCGAACTGATTGAGGCGGTAGCCAAGGAAACCTGCACCAAGGCGGAGGCGGCCAACGCGGTCAACCTGGTGTTCGACAGCATCGCCAAGGCGCTGAAGAAGGGCGACAGCGTGACCCTGGTCGGCTTCGGGACCTTCGTGGTCCGGAAGCGGAAAGCCAGGATCGGGCGCAATCCCCAGACGGGCAAGGAGATCAAGATCGCGGCCAAGAAGGTCCCTGCCTTCAAACCGGGCAAGGAGCTCAAGAACGCGGTGAAGTAACCGGTCCGTACCGGAACGGGCCCTGCGCAAGCAGGGCCCGTTCGTTTTGTATCCTTGCCGCCGGTGCTCGGCGGTCACTTCATGATGCGCCGGGTGATGACCAGCGACAGGACGGAGAGCGCCAGCAAGGCCATCACGATGAAGATGATGGCGCTGACGAACTGCTTGGCCTGCTCGCCGAACACCAGGCCCAGCGTCACCAGCAGCGCGTACCAGGCCAGCGTGCCGGGCCCGCCGTACAGCAGCACCTGCCGCAGCGGGTGGTGCGTCACGCCCGCCACGAGGAAACCGATCGACCGGCCGCCCATCACCGCGCGGTTCAGCGCCAGGATCAGGTTGCCGTACCTGCCGAAGTGGCTCTCCATCTCGACGATCCGCGCGGGGGACAGGAAGGGCCGCGGCTTGGCCAGCAGCCAGGAGCGGCCGTGCCGGGCGCCGATCCAGTACACCAGCAGCGCGCCCAGCATCCCGCCGCAAAACGAACAGGCCAGCACCGGTGCCCAGTGCAGGGAGCCCTGCACCACCATCAGGGTGCAGAACAGCACCACCACGTCGCTGGGCGCGGCCGGGAAGACGCCCTCCAGGAAGGTGGCGGTGAACAGCGTCAGGTAGGCCCACACCCCGCCCTGACCGGCCAGGGCCCTGGCGATCGACTCCAGGTTCATCGCCCGCCGCTCCGCCGCGGCCGGGGCCGCTCGGCCACGGCCGCCACCGCGTGGGCGCAGATGCCCAGCCGGCGTCCGACGGCGCCCAGCCCCTCGTTGGTGGTGGCCTTGACCGAGACCCGCGCCGGCGGGACGCCCAGCGCCCGGGCGATGTTGGCGCGCATCGCCGCGGCGTGCGGCATGATCCGCGGCGCCTCGGCGACCACCGTGCCGTCGACGTTGGCGATCGCGAACCGCGACCGGCGCAGCAGGGCGGCGACCTTGCCCAGCAGCAGCAGGCTGGAGACCCCGCGCCAGCGGGGGTCGTCGTCCGGGAAATGCCGGCCGATGTCGCCCAGGGCGGCCGCGCCCAGCAGGCTGTCGGCGATGGCGTGGCACAGCACGTCGGCGTCGGAGTGGCCGAGCAGCCCGGTGGCGTGCGGGATCCGCACCCCGCCCAGCACCAGGGCCCGGCCCTTCACCAGCCGGTGGATGTCGTACCCGAACCCGACGCGGGTCAACGGCGCTTGAGCAGCCATGCGGCGACCTCCAGATCGTGGGGTGTGGTGACCTTGATGTTCCCGCCAGTGTCCGGGACGATGCGGACCTTGACCCCGATGCGCTCCGCCAGCATGCTGTCGTCGGTGGCGGACCTCGCCGGCGTGCTGGAATGGGACTTGGCCAAGACCGCTCGCGAAAAGCCCTGCGGGGTCTGCGCCCGCCACAGCAGTCTGCGGTCGAGCGTCCGCGCGACGACTGGACCATTGACGAGCTTGATCGTGTCGGTCACCGGCGCGGCCAGGATCGCGGCGCCGTACCGCCGCGTGGCGGCGACCACGCGACCGATGTCCCGCGCCGCGACCAGCGGGCGGGCGGCGTCGTGGATCAGGACGACATCCGCTCCAGGCGGGCAGGCCGCCAGGCCGTTGCGCACGGAATCCTGCCGCTGGCCGCCGCCGGGGACGATGGCCGTGAGCTTGGGATACCTCTCGAACAGGGGGGCGAGGCCCGGCAGCAGGCCCGGCGGCACGACCAGCACGATTGCCGCGATCGACGGTGACGCCTGGTACGCGCGCAGGGAATGCTCGAACAGCCGGATCCCGTTCAGCTTGACGAACGCCTTGGGCGTTCCCGCCCCGAGGCGCGTGCCTTTCCCGGCGGCGACGATGATGCAGGCGGCCTTCATGCCTAGACGTGCTCGCCGTCGCGCTTGGACAGGTAGACGATGTCGTCGTGCACCACGTAGCCCATCTTGCGGGCCAGTCCCAGCGAGGCCCGGTTGCGGGTGTGGATCAGCAGGCCGAAGATCCGGATGCCGTGGCGGCGCAGCGCCCGTTCCCCGGCCCGGGTCAGCCGCTGGGCCAGGCCGCGGCCGCGGTAGTCCGGGTCGACCGCGATCCGGTTGAGCCAGCCCTTGCGGCCGTCGTGCGAGGCCAGCACCGCGCCGGCCATCAGCCGCCCGTCGAAGGCGCCGATGAAGAAGTCGGGGCTGCAGCGCATCTCCCGGGCGATGTGGGCCCGGCTGTCGCGGCCCCGCGGCTTGACCGGCAGCCTGGCTCGCTCCCACAGCTTGAGCAGCTCGCGGTAATCGGCGATGGTCAGTCTGCGGATGTTCATGTGTTCCCCTCCTGCTGGTGTCATCCTGAGAGTGCTCCCTGCCTGACCGGATGAAGGATGATACGACGATCGTCACCCTTCACATTGCCGGGCAAGATGCGATCTCGGGGTGACAGCATACTCGCTTGGCCGGTCAGTGGATCACCGTGCCGACCGCATCGGACAGGAATTTGACCGTGGCGACCTCGATGCCCGGCTTGCCCGACGGGGCGAACCCGGCGAACGGCCCGATCACCCGCTTGAAGCCGAGCTTCTGGGCCTCGTTGGCCCGCTTCTCCAGCTGGCCCACGGACCGTACCTCGCCGCCCAGGCCGACCTCGCCGATCAGGACCGCGTCCTCGTCCGCCGGGCGGTTCTTGTAGGCCGAGGCGATGGCGCAGGCCACGCCCAGGTCGACGGCCGGCTCGTCCAGCTTCAGGCCCCCGGCCACGTTGACGAACACGTCGTGCATCCCCAGGTTCAGCCCGGCCCGTCGCTCCAGCACCGCCAGCAGCATCGCCAGCCGGCGGTGGCTGAAGCCGGTAGTGTTGCGCTGGGGCATGCCGAACGAGGTGGGGGTGACCAGCGCCTGGATCTCCACCAGCAGCGGCCGGGTGCCCTCCAGCGAGCAGACCACCGCCGATCCCGGGACGCTCTTGGAGCGCTCGGACAGGAAGATCCGCGAGGGATTGGCCACCTCGGCCAGGCCCTGCTCGCGCATCTCGAACACGCCGATCTCGTTGGTCGAGCCGAAGCGGTTCTTGACCGAGCGCAGGATGCGGTAGGCGTGGTGCCGCTCGCCCTCCAGGTAGAGCACGGTGTCCACCATGTGCTCCAGGGTGCGCGGCCCGGCGATCACGCCCTCCTTGGTGACGTGGCCGATCAGGAACGTCGCCACGGTGCGCTGCTTGGCCAGCCGCATCAGCTCCGCGCCGCACTCGCGCACCTGGCCCACCGAGCCGGGCGCCGATTCCAGGTCGGCGCGGTACATGGTCTGGATGGAGTCGATCACCACGACGTCGGGCTTGGCGTCCTCGATGGCCGGCAGGATGGCCTCCAGCGCGGTCTCGGACAGCAGCAGGATGTTGGGCGACGTCACGCCCAGCCGGTCGGCCCGCAGCTTGATCTGCTCCAGCGACTCCTCGCCCGAGACGTAGAGCACCGTGCGGTCCCGGGCCAGCGCCTGCATCAGCTGCAGGGTCAGGGTCGACTTGCCGATGCCGGGGTCGCCGCCCACCAAAAGCAGCGAGCCGGGCACCACGCCGCCGCCGGTGACCCGGTCGAACTCGGCGATGCCGGTGCGCATCCGCGCCCGGTCGGCCAGCGAGATCTGGTCCAGCATGCGGGGCTTGCTGTCGCCGTAGGAGGCGGCCTTGACCCGGGAATTGCGCGGCCGCAGGTCGGCGCGGCGCGCCTCCTCGACGAAGCTGTTCCAGCCGCCGCAGGAAGGGCACTTGCCCAGCCACTTGGAGCTCTCGAAGCCGCAGGACTGGCAGACGAAGTTGCTCTTTGGGGTCAGCTTGTTCTTCAAGACCTCTCCCGTTGACCCTCCCCTCGAGGGGAGGGAAGGCATGCCCTGAGCTTAGTCGAAGGGGTGGGGTCAGAAATAATATTCCTGATGACAGTATCCATATGGTTCACAACATCGTCATTTGAGAAGCGGATCACCCTGATGCCGTATTGGCGCATGATATGATCGCGAAAGGTGTCGTAATCCTTTTGTTGCTCGTGTATGCCGCCATCGATTTCAACGACAAGATTCAATTGGTTGCAGTAGAAATCGGCTATGAATCCATGGATTACCTGTTGGCGACGAAAACGATAGCCCTTTATGGCATTTTTGCGAACGGTGTTCCAAAAGCACCGCTCGGCATAGGTCATGTGCTGCCGGAAATGTTTTGCCAGAAGAAGCTTGTCATTATTGACGTTCTGTATCCGGATTATTCCTGAGCTGCCTTTGGGCCGCCGGCATTCGTTCTGACCTCTCCCTTGTCCCTCTCCACTGTGGAGAGGGATTTCGTCATCACACATATCACAACGCATCCACTTGATCCATCCGGTTCCCCCTCCGCAGCGGAGGGGGATATGGGGGCGGTCAGAACCAGGAGGGGCACTTGCCCAGCCACTTGGAGCTCTCGAAGCCGCAGGACTGGCAGACGAAGTTG
>JALOPJ010000090.1 GCA_025453955.1 Candidatus Edwardsiibacteriota bacterium
TGCCCGAGCAGGACGAGCTGCTGGACCCCTATCCCAACCCGGCCAAGCCCGGCGCCGCCGGAGTCACCTTCCCCTACTTCCTGTCGCGCGACTCCTACGCCGTCACCCTGCGGCTGTACACCCTGGACGGCCGGCTGGTGCGCAAGATCGAGCTGGGCCAGCAGCTGGCCGGGCAGTACCCGCCGCTCAAGTTCAACCGGGCCAGGGGCCGCAGCGGCGGCAGTTCCGGCGCGTTCTGGGACCTGCGGGACGACGCGGGCGGGCCGGTGCCGGCCGGGATGTACCTGGCGCTGCTGACCACCGGCTGGAACCAGAGCACCAGGAAGGTCGTGGTGCTGCGGTGAACCGGCGGCCGCAAGGCACTTGATTTTTATGTCCGTTCTTGATATAATACCTGTTCGTTCCACTCCAGCGTAGCTCAATGGTAGAGCTCCCGGCTGTTAACCGGGTTGTTGTAGGTTCGAGCCCTACCGCTGGAGCCAGTGCCCACGCCGACTGCGATCGCTTTGATCGCAGTTTTCCTTCTCCCGCCGCGCGGACAGGCAGAACCCCCGCAGTTTATTACTGCGGGGGTTCCCTGTTGCCGCCGAACCAGGGCGGGCGTGCGATCGCCGGTCTACTTGATGGCGCGGGCGGCGTAGTACACGACCGCCGACACCAGCGCCGCGCAGGGGATGGTCAGCACCCAGGCCCAGACGATCTGGCCGGCCACGCCCCAGCGCACCGCGCTCCTGCGCCGCAGCGAGCCCACGCCCATGATGGCGCCGGTGATGGTGTGGGTGGTGCTGACCGGCACGCCGAGGCCCGACGAGACGAACAGCGCGGTGGCGGCGCCGAACTCGGCGCAGAACCCGTCCACCGGGCGCAGCTTGGCCACCTTCTGGCCCATGGTCTTGACGATCCGCCAGCCGCCGAACATGGTGCCCAGCGCGATGGCCGAGTGGCAGGACAGCACGATCCAGATCGGGATCTCGGTGAAGTCGCGGGCCATGAAGCCGGCGCTGACCATCAGCCCGGCGATGATGCCCATGGTCTTCTGGGCGTCGTTGCCGCCGTGGCCCAGGCTGTAGGCCGCGGCCGACAGCAGCTGGCCGACGCGGAAGACGCTGTCGACCTTGCCGGGCGGGGTCCGCCGGCAGATCCACATCATCGCGACGCCGTTGAGCATGCCGATCGCCATCCCCAGCAGCGGGGAGACCACGATGAACAGCACGGTCTTGATGATGCCGGACATCACCAGCGAGCCCGGCCCGGCCTTGACCAGGGCCGCGCCGATCAGCCCCCCCATCAGGGCGTGCGAGGAGCTGGTGGGCAGGCCGAAGTACCAGGTGACCAGGTCCCAGACGCAGGCGCCCACCAGGGTCGCCAGGATGATCCGGGTGTCGATCACGTCGACGCTGACGATGCCCTTGCTGATGGTGGCCGCCACGTGGGTCTTGAAGATCAGGAAGGCGGCGAAGTTGAAGAAGGCGGCCCACAGCACCGCGTGGCGCGGCGACAGCACGCGGGTGGAGACGATGGTGGCGATGGAGTTGGCCGAGTCGTGGAAGCCGTTGAGGAAGTCGAAGAACAGGGCCAGCAGCACCAGCAGGATGATGGAGGTGGTCATCAGGCGTTCTTCACCAGGATCGATTCGATGATGTTGCTGACGTCCTCGGCGATGTCCAGGCAGGTCTCCACGCCCTCGAAGATCTCCTTCCACTTGATCACCATGATCGGGTCCGACGCCTTGTCGAACAGGTCGCCGATCACCTGGTCGCGCAGGTGGTCGCCCTCGTTCTCCAGCCGGTTGATCTCGATGCAGCAGACCAGGATCGGCTTGTGGACCTTGCTGTGGCGCAGGCTGCCCAGGGCCTTGGCCAGGCAGCGCACCGACTGCCCGATCAGCTCGGTGAACTTCACCAGCTCGGGGTTGTTGCCCTCCAGCTTGTAGAGCCGCATCCGCTTGGAGACGCTGAACATCATGTCCACCAGGTCGTCCAGCTCGTGGGCCAGCTCGTAGATGTCCTCGCGGTCGAACGGGGTGATGAAGCTGCGGTTGAGGCGGTCGATGATGTCGTGGGTGATCTCGTCGCACTGGTGCTCGATGTCCTTCATCCGCTCGATGCCGGCGTCGTCGAACTTGGCGCCGGCCGCCAGCTCCTTGAAGCAGGCCGCGGCGGTGGTGATGACCGCCGCCTGCTTGTCGAACAGGTCGAAGAACTGCTCCTCCTTGGGGATCAGGGAGAAACCCATGGACGGCCTCCGGTGTGTGTCTGGTTGCGGGGTCGGCGGGAACGGCGGATTATAGCACAACGGCCGGCCGTTCGCCAGCGCCTTGGGCGCGGCCGGGTGGAACGGAAAGACCCCCGCAGGGTGGGGGTCTTTCCCGGGGCGCCGGGCTACATCGTCTTCAGCAGCTGCTGCAGGTTGTCGGGGTCGGTGGTGCGGGAGAAGGCCTCGTCCAGCGTGATGACGTTGCGCTTGAACAGCCCGGCCAGCGACATGTTGAGGGTGCCCATGCCCTGCTTGATGCTGGTCTGGATCAGGCTCTGCAGCTGGTAGGTCTTGGCCTCGCGGATCAGGTTGCGCACCGCGCCGGTGCCCACCATCACCTCGAAGGCGGCCACCCGGCCGCGGTTGTCGGCCCGCTTCACCAGGATCTGCGAGACCACGGCCACGAAGTTGACCGCCACCTGCATCCGGATCTGGGACTGCTGGTGCAGCGGGAAGACGTCGATGATCCGGTCGATGGTGGAGACCGCGTCGGTGGTGTGGAGGGTGGCCAGCACCAGGTGGCCGGTCTCGGCGGCGGTGATGGCCAGCTGGATGGTCTCCAGGTCGCGCATCTCGCCGATCAGGATGCAGTCGGGGTCCTGGCGCAGCACGTACTTGAGGGCGTCGGCGAAGGTCAGGGTGTCCTGCCCCAGCTCGCGCTGGTTGACGATGGCCTTCTTGTCCGAGTGGACGAACTCCACCGGGTCCTCCACCGTCATGATGTGGCAGGGGTCGTTGGCGTTGCGGTGGTCCAGGATCGAGGCCTGGGTGGTGGACTTGCCGCAGCCGGCCGGGCCGGTGATCAGCACCAGGCCGCGCGGCCGCATGGCGATGTCCTTGAGGGCCGGGGGGAAGCCCATCTCGTCCAGCGAGGGGATGCGCTCGGGGATCAGCCGGAACACCATGCCCAGGCTGCCGCGCTGCTGGAAGACGTTGACCCGGAACCGGCCGGTGCCGGCCAGGTTGTAGGCCAGGTCCAGCTCCAGCTCCTCGCGGAACTTCTGCCACTGGGCCGGCGTCAGCAGGCTGACGACGAACTGCCGGATGTCGTCGGGCGTCATCGACGGCAGCTTGGAGGGCATCAGGTCGCCGTTGATGCGCAGCAGCGGCGGGATGCCGACCTTGATGTGGAGGTCGGAGGCGCCGGCGCCGGCCATGTGCTGCAGCAGCTGGTTCAGCTCCATCGGCTCACCCCTTGCCCACCAGCTTCTCGAACTCGTGGGGGTTCGAGGACTTGGCGACGGCGTCGTCCAGGTTGACGATGCCCTTGAGGTACTGGTCCTTGAGGCAGGCGTCCAGCGTGATCATCCCGTACTTGGCGCCGCTCTGCAGGTTGCTGTAGATCTGGTGGGTCTTGCCCTCGCGGATGATGGAGCGGAGTGCGGGATTGCAGGTCATCACCTCGTAGGCCACCACCCGGCCCTTGCCGTCGGCCCGGGGCAGCAGGGCCTGGGAGAACACCGCCTGCAGCGTGGTCGACAGCTGCAGCCGCACCTGCTGCTGCTGGCCCGGCGGGAAGACGTCGATGATGCGGTCGACGGTCTGGGCGGCGTCGGCGGTGTGGAGGGTGGCCATCACCAGGTGGCCGGTCTCGGCGGCGGTGATGGCCAGCTGGATGGTCTCCAGGTCGCGCATCTCGCCCACCATGATGATGTCGGGGTTCTGCCGCATCACGTGCTTGAGGGCCGCGGCGAAGGAGTGGGTGTCGATCCCCACCTCGCGCTGGTTGACGCAGGCCCGCTTGTCGCGGTGCAGGAACTCGATCGGGTCCTCGATGGTGATGATGTGGCAGGACTTGTTGTCGTTGATCAGGTCGATCATCGCCGCCAGGCTGGTCGACTTGCCGCTGCCGGTGGGGCCGGTCACCAGGATCAGCCCGCGCGGCAGCATGCAGACCTTCTTCATCACCTGGGGCAGGCCCAGCTCGTCGATGGTCTTGATGTTCAGCGGGATCACCCGCAGCACCGCGCCCACCGCGTTCTTCTGGCGGAAGACGTTGACCCGGAAGCGGGAGACGCCGGGGATGGAGTAGGACATGTCCAGCTGGTGGGTGCGCTCGAACCGCTCGCGGCGCTCGTCGTTGAGCACCTCGTAGAGCAGGTCCCTGGTGTCGGCGGCCGACAGCACCGGCATGCCGCTGCGCACCAGCTGTCCGTGGATGCGGTACACCGGCGGCTCGTCGCTCTTGATGTGCAGGTCGGAGCCCTCCTGGGCCACCAGCGTCCGCAGCAATTCGTCGATCTTGGGCATGGTCGTCCCGCAGTGAATGGATGAGTGTAGCAAACGGGCGTTCCGATGTCAAGTCAAACTATCCGAAAAGCGGCGCGATCGGCGGATAAAAAACCGTCACCGGTCGGCGGTACACTGTCCCCGAACCGGAACGAAAGGGGCCCAACGATGAACACACCGACCACCGCCGGCGCCGCGCGGCTGTCAGCGCGACCCCCGTACCCGCCGCCGGTCCTGGTGCCGGCACCGCCCGCCGCCGCGCCGCGCCGCTTCACCGTGCAGGTGTCGCCCCGGGTCTACGTCGAACGGCCGCTGCCGCCGGGGCTGGACGCCGCCGGGGCCGAGCGCTACCTGCGGGCCTACGCCGTCAGCCGCGGCCAGGACTGCCGGCTGGAGTACCCCGCCGGGCCGGCGGTCTACTGCCTGTCCGACGGCACCCGCTTCGAGGCCGCGCGCTGAGAACCGGGCAGCCAGCGATCGATCAGTCGGATACCGTTTTTCTGACATCATTCGCCGTACAAAGAATGCGGGGAATGAAACGGTTCTGTCCAAGGCATTACTTTCTTGTGACCAAGAAAGTAATCAAAGAAGTCTTTACCGCCCGGCGCTCGTCCGATGCCATGACATCCGCCACCGCGATTTCATGAACATGCCCGGCACGGGGCGGAACACGCATGAAATCATGACGCGGCGGCTTGGCCGCGCGCGAGCGCCGATGGCGGGGACCGGGAACCCGACCCACCAGCCCCTTTCCGCCGCTTTCCTGTTGACCGGCCGCCGGCCCTGTGGTATAGTTACCGCCATGGACGACCGACGGCCGCGCATCGCCATCGTCAACGACCAGCCGCGCTCCAGCGGCACGGGCACCTACGCCTGGCAGCTGGCGGGGTTGGCCGCGCGCGCGCAGCGGATCGCGGCCGACCACGTCTTCCTCGACTACCCCGGCCGCCGGGTGGTTCGCGACCCCGGGACGGAGGGGGAGGCGGTGGCGGCGCGGATCGCCCGGATCCCGCTGCTCGACAACCGGCCCTGGTTCTGGCGCCGCTGCCTGCGCCATCTCCGCGGGTACGGCGTCGTCCACCTCACCAGCCAGAACATGTCGTTCCTCTGCGGCGCGGTCCCGGGCCGCACCGTGGTGACCTGCCTCGACATCATCCCGCTGATCGCGCCGGAAGCTCCGTTGGAGCGGCAGTGGCGGGGATACCTCTACTCCGGCCTGCGGCGGGCGGACCGGCTGATCGCGATCTCGGCAGCCACGAAACGGGACGTGATGCGGCATTGCGGGATCGCGGCCGACCGGATCGATGTCGTTCCGCTGGGCGTCGACGAGCGGTACCGGCCCGGGGACAAGGCGACGGTCAGGCGGCAACCGCATCTTCCCGGGGACCGGCCGATCATCCTCCATGTCGGCACCGCCGCCGCGCGCAAGCGGGTGCCGCTGCTGCTGGGGGCCTTCGCCCGCGCCCGCTCCTGCCGCGACGCGCTGCTGGTGCGGATCGGGAAAGCGACGCCCGAACACCGGGCATTGGCGCGGCGTCTGGGGATCCAGCAGCGGGTGCTGTTCCTGGAGAATATCGCTGCGGACGCCCTGCCGTCGTATTACGGCGCGGCCGACCTGTTCGTGTTCCCGTCGCGGCACGAGGGCTTCGGCCTGCCGCCGCTGGAGGCCATGGCGTCGGGCTGCCCGGTGATCGCGGCCGACAACTCGTCGATCCCGGAAGTGGTGGGCGACGCCGGGGTCCTGGTCGCATCCGACGATCCGCAACGGTGGGCGGAGGAGATCGACCGCGTGCTGGATGATCCCGCGCTGGCGAAGGACCTGGCCCGCAGGGGGGTGGAGCGGGCCGCGTCGTTCACCTGGGAAAAGACATTCAAACTGACGGAGAAGATATACTGCCGTGTTGCCAGATCGTGATGTTCTCCCCGGGGATGCATGAACGCCACATTCGGGTATACAACACGTAGTGCAAAATGATGCCGCTTTGCGGCATTTTTTACATGTGTTTTAACGCATTTAGATAACATTTGTTTATGCTGTAGTACTTTTGTAGTCAATCAGTAAAGGAATAATCTATCAATTCCTAATACAATGTTATTAAACAATAGTTATCACTGACATTAATGATTAACAAATAGCACGCCATGGTGTTATGGACAATAATCTATGAATGGAATGAAACAAAAGTTATCATGCATAGGCAACTACAATAAAATATGTGATATGAGTCATTCTAATATCATTCATTACAATATGTTATAGATAAACGATCTCTTGCTAATAACTGGCATCTCGTATGCATGTATAATAAGTATATATAGTGAAGAACAAGTACTTATAACCATAAATATGAGGATCACGATGAACAAGTTTCGTACGGTGTTCTTGACATCGATCGCGTTGCTGGGCATCTACGCGGTCGCATCGGCCGGCACGTGGCGCGAGTCGAGCGTGGCCGACTTCGTCGACGGCGCCTATAACGCCAACGTATTCGCCTCCACCGAAGGCAGCGACAACGGGACCATCAAGTCGGCGCCCGGCGCCTTCTACGACCTCAACAAGGACGGCAGGCCCGATATCATCATCTGCAACCTGGAGGGCTCTTCCACGTACATCTACTGGGGCAAACATGATTGGACGTATTCGGCTGACAGCTGCCAGGCGTTGCCGTCCAACGGCTCCACCGGCAGCTCGGTGGCGGACATCGACCGCGACGGCAACCTGGATATCCTGATCAGCAACTACTATTCAAGTGCTGTCATCTACTGGGGAAGTCATGATGGATACAGCGCCGGCGACACCAGTCTGCTCGACGCGTACGCCGGGCACGGCAACGGCATCGCTGATCTCAACCATGACGGGGCGTTCGAACTGCTGATCTCCTGCATGAACGGCTCGGAGGTCTACCTGTTCTGGGGCAGCAAGGCCGACCGCCGCCATTTCCAACGGACGTCGCTGCGAGGCTTCAGCTCGTCGGACATCGCCGTGGCCGACCTGGACAAGGACGGCGTGCTGGACATCATCGTGCCGAACAAACAGGGGAATTACCCGCCGGCCGGCGGGAGCTTCACGTTCACGATCCCGTCCTACATCTACTGGGGACAGCGGCTCAACGATTCGATCTACTACTCGACCGCG
>JALOPJ010000008.1 GCA_025453955.1 Candidatus Edwardsiibacteriota bacterium
TCCTTGGAGACGAAGCCGTTGAACGGCGGCACCCCGGAGATTGAGAAGGCCGCCACCCAGAAGCAGGCCGCGGTGATCGGCATGGCCTTGAACAGCCCGCCCAGCTTCTTGAGCTCGGTGGTGCCGGCCTGTTTCTCCACCGACCCGCCGGTGAGGAACAGGGTGCACTTGTACATGGCGTGGTTGAGCATGTGGAAGATGCCGCCGGCGATGCCGATGGGCACCCCGGTGCCGATGCCCAGGATCATGTAGCCCACCTGGCTGATGGCGTGGAACGACAGCAGCTTCTTGTAGTCCTTCTGGACCAGGGCCATCCAGACCGCGAAGCAGATGGTGGCATCGCGCCGTTCATCTGGACGTGGAACAGCTCCAGGCTGATCCGGCCCAGCAGGTAGATGCCCAGCAGCTTCTCCAGCGCCGCCGGCAGGTAGGCCATGAACGGCAGCGGCGCGTCGACCGCCGCGTCCGGGATCCAGGTGTGGAACGGCATGGCGCCGGCCTTGGCCATGGCGCCGATCCCCATCAGCACGAAGGCCGCCGCGCCCAGCCCCACCGGCTGGAGGTGGACCTCGGACATGGTCATGGTGCCGGACAGGTGCCAGGCGAAGACGATGCCCAGGATCATGCAGAAGTCGGCCAGGCCGGAGATCACCAGCGCCTTGGTGGCCGTGACGTGCGCCTCCTTGTGCCCCAGCGTGATCATGGCGTAGAGCGTGACCAGCAGCGCCTCCCAGAAGAACAGCAGCACCACGAAGTTGTTGGCCAGGATGGCGCCGTTGGCCAGGCCGGCGGTGACCAGGAAGTAGGCGAAGTACTCGCGCGAGCGCCAGGCCCCGTGCATGAAGGACGCCGAGTACAGCGCCAGCAGCAGCTCGAACCCGGCCGCGGCCAGCAGGACGAAGCGCGGGAAGTGGTAGGCGTAGAGGTCGAAGTTGACGCCGAACGAGGTCCAGGGCAGGAACAGCCGCAGCCCCTCGCCGCCCTGGGCGAAGATCACCCAGGCGTAGGCCGCCGTCAGCAGCGACGCCGCCACGGCCAGCCCCTCCCGGCCCCACTTCAGCGTCTTGGGCAGCAGCAGGGCGGCGACCCCGGCGATCACCGGGACCAGGATCGGTATCAGCAGGATGCTCGGGTTCATCGCAGTGCCCCCATGATGTCATGAACGGCCGGGTTGCCGAGGACGTCGCGCACCGCGATGTTGGTGAGGTCCATCGGGTACTTCACCAGCAGGCCCGCGGCCAGCGACAGCACCGCTAGGCTGGCCACCACCCACACCATCGACGGGGTGCCCTCGCGGTGGGCGTGGATCGTGCCGTCGCGGGGCTGGCCCAGGAACACCAGGGTGAACAGCCGCAGCAGGTAGATCGCGGTCAGCACCGCGGTGAACATGGCCAGGGAGGCGACGGCGACGTTGCCCGACTTGACCACGCCCTGGATCACCATCAGTTTCGAGAAGAAGCCGCCGAACGGCGGGATGCCGACGATCGAGAAGATGCAGGCCAGCACCGCCACCGCGGTCACCGGCATGGCCTTGATCAGGCCGCCCATCCGGGTGATGTCCTTGGTGCCGGTGCCGTGCTCGATCACGCCGGCCGCCAGGAACAGCCCGCCCTTGGCCAGGCCGTGCATCAGGATGAACAGGATGGCGCCGGCCACGCCCACCGTGTTGAAGGCGGCCAGGCCCATGAAGATGTAGCCGATCTGGCTGACCGTGGAGTAGGCCAGTATCCGCTTGATGTTGGTGTCCCACAGCGCGGCCGCCGCCGCCACCATCGCCGACAGCAGGCCGAACACCATCAGCCACTGCTGGGACTCTGCCGACAGGCTGAAGGTGAAGTTGAAGATCCGGGCGAAGGCGTAGACGCCGATCTTGACCAGCACCGCGGCGTGGAGCAGCGCGGTGACCGGGGTGGGCGCCACGCCGGCGTCGGGCAGCCAGGTGTGGAACGGCAGGGTGGCGCTCTTGGCGAAGATGCCGGCGGCGATCAGGGCCACGGCCAGGCCGGATATCGGCAGGCCGCGCATCTCCAGCAGGTTGAAGGTGCCGGACTGGGCGTAGACGATGGCGAAGCCCATCAGCATGAACACCGCGCCGCCGAAGGTGGTGAGGAACGCCTTGTCGGCCTTGACCACCACCTCGCGGTCGCGGAAGAAGCCGATCAGTCGCCAGGAGCAGATGCCGGTGATCTCCCAGAACACGTACATCAGGATCAGGTTGGCCGAGAACACCAGCCCCATCATCGCGCCCAAAAAGAGAACCACCATCATGAAGTATTCCTGCTGATAGTGGTAGTCCTTGATGTAACCCAGCGAGTAGACGATGATCAGGGTGCTGATCAGCGACGAGGCGATGGCCATGAACACCGAGAGCCCGTCCACCACCAGCGTCAGCTCCATCCCCAGCCCCATCGCCGCGTTGAAGACGTGGGTCTCCCCCGAGAACGCGGCCGGCAGCAGGCTGCAGGCGAAGCCGACGGTGGCCACTCCCAGCACCACGGCCCAGGCGTTGCGCAGCGGTTTGGAGGCCAGCCCCGCCAGGGGCAGCGTGAAGCTCCCCAGCAGCGGCACCAGCACCGTGGCCCACACCGCGAATTCCCAACCCATATCGTTACCCTCGCGAAAGGTTCAATGCGTTGCGAATAGAGGCCTTATTTTACAGGAAAAACGGCGGGGTGTCAAGGGTAAACTATAAAACCTCATAGGCAGCGTCCCCTCTGGGGGTTAGCGTCATTGCGAGATATCATGTGCCTCTCTCCGGAACGGGGAGAGGCTGGAGAGGGGTCCTGAACAAACGCGGCAATCTGTCTTATCGTCCCCTCTGGCTGAGAGGGGATACAGGGGTGTGTCTCGGGCTTCCTTCGTTGACCTAACCCCTGTGCTTCCCCACGGGGGAGGGACAATCAAATACCCCTTCCCTCATGGGGAAGGGGTTGGGGTCAGGTCACGCGAGGGCGTAATTACTCGATCCTCATCTCCGTCGCCGCGTCGAACAGGTGCGCGGCCTCGGGCTTGAACCCCAGCTTGAGGTGCGCCCCCTGGTCGTACTGGACGTTGCCCTCGGTGCGGACCACCGCCTTGGTGCCGTCGGCCAGCGTGGCGTAGATCAGCGACTCGCCGCCCAGCTGCTCCACCAGGTCCACCGCGGCCTTGAAGCCCTTCTCCCGGCTGGATTCCAGCTCCATGTCCTCGGGCCGCACGGCCAGCACCACCTCCCGCCCCGGTTCATTGACCTTGTAGCGGTGGTGCAGGTCCAGCTCCAGGTCGTGGTGCCGGAACGTGAACTTGCCGTGGGCATGCCGCAGTTGCCCCGGGAACTGGTTGATGCCCGGCGTGCCGATGAAGTTTGCGACGAACAGGGTGGCCGGCTTATGGTACATCGCCAGCGGCTGGTCCACCTGCAGTAGCCGGCCGTCCTTCATCACGGCGATGCGGTCGCCCAGCGTCATGGCCTCGGTGCGGTCGTGGGTGACGTAGACCGCGGTGGTCCCCAGCTGCTGCTGCAGCTTCTTCAGCTCGGCCCGGGTCTGGGTGCGCAGCTGGGCGTCCAGGTTGGAGAGCGGCTCGTCGAACAGGAACACCTTGGGCTGCTTGACGATGGCCCGGGCCAGTGCCACCCGCTGGCGCTGGCCGCCCGAGAGCTCGCGCGGCTTGCGGTCCAAGTACTCGAAGATCGACAGCAGCCGTGATGTGTCCTCCACCTTGTGCTCGATGACGTGGCGCTCCACCTTGGCCATCTTCAGGCCGAAGGCGATGTTGCCGCGCACGGTCATGTGCGGGTAGAGGGCGTAGTTCTGGAATACCATGGCCACGTTGCGGTCCCTGGGCGCCACGTCGTTGACCGGCACCCCGTCGATCGCCACCGAGCCGGCGGTGATCTCCTCCAGGCCCGCGATCATCCGCAGGATGGTGGTCTTGCCGCAGCCGGACGGGCCCACCAGCACCAGGAACTCGTTGTCCCGGACCTCGAGGTCCACCGCGTCGACCGCGGTGACCTTGCCGCCGTAGACCTTGGTCAGTTTCTCGAGCTTGACTTCCGCCATGATGGCACGCGCAGTGATTATGTGATGGTGTACTGTGGTCCGGTCACGACAGCGCCCGCAGCGAGATGCTCCCGGTGTGGGTGACGTCGACCGCGACGTCGGTCGGGCGGGCCGGCCCGCCGGCCCGCGACAACAGGTCGTCCAGCCAGCAGGAGGATCCGGCGGCGCAGTCCTGAGGCAGCGCCTCGATCCGGCAGACCGGTTCGGGGTTGCCGGGTCCGTAAGGCGCGCCGCCGGCCAGCTCCGCCGCGCCGGCCGCCAGCTCCGCCGGCGTCGCGAAGCTGCGGACGGGCTCCGGCCGGGGCCGGGCCGCCGCGATCTGCTCCTTGCGGCCGTCGGCGTACTCCTCGATCGCCACCAGGGTCTCGCCCAGGCGGTCCGGCTTGACCGTGAACCCGGCCGCCTGCTTGTGCCCGCCGGACTGGACGAAGTTGGCGGCCAGCTCCCGCAGCATCGCCGCGCAGTCGAAGGGCTCGAAGCCCCGGCATTCGCCGACGTGCAGGCCGTTCTTCAGCCCGATCACCACGGCCGGGAACCCGGTGGCCTCGCGCAGCCGGCCTGCCAGCGGACCGATCATCTCCGGCGGCAGCTGCTCGTCGACCACCAGGTTGACGCTGTCGCGCGCCGGGTTGAGCCGTCCCTTCTTGGCCTCGGCCTGGGCCGCCAGCCGCTCCCGCCACCGGCGCTGCGCCGTCCATTGCTGCCGCACCAGCGCCGGGTCGACCGCGCCGCCCAGCAGTTCCACCACCGGATGGCGCGGTCCCTCCGATGCCATGCCCGCCAGCAGGGCCACGAAATGCCCGGCGATGATCCGGTGCGACAGCCCGCGGCCCAGGTCCAGGCCGATCTCCCCGGCGACGGCGCGGAACACCGGCTCGGCCGCCATGGCCGCCATGCCGGCGGCCAGGATCGGCCGGTTCTCGTCGCGCAGCGGCACCCGGTCGGAGACCGTGGCCAGCGCCGCCCAGGCCAGCCGCCGCCGGTCGGCCGCCAGCCAGTCGCCGGCGGTCGCGCCGGTCAGCTGCGCCGCCAGGTAGAGCGCCACCGCGGCGCCGCACAGGTCGGGCCCGGGCGAGCCCGGGCCGCCCAGCTTGGGATTGACCACCGCGTCCGCCAGCGGCAGGGCCGACGGCAGCTCGTGATGGTCGGTGATCACCAGCGCCACCCCCTTGGTGCGCGCATAGTCCGCCTCGGCGGCGTTGGAGATGCCGCAGTCGGCGGTGATGATCAGTCCGGTCCCCGCCGCAGCCAGCCGGCCGATCACCTCGGCGTCCAGGCCGTAGTGGGCCCCGCTGCGCGGCGGGATGTAATAACCGACGTCGGCGCCGGCCGGCAGCGCCGAGCGGATGATGGCCGTCGCCGCCGCGCCGTCGATGTCATCGTGTCCCCAGACGCAGACCCCGCGTCCCCGGCCCAGCGCGGCGGCCACCACCTCGGCGGCCGTCGTCAGCGCCTGCCAGCCGCCGGGATCGGGGATGGCCTGGGACGCGCGCGTCATCGGCCTGCCGCCCTCCCCTGCTAGAAGCTGATGCCCAGCGCCAGGGCCTGGACCCGTCCCAGATCGCCGTGGGAGCGGTACCCGTACTCGATGGTATAATCCTGCTTGCCGGTGGTGCGGACCGCCAGGCCCAGGCCGAGCGGGGACATTTGCGGCCGGTCGCGCTGCCCGTCCAGGCCGACGCGGACGGTGATCAATGGGACCGGCGACACCGCCAGTCCGGCCGAGGGCTGCGGCCGTTCGCCGTCGCGGGCGGTGTACTGGGCGGCCACCGTGATCCGCTCCCGCCACAGGGACAACCGGCCGCCCAGGGAGACGGCCGTTGGCAGCGTCGCGCGATCGGCGCCGTTGACCGGGTACTTGGGCCCGAGGTCCTGGACCAGCAGTGCGGCGGCCAAAGACCGCCAGCGGTACTGCGCGCCGCAGTCGGCGGCGAACCCCAGGTCGCGCCGCTGGGGCAGGGTCAACGCCGAGAACTTCAGCGCCAGGCCAGCGGCGAACCCGCCGAACAGCTGGTAGCCGTAGCCCGCCGCTCCGGACACCGCCTGGGCGCTGATGTTTCCCAGCGGTGCGCCGCGGTCGTCGTAGCCGGCCATCGAGCCGGAGGACCAGTAGCCCAGCGCGGCCCAGACGGTGCCGCGGCGCTTGGCCAGCGGCAGGGTGGCGCCGACCGAGCCGCCGTAGATGCCCTCCCACCACTGGACGCCGGCGGTCGACAGCGACCGCCAGGAGACCGCCGCCAGCGCGGCCGGGTTGGCGGCCAGCCCCTGCGGCTCGTCCGACATGGCGGCGCTGCTGGCGGCGAACGCCAGCTGGGCCGGCGTGGTCGGCATGTTCCAATACAGCACGCCGCTGTTCTGCGCCGCGGCGGGAACGACCGCGATCGCCGCGATCGATATCGCCAATGCAAGACTTCTCATCGGGCCACCATCGTTTTGCCTTTGGTCAGTTTGGTCTGGGTCGGGCTCTGCTGCTCGACCAGGATGACGTAGACGCCGTTGGGCATCGGCACGCCCCGGGAGTCGCGGCCGTCCCAGTAGATCGAGGCCGCGGGGTTCTCGGTGACGGATCGCCACACCCTGGCCCCCGCCAGGTTGTAGATGTCGACCGCGACCCGCGTCACGCCATCGATCGGGCGGTAGACGACGCGGGCGCCCTCGTTGACCGGGGTCGGCCAGGTGACCGCCTTGTCCTCGTCGTCCTCCGGCGGGACCTCGACGAACGCCGGGCTGGACCAGGCGGTCCCGCCGCCGCCCTGGCTGACCTTGACCAGGAAGTAATGGGCGCCGGTGCCGACGTCCCTGGACAGACGCCAGCTGACGACCTTCTGGTTGATCAGGAGCGAGTCGACCAGCTCGCCGTCTGAATAGAGGTCCAGCCGCTTCATCGAGCTGTCGGGCGACCGGGCATCGATCTCCAGCGCCACTGCCCCGGCCTTTCTGAGGTAGCGCTCCCCCATCCAATGGCCGTCGGCCAGCAGCGACAACTGCATCCGCCCCGCGGCCGGTTTGCTGCGGAGCGCGAACGTCCGGCGCGACCGCAGGGCATCGAGGATGGCCGGCTTGGTCAGCGTGTCGGCCCAGATCCCGGTCAGCGCCACGCCCAGGGTGCCGTTATGGTTGCCCCAGTCCGAGTAGTGGTTGTCCTGGTTCCCGGTCGCGCCGATCTGCCACCCCGCGGCCAGGGCGTGCAGGTACTGGTCCGTGAACGTGTAGTCCTGGTTGAACACTTCCAGCAGTCCGACCGCCGGCTCGAATTCCGGGTAGTAGTGCAGGTTGTTGAAGTTGTTGTCATCGCCGGCGCCCGGGTGGTTGAACTGGGCTGGCCGCTGCTGGGAGGCGATCCACTGGTAGCAGGCCACCAGCGAGCTCTGGGTGTTGTAGTACATCGACAGTTCCGGCACCTCCCAGACGTTGAGGTGCCCGAAGCCGCCGGATCCCATGCTGCCGATCTCCTGCCCGGCCAGGGCGACGAACGCGCCGGGCCGGGTGATGGTGTCCGCGACCAGCCGCACATTCGCGTACTGCGCCGGTGATATGGTATACCCGGCGCCGCCGTTGTTGTGGTCGGTCAGCGCCTGGACGTGGACCAGCGCGACGTCGCGGGCATAGGCGAAGGCGGTGTCGGGCGTGCTCCGGCCGTCCGAGTATCCGCAATGGGCGTGCAGGTTGGCGTAGAAGCATCGATAGTCGGCGGCGCTGGAGCCGTGCGCTACGGCGGCCGAAACGGCGGCGGCCAGGAGGAATCTGATCGGGCGCTTCATTGGCGGCCCCCTCCCTTGCCGCTGGTCTCGCGGATCCGGCCCTCGATGTGGACCTCCAGCGGGGTGTGGCGACGCACGTAGTCGGCCAGGGCCTGGCGCACCGTCAGGTAGGTGTCGTTGCGGTCGGCGCCCTTGTTGAACTCCTTGTAGTTCTGCCCGCCGCCGGCCAGGAAGTTGTTGGTGGCCACCTTGTAGATCTTCATCGTGTCGATCGGCTGGCCGTTCACCAGCACCTGCGACACCTTCTGCCAGATCGGCCTGCGGGCGTCGTAGGTCATCGACAGGCCGCCCACCTGGAAGATGCCGTGGAAGCCCAGCACGCTGGTCTCGCAGATCTTGACCACCTGGGCGCCGGTCATGTTGTAGGTGACGATGTAGTTGCCGAAGGCGTCCACCTTGTGGACGGCGCGGTAGGTGATGTCGCCGGCCGGCAGGGTGCCGCGGATGCCGGCCGAGTTCTGGAAGGCGAAGTCCGCCCCCACCGCCTCCCGCATGGCGTCGCACACCAGGTTGCCGATCGGGCTCTCGCCGTCGACGATGCCGATGTCGTTGCGGGCCACGCCGATCACCGAGTCGAACCCGGCCTCGGCCTTGGCCTGCCAGGCGCCGATCAGCCGCTGGAACGTGGTGTCGACATCCACCTCCTCGGCCAGCAGGTCCTTCAGCTTGTACTCGTACCCCACGATCTGCCTGGTGGCCGGGTCGATCGCCAGGTCCAGCTTGCCGATGCAGGAAAGGTTGCCGTAGGTCTGGACGATGATGGTGTGATTGGCGGGGTCCTCGTACGCCTCCCGCATCCCGGTGTGGCTGTGGGCGCCGATGATCACGTCGAATCCCGGGATGGAGTCGGCGATCCTCCTGTCATGCCGGTTGCCGGTGTGCAGCAGCCCGATCACCAGGTCGACCCGCTGGGCGCGCACGCTGTCCATCCACCGCCGGCCGGCCGGGATCTCGGTCAGGAAGTCCAGGCCCTTGATGTTGGCGGCCGTCGACATGCCGCGGGTGTACTGCGACGACAGCCCCAGGATGCCGATCCTCAGCCCCAGTCGCTCGACGACGATGTACGGTTTCAGATGCGGCCAGACCGCCTGTGTTGCCGAGTCGACCACGTTGGCGCCCAGCGCCGGGAATTTCGCGTCCTGCAGCAGGGACAGGAACGTCTGCTGGCCCTGGTCGAAATCGTGGTTGCCCACCGCCATGGCGTCGTAGCCCAGGGCGTTCATGAATTCCAGCACGGCGCGGCCCTTGGAGACCTCGCCCACCGGCGTGCCGGAGAAGATGTCGCCGCCCTCCAGCAGCAGGAAGCCGTGGCCGGCGCGCTGCGCCTTCTCCCGCTCCTCCTTGATCAGCAGCGCCGCGCCGGCGCCGTTGGTCAGCGGCGGCGGGAAGTTGGGGTTGATCCACCAGGCCTCCTCGGCGGGCAGGTGGCCGTGGATGTCGTTGGTGTGCATGATCACCAGGTGCTGCCACTGGTCGGCCGGCGCGGCGGTTGCCAGCGCCAGCACGGCGCCGGCGATCAGGATCGATCGTCTCATCGGTTCATCTCAGGGAAAAGGTGAGCACCAGGTCGGCGACGGTCTCGCTGACGTTGGTGACGTCCGACGTGCCGTAGGCTTGTCCCATGTTGTAGGACCGCTTGCCGACGCTGGCCGCCACCTGGGCCGTGGTCCGCCACAGCGTCAGGTCGGCCCCCAGCCCGGCGCTGGCCAGCCCGATCCCGGTGGTCAGGTAGCTGTTGGCGAAGGAGACCCCGAACCGCAGCGGCACCGCGTCGGCCACGGTATGGGCGACGCTCAGGCTGTAACGGTCGACCGCCTGGAGATGCCGGCCAGTCGCCAGGTCGTCCGTCAGCTTGTCCCAGGGGATGCGGGCGTACTCGATGGTCACGGTGGCCGGGAAGGTGTGGGCCGGCCGGTAGGTGACGGCGGCCGCGTATTCGCCCGGGTAGCGCACGGAACGGGACAGCGTGTAGCTGGTGTCGGCCAGCGTCAGGTCGATATCGGCCTTCAGTTTGGCCGCGGTCCGCAGGCTGAGGCCCCACGACAGCCGGTCGGTCACCCGGCCCCACAGCCCGAGGTTGGCGCGGGTGCCCGCGTACTCGCTGGTCGCCGAGGTCGTGGTGTCGTCCGCCAGGGGGTCCTCCAGCAGCACCGCCCGGTCCACCGTCTGGCGTCCGGTGAGGCGGGTGACGCCGACGCCGGCGGCGATGGACCGCAGCGGCCGGCAGGCCAGCGACCCGGTCACGCCGTAGATCCTGCCCGTGCCGGCGACGTCGTCGGTCCGGATCACGCGGAAGAACCCGTCGCGGGTCTCCCGGTGGTAGGCGTAGCTGAAATCGTATTCCGCGGCCATCCCCAGCCCGATCCCCAGCGCTGGCAGCGGGCCGACCCGGCGGGCGTACCCCAGCGACAGGTCCTTGAGGTAGACGTGGGTCTCGCTGTTGATCGCCTCGGTGTTGAGGCCCACCGAGTTGGAGTAGGAATCGAACACCTCCCGGTTGCGGGTCTCGCGGCGCCAGCCGGCCTGGAGCGAGGCCCGGGCCTCGTAGGGTGACGCCAGCGCGGCCAGCGCCGGGTTGGCCAGATGGCCGGCCCCGGCCCAGCTGATGCCGCGGGCGTTGGCCACCTGGCCCGCCGCCCCGGTGGCGTAGTTCTGGGCGCCGTAGCTGTCGTGCTCCAGCAGGCCCGCGCCGAGCGGCGCGGCGGCCCCCAGCAGCAGGGCCGCGACGATGGTTGCGGTTCTCATTATGGTCGCTCCTCTATCGGTTCCACGTGATGCCGTTCGTTGGTTGGCGTGCTGCTTCATCGGGATCACCAGCGCAGGTCGATCTGCGCGCCCACCTGCCACAGGTCGCGGGCGTCGGTGAAGTCCCGCACCGGGACGCCCGGCAGTTCGGAATAGGTGTAGCCGGATTCCGGCACGTAGATGCCGGTGTAGGCGTTGCGCGTGTACTTGCCCCGGGCCCGCAGCTTCAGCTGGAGCCGGTCGGTCAGCCGGTCGGAGACGGTGACGTAGTACTTCAACCCGTCGCCGCCCAGGAAATCGATGCCGGCGTCCTCGAAGATCCACTGCGACATGCGGTCGGAGCGCCAGGAGGCCACGCCCGCCTTGAGGTCCCAGGCCGGGGTGAAGTTGTGCTCCCAGCTGGTGGCCAGGTACCCGCCGCTCATCAGCATGTTGCTGCCGTAGGTCACCGACGGGGTGAGGTGCACCTCGCCGTAGCGGAACTCGACCTTGAGGTTGTCGCGCTGGCTGAGGGCGCAGAACGTGCTGACGGTGGTCTCGTAGGTGCGGGACTGCGTCGGCTCGGCCGACTTCGGCAGGTTCTTGACCTGCCATTTCTGCGTCAGGCGCATCCGCACCGGGAACACCGGCCGGTACTCCGCCGTGGCCTGGCAGCGGAAATTGTTGAGACCCCACGCCTTGTTCTGCCAGAAGTCGACGTAGGCCTTGGTGATGGTCCACTTGCGGTTGATCTGCCAGCGCGTCTCCAGGTAGGTGCCCCGCTCGGCCTTCGGCGCTGCGTACTGCGCCAGCTGCATGTAGGTGGGGTCGAGCAGCCGGTAGTCCTTTTCCAGCAGCGTGTCGTCGAACTTGACCTGCTCGGAGAAGCCGCGGTTGTAGGGGTTGTCGTAATCGACGTCGTAATCGCGGTACATCGCCAGCAGGTAGATGGTCTCGTACTGCAGCCGGGCCTGCCACAGCTTGGCCCAGCCGCCGCCGGCCAGCTTGCCCACTTCGCCCTCCACCGACAGGTTGTCGACCACGGTGCGGCCGTCGGCGCCCCACACCCGCCGGGTGTCGCCGTTCCACAGCCGGGTGTAGTTGGGATCGTTGAGCTCGTTCTTGTCGCCCGGCAGGTCCAGGTCGGCGGCCGACGGCCGGAACGGCCGGTCGTAGTCGCTCTGGAACCCGGTCAGCCCCACCTTGGTGCCGTAGGGCAGGCCGGCCAGGCCGGAGAGGTCGCAGCCGATGGTGACGCCGGCGGTGCGCTCGACGAAGGCGTCCCGGAACCAGGGAAAGCGCGGGCTGACCACGAAGTACGAGTTGATGCTGCCGTCGCGGTTGACGATGCCGTCGCGGCGGTTGTCGGAGTAGAACGCGGCCGAGGTGAACCGCCACTGGCTGGCCTGGGCTGCCAGTCCGCGGAAGGCGAATTCGTGGCTGGGCGTGATGTCGCCGAACAGGCCGGCCCCGCGCTGGGTGCGGCGGATCATGTTCTCGTCGGTGTTGTCCATCACCAGGCCCTGGGCCACGGTCAGGCGGTAGTTGCCGAGGAACAGCTTGTCCAGCGGTCCCAGGTCGTAGATCCCGACGTAACCCTTGGCCGCAGCCTCGGTCTCGTAGGCCTCCTGCTGGGAGGAGAAACCCAGGTGATACCGTCTGCCGACGTTGCACACCAGCCGCTGGGAGAACGACCCGTAGTTCGGGGGATCGACCAGCGCGGCCCTGGCCGACAGCAGCTGGCCCTTGAGCGCGTCGATGTCCGGTTCCGTCCATCCCGCGTACCCCAGGATCTTGGGGGTGGTGATGGTGTCGTACGGCGCCGATCCCGGCAGGATGGTGTAGTTGTTGATCGCGCTCTGCAGGGCCGATGCCGCCGCCCGGAAGTCGGTCTCCGACCCCTCGTCGATCCGGTCGTCGCGCACCAGCTTCAGCCGGTAGTTGCCGTCGACCGTCAGCTGCTCCGCGGCCGGGGTGACGGCGACGTAGTTGCGCAGGTTGGTGTAGCCGTAGTGCGACAGGAACTTGACGTTGCGCTGCAGGGTGCGGTTGTCCTTGATCGGCCCCTGGGTCCTGACGTGTCGGACCACCGCCGCGGCGTCGACCAGCGAGACGTTCTGCAGCAGCAGCAGCTGGTCCATGGTCACCGCGTTGACGTCCGCCGGATTCAGCAGCAGCTCCTCCCACTCGTTGATGGCGCCCCGTCCCGGGTTCTCCTCGGAGGCGAAGCGGTCCTGCAGGTCGGCGATGTAGCGGGTGATCTCGCTGCGCTGGGCGGGCGGCACGATCTTGACCTGGGCCTTCAGCCGCTTGAGATCGGCCGGCGTGCAGCCCTCGACCTTCATCAGCTGGTAGATGCTGGTGAAGGGACCGTGCTCGAACTTGTACTGGTGGATGCGGCCGGCCAGCGCCGGGTCGATCGACAGCGTCCGGATCTCGTCCAGGCTGGCCGCGTTGAGGTCGATCTTGACGGCGGAGACGATGGTGGCCGTGTCGGGCTCGGTGAAGAAGTCGGTTTCGCGCCGCTCCTCCTGCGCCCCGGCCTCCTGCCCCAGCGCCGGCCCGGTGCGGCCCAGCCACAGCCCGGCCGCCGCCAGCAGTATGATGAGGGTTCGCTTCATGGCGCTACCACCAGTAGCCCAGCCCGGCCTGGTGCGTCCCGTTGAGCGCGGTGTGCCCGCCCTCGAAGGCGTAGCCCACCATGATGCCCCGCAGCCGCACGCCGAACCCGGCGGTGTACAGGGTCAGCTGGCCCTCGTTGAGGACGCCGGCCCGCAGCGTCACGCGGTCGGGCACCAGCGCGAACTCGCTGCCGAACTTGTAGCGCGTGGGGTAGCCCGCGTCGCGCGACAGCTCGACGCCGCCCATGATGCCGGGGAACGGCTGGTAGGACACGCCCACCGCCACGCCGGAGGGCAGGTCGTACTCCCGCAGGGTGCCCAGGCTGGGATGGTTGAGGTTGTGGCCGAAGGCGCCCACCCGCCACTTGCGGTAGATGCGGGCCAGCAGCCCGACGTCCACGCCGGCGGTCATGGCCGAGCCGAACCGCTCCTGCCACACCCGGTAGAGGTTGAGGTTGTAGCCGAACGACAGCTGGTCGGTCAGGGCGAAGCCGTGGGCCAGCATCAGGTTCTGGTCCTTGGCCAGGTCCGAACCCACCTGTTGCACGGAGACCGCCGCGCCGCCCCAGCGGCCGACGGCCAGGCCGGCGGTGGCGGTCGAGTTGACCAGGCCGCGGATGCCCCACAGCCGCTTGCCGTAGCCCACGGCCTGCCAGCCCTGCAGCTCGGCCAGCCCGGCCGGGTTCCAGCGCGCGCCCTCCACGTCGTTGGCGACCGCCGTGTAGCAGCCAGCCATGGCGTTGGGCCGGATGCCGACCTGCCAGTCCTCGAACACCGCGAAGGCCGGCGCCGCCGCCCCGAGGATCGCCAGGATTGCCAATAGCTTCTTCATCGTCTTGCTCCTTTACTTCAGCGGCGTGCCCAGCACCACGACCCGGGAAGTGCCGCGCACCTGGCCGTCGGTCGACACGCTGCGCAGGTGCAGCACGTACATGCCGATGCCGGCCCGGCGGTGTCCGTTGTCGGTGCCGTCCCAGCGGCAGACCTGGTGGCCGCCCGGCACGCTGTTGAGCAGGGTCTTCACCAGCCGGCCCTTGAGGTCGTACACCCGCAGCGTCAGCCGGTCGGTGAGCGGGCCGTTGAGGTCGATCGCCAGCGCCTCGCCCCAGTCGGGGCAGAACGGGTTGGGCGTCACGCCGACGATCTCGGCGCTGCCCAGCGGGGCGATCGAGTCGGCCAGCAGGGTGATGTCCGCCGGGTAGGTCACGCCGTTGTACGTGTACGGGGCGCCGAACCGCGGCACGATCTGGTACCCGGCGTCGAACGGGGCGTACTTGTCGTACTGCGACACGATGCCGACCAGGTGGATCTTCTGCCCGTTGGTCAGCTGCGCCATCGGGAAGCCCGAGACCTCGGAGAAGCGGACCGCGATCGGCGCGTCGCCGTTGCGCAGCTCCATGTTGTAGCCGCCCCCGGCGTAGGCCGGCGGGCTGCTGATGGAACCCTCCACCTCCATCAGCTTGCCCTCCATGTCCTCGGTCAGGAATTGGTTGTAGATCAGGGTGTCGGTCCTGGGCAGCCGCGGCGCGTAGCCCCAGAACCGCATGTCGCTGGCGTCGGTGGTGATCTCGGTGACGCCGCTGTACTCGGTCACCTGGCCGTAGACCACGCACAGCATGCCGAGCTTGTTGATGCGCGGGTCGGCCATGGTGATGCTGCCGGCGAAAATGTTGGCGCCACTGGTATTGTCCTGGATGTACATGCCGGCCGAGCTGCTCCAGGTGGAGCTGGAGAAGTACTGGGCCGGCCCGGTCAGCACGCCCTGGATCAGCACGTGCTGCCCGGCCATGGCCGATCCGTAGCCATCGGGTCCCGGCCGCTGGACCTCGCCGATGGTCAGCACGTCGGCCAGGGTGGTGAAGCTGAACGAATAATCATCGGTCGAGTCGTTGACCGACACGCCGTTGCCGTTGCCATCCAGGGTGTGACCCGACGTGTCCATCAGGCTGTGCGAGATCCAGACGGTGATGGTTTCGGCGTTGGCGAAGGAACGGTCCGGGACGAGCAGGCATGTCCAGGCAGCGCTGTCGTACATCACGGTGAACGGCATCGCACCGCTGCGGGACCCCTGCAGCCGGAAATGGGACGGGATCAGCGAATCGGTCAGGGCCGGTTTCGAGAACAGCAGGGTCACCGGCAGCATGTACGTCGCCGCGCCGGTGTCGCCGTTGGCCGGGATGGTGCTCAGCAGCTTGATCGGCTTGGTGTCGATGACGTCCCCCAGGGACCGCGGCTCGATGCCGTAGCTGTTGGAGGAGCTGTTGATCCTGCCGTAATTGGTGATCCCCTGCACCTTGATCAGCATGTCACCCACGACCGGGCTGTACCCGACCTTGGTGTAGGTGCCGATGAAGTTGCCGACGGCGCAAACACCGCTGCCGTCATTGATGGCGTAGCCGTCGTAGGTCCCGGTCGCGACGCTGGTGACGGACACCGGACCGGTGGTCACCAGCACGCCCTCGTACTGCTCACCGCTGGCGCTCAGGCCGCCGGTGGTGACCGGCGCGGCCGCCGGCAGGGCGCAGCCCGCTTTCAGGCGGGTGAAGCTCGACGTGGTGATCTCGGTCAGGTTGTAGTACTCGGACACGGCGCCGGTGATGCGCACCGAGTCGCCGACCTGCGCTCCGTCGTAGCGGCCGTAGACGTACACGCCGTTCCACGGGCCCGGCCCGTCTTGGACGTAGTAGGTGCCGTCGCTGTAGCCGCCGGCCACCACCGCCGTCACCACGCCCGTGACCGTCACCGTCTGCCCGGCGTAGGGCGAGTCGCCGGTCAGCGAGTACTGGACGTCGTAGATCTGCAGCCCGGCGCTGGTCCGGGTGCTGAACCCGATGCTGGTGTCGCGGATGGCGTTGCCCGAGACGTCGGTCAGCGCCGGCTTGACGCGCACCGTGATGGTGTCGCGGTAGAAGAAGCTGTCGGCCGGGGACAGCGTCACCACGGTGTTGCCGGAGCTGAGCACCGGGGCGGCGAGCTGGTACTTGGCCTGGCGCCGCCCCAGCAGCTCGAAGGCCGCGGTATCGGCGGTGGCGGGGTCCAGCGCCTCGCTGAAGGTCAGCCGCACCGTCGTGGAGACGTCGATCCGGGACGCGCCGTTGGCGGGCACGGAGCTGACCAGGTACGGCCGGATCGTCTCCGGCACGATGGTGTAGAACTGCCAGACGTACGGCGACAGCAGCGGGTTGCCGCCGGTGTCGGCGATCGCCGTGCCCAGCGTCACCGTCACGGTGTCGCCCTTGCGCAGGCTGTCGGGATAGAACGTGAAGGTCTTGCTGTTGGCCGCCGGCCGGATCGAGTCGGCGGCGTACACCGGCTGGAGGCGGCCCGTCACCGCGAAGCTGGACCCGTTGACCGTGGCCGCGTCCATCAGCCGGTCGAAGGTCACCGAGATGGCGGCGTTGGGCATCACGCCGGTGGCGTTGTTGGCCGGGCTGACCGCCATCACTTCCGGGTTGACCGGCAGCACGCCCCTGACGTCGTCCCACGACGTCCCGGCCCGGATGCCGTCGATCGAGGCGTTGGGGGTGCCGGCCGAGCCCTGGCGGATCACGATCCGTCCGATGTCGGTCGGTTCGGCTACGAGCGCCGAGACCTGGATGATGTCGGGCGTCGGCTCGGCGCCGGCCAGCGACGGGTCGACGAACAGGGCGACGCTGTCGTTGGCGTCGCCGGCGATCAGCTGGTAGCGCACCACGATCAGGTGGGTCTCCCCCGGGGCCAGGTCGGACGAGACCCACGTGGCCGCGGTGTTGGATGAGCTGGCGCGCAGGCCGAGCTGATAGGAATTGCCAGTCGCCCCCTTGCGGACGCTGAGGCGGCCATGGTAGCTGGTAGTGGCCGAGGGGACCTGCGCGGCGAAGTAATCGCCAGTGGTGCTGGCGTTGGCCGCCATCCCAACGGTATCTGCCACTCTCACCAGCAACGCGACGTAGGCGGCGGCTCCCGCCGTCACGCTCTGGCTGAACGCCCGGGCGTCGTCCTCTGCGGTTGTCGTGATCCCGATGATCTCGATCTTGTTGCCGGCGCCCGACGACGGGTAACCGGAGTAGCTGAGGCTTCCGCTGCTGACCATGATCGGATTGACACCCGCGCCGGAGACCGCCGCCCAGTTGCCGCCGCTGACCGTGGTCAGCTGGCCGGTGGCATAGCTGAAGTTGTCCTCCAGCAGCAACGCGCCCTGCGCCGCGCCCGCGGCGACGACGATCGCCAGCGGCAGCAGCAGCGCTGCCATGGTCCAGGTTCGTGTTCGTGCCATGATGGGGGTCCTTCCTTGGTGATGGGATCGCTGGGATCGGTGATGACGGTCCCCCCTGCCGCGCCGCCTGCGGCGGCCGGCGGTCACCGACCCTGCGGTGTGTGTATCGAACTGGGTCCCGGAGCGGGGGTCAGCGCGTGCCGTTGATCTTGGCCGCGGCGTTGCGCAGCGACTGGGCCGCCGGCATCGTGCCGTCCATCGCCGGCTGCAGGCCGTCCTCCTTCATCCGGGAGCGGCCCTTCAGCCAGGCCAGATCGCTGGGCTCGGGCTGGGCGTACTCCAGCTGGCGGTAGGCGTCCTTCAGCCCCCGGTACTTCTTGAACTTGGCCTGCAGCACCTCCTGCTCCAGGGCCGAGCGGCGCACCGGCAGGTAGTTGGTCTCGGCCGCCCAGCGGGCGGTCTGCTCCGTCGCCGTCATGTACTTGACGTACTCCCAGCCGTGCTGCTGGGCGCCCTTGGAGGCGTTGCGGAACATGATGATGTTGGTGCCGGACAGCACCACCGCCCGCTTCTTGAAGCGGGGCAGCGGCGCGATGCCCAGCTCGAAGGTGATCGAGTCCTGCTTCATGTAGGCCAGGCTGGCCGAGGAGCTCTGGATCATCGCCACCCGCCCCGACAGGAAGTCGTTCTGGTACTCGAACCCCTGGGCGGTGAAGGACACCTTGTGCCGGTTGTTGAGGTCGGCCAGGAACTGCAGGGCCTCGATCCCGGCCGGGCTGTCGAACACCACCCGGCCCTGGTCGTCGAACACCCGGCCGCCGTTCTGCAGCAGCATGCACTGGAACAGCCAGGTGGCGTCCTTGGACATGGCGGTGCCGTACTGCTCCGGCCGGCCGTCGTTGTTTCGGTCGATCGTCAGCTTCTTGGCCGCGGCCAGGAACTCGTCCCAGGTCTCGGGAAAGCGGTCCGGGTCCAGGCCGGCCTTGCGGAACAGGTCGCGGTTGTAGTAGTACACCGGCACGCTCTTGTTGAACGGCATGCTCACCAGCCGGCCGTCGCGGGAGCACTCCGCCAGCATCACCGGGTAGAAGTCGGCCAGGGAGGCCGAGTCCAGACCGTCCCTGCCGCCGACGAAGTCCTGGAACGGCTGGACGCCGTTGTCCTTGGTCCTGGCCTCCAGCAGCTGGCTGGTCCAGGCCTCGTACGCCTGCGCCAGCACCGGCGTGTTGCCGGCCGCCATCGAGGCCATCAGCTTCTGCGACAGCGCGTCGTAGCTGCCCATGTTGACCATGGTGAGCTTGACCCCGCTCTGCTTCGTGAACTCGCCGGCCATGGCCTCCATCGTCTTGCCCAGCGGGCCGCCCATCACGTGCCAAAAGGTCAGCTGGGACGGCTTCTTTTTCCCGCACCCCGCCATGGCGATCACGGGGACCAGCAGGCACAGCAGCAGCTTCTTCATGGCGCACCCTTCACTGATTAGTTGTTATCGTGACCGGGATCATGTTTTGCTGGTGATCGCGGCGTGACGGAATGACGAAGGCAGATGACATGAGAATTGCCGTCGACCGGACAGCGGTAACACCCCACGCCCCGACATGCGTCTCTTTGCGTCTTCGCGCCTTCGCGGTTCGGGCCCGGATGGTCAGTCCTTCAACCCCGACGCCGCGAAGCTCTCGGTGATCTGGCGCTGGGCGACGGCGTAGAACGCCACCAGCGGCAGGATCACCATGGTCGAGGCCGCCATCAGCTGCGGCCACATCGAGCCCTGCTCCTGCGAGAAGTACGCCAGCCCCACCTGCAGCGGCCGCATGGTGTCGCTGTTGGTGACGATCAGCGGCCAGAGGAAGCTGTTCCACGAGCCGATCACCGAGAACAGGCTGACCGTCACCAGCACCGGCCGCGAGATCGGCAGCAGCACGTGCCAGATGAACCGCAGGTCGCCGGCGCCGTCCATCTTGGCGGCCTCGTAGAGGCTGACCGGCACCGTCTTGAAGTGCTGGCGGATCAGGAAGATCGAGAAGATGTTGACCACCCAGGGCACCACCAGCGCGTAGAAGGTGTCCAGCCAGCCCAGCTTGGTCAGGATGACGTAGGACGGCACCAGGTACACCGGCTGGGGGATCATCATCATCCCCAGCAGCACCATGAACGCGGCGTCCCGGCCCCTGAATTCCTTGAAGGAGAAGGCGAAGGCCGCCAGCACCGAGGTGACCAGCACGCCGGCCAGCGTCAGCACGGTCATGATGATGGTGTTGGCGAAGTAGCGCACCAGCGGGATCGCCCGCCAGACCTCGAGGAAGTTGTCGAGCTGGGGCGATGCCGGCAGCAGTACCGGCGGCACGGCGATGGACTCGGCCTGGGTCTTCAGCGCCGTCAGCACCATCCACAGGAACGGGAAGACCATCAGCGCCGCGCCGCAGGCCAGCAGGAGGTAGACGGTCGTTTTGAACGTGGGTTTTGTCATCTATCGACTTCTACGTTGAACGTTGCAACGTTGAACGTCCAGGGAAAGGATCACTGGTAGTGCACCCGCTTCTCGACCACCCGCCGCTGCACCAGGGTCAGGGCCAGGATGATCAGGAACAGCGCGAAGGCGATGGCGTTGGCGTAGCCCATCTCCCACTCGGCGAAGCCCTTCTCGTAGAGGTAGTACACCAGGGTGCGGGTGGTGCCCTGGGGGTTGCCGCCGGTGGGCCCCTCCATGGTGTAGACCTGGATGAACATCTGGAACGAGGTGATCGAGGTCATCAGCAGCACGTAGAACGTGGTGGGCGACAGCAGCGGCCAGGTGACGTGGCGGAAGGACTGCCAGCGGCCGGCGCCGTCCAGCGACGCCGCCTCGTAGTAGTACTGCGGGATCGACTGCAGCCCGGCCAGGAAGATCAGCACGTTGTAGCCCAGGTGGTGCCAGACGCTCATGATGATGATGGCGCACATCGCCAGGCTGGGCCCGGCCAGCAGCCTGGGCAGCTCGGCGCCCGTCGGTGCCAGCAGCAGGTTCAAGAGCCCGCGCGACTCGTCCAGCCAGGGCGAGGCCGGCAGCCCCAGCCCCTGCAGCAGCTGGTTGGCCAGGCCGATGCGGGGGTTGAATATCCACTTCCACACCAGCGAGATGGCCACCGTCGAGGTGATCACCGGCAGGAAGTACGCGGTGCGGAACAGGCCGCGGGCCCGCACCTTCTGGTTGAGCAGCAGGGCGATGAACAGCGCCAGGAACAGCCCGGTGGGCACCACGCCGATCACGTAGTGGACGGTGTTCAGCAGGGCCTGGCCGAAGCGCTCGTCGCGCAGCAGCGCGGCGTAGTTGCCCAGGCCCAGGAACCGCTGGGCGCCGGCCAGCCCCCAGTCGTAGAAGCTCATGGTCAGGGCGTACAGCATCGGGATGAACCGGAACGCCGCGACGATGGCCGCCACCGGCAGCAGGAACAGCCAGGGTTTGGCCCTGTGGAGCAGGCCCTTGTTCATGGTGTGGTCGTTATCAGATGGTGGGAATAATTATAATAAACGATACGGCGGGCAAAGTCAATATGATAACTGGTTTTTCACAATAATAAACGGGAGGGGGATCGCTCCCCCTCCCGCCGCGGCTGCCGTCCGGTTACCGCACCACGATCAGCTTGCGGGTGTCGGACCTGTTCCCGGCGTTCAGCCGGTAGAAGTAGACGCCGTTCGGCACCAGGGTGCCGTCGTCCGCGCGCAGCGACCAGCGCACCTGGTGGCTGCCGGCCGGCTGCACGCCCGAGGCCAGCGTGGCCACCTTCTGGCCCAGCATGTTGAACACGCCCAGGTCGACGGCCTCGTTGCGCGACAGCGAGTACCGGATCGTCGCGTCCTGCGCGGTCGGGTTGGGGTAGGCCGCCCGCAGCGCGAAGCCCGCGATGGCCGTGGCCGGGGCCCCGGCCACGCCGGCGGGGTTGATCAGCACGTCGTCCGAGTCGCGCGGCATCACCTTGAAGTGGCCGTTGTCGTAGGTGACGACGCCGGTCACCCGGACGCTGTCCACTCCGAAGACGGGCTTGGCGTAGTAGATGCCATAGGTGGTGCTGGAGTTGTCGATCCGCACCGTGTCGGGTCCGATGCAGACGGCCCACTCGCCGTAGGTCGGGCTCATGAAGGCGGTGTCGCAGGCCAGGGCCTTGGGCAGCCGCACCAGCACGCCCTCGTAGGACTCGGCGTTGGCCGCGCCGTCCTTGACGTCGGACAGCAGCACGTCGGTGACCGCCGGGACCGACGTGGTGCCCAGCACCGTCACCTGCGCGGGGATCAGCTCCGTCACGCCGAGGTACTCGTCGACCATGCCGTTGATCAGCACCGAGTCGCCGGGGACCACCGGGGCGGACGAGCCGTAGCACACCACGCCGCGCCAGGCGCCGGGCGCCTCGGCGACGAAGAACCCGTTGGACCAGGAGATGTTCTCCGACGTGACGATGGCCACGACGCTGACCGCGGAATCCTCCAAGCCGCCGTCGTGCTGGATCTCATAGATGGTGTGCGGCGTGTAGACCACCGCCCCGCCGTTGGTGGCGCCGGGCGTCGGGCTGGCCATGTCGGCCCAGTCGGTCACCGCGTCGGTGTCGAAGCCATTCGGGTTACGGCCGATGGAATGCCCGGCGGCCGCGTCCACGCAGCCGGGGTTCCAGTAGCCGAACCTGACGTAGCTGGGCTGGGTCCAGGTGCCGGTCCCCCAGTTCACCCGGTCGGCCAGGGTGCCGGCGGCGTTGAGCAGGGCCAGGATGTCGCTGCCATTGCCCAGCGCGTTGCCGATGTTGGCGTCCGACCAGGCCACCGCCGGCACGCCGGGGAAGTTGACGTGGAAGCTGTCGACGTTGGCCGCCAGCACCACGTACTCGCCGGCCGCGATCACCGTCGAGGGCAGGACCTCGCCCACGCTGTCCATGTTGTCGCACAGCCGCCAGTTGGTCAGGTCGACGTCATCGCCGCCGGCGTTGTACAGCTCGACCCACTCGAACCAGTCCTCGGTACCGCCCTGGCTGGCGTCGTACTGCACCTCGTTGATCATCACCTGGGAGTATCCCAGGCCGGCGACCAGCAGCAGCATCACCACCGCGCACATCAGTTTCTTCATGGTTGCTCCTTTTCCGTGTTGATTAGTTGGATGCTCAATGATCTATTATGCCACCGGACAACGGCCGTGTCAATCCCCTGCCGTCGTTTTATTGGGCCGCACCGCTGCCTGGTACCCCTGGGCCGAGTCGAACGGCCGACAAACGGTTTAGGAAACCGCTGCTCTATCCATCTGAGCTACAGGGGCACGTCGGTGTTCAGACCGGCCCAAGGGGGTGAACCTTGAATTATATCAGAGAGGTCGTCCGATTTCAAGCTTTTTTTATTCCACGATAAAACGCACTGGCTGACCCTTGCGGACCAGCCCGGATGGTTGTTCTGACCTCACCCCTGCCCTTTCCAACCCGTCGGGGAATGGATCCGGATACATAAACCCCTCTCCAGTTCTATCCGGAGAGGGGTTTGGGCCCGCACCGAGCCTGTCGAAGTGTGGGGTCACCCCTCCCCTACCCTCCCCTCAAGGGTTGGGATAGGGTGGGGTCGCATGGTCTACCGGACCACCACCAGCTTGCGGGTGGCGCTCTGCCCGCCGGCGCTGACGCTGTACAGGTAGACGCCGGCCGACACCGCCTGGCCGGACTCGTTGCGCCCGTTCCAGTTCACCGAGTGGTAGCCCGCGTTCATCGCTCCCTCCGCCAGCGTCCTCACCTTCTGGCCCATCACGTTGTACACCGCGATGCGGACCGGGCCGGCCTTGGGCAGCGAAAACCTGATCGTGGTCTGCCCCCGCATCGGGTTGGGGTAGTTGGGCATCAGGCTCAGCATCTCCGGCTCGGCCGTTGCGACCGGCCGGCCCTCGACCCCGGTCGGGCGGCTGATACCCAGCCACACCTTATTGATCGTGCTGGGGCTGCCATTGATGGTCACTAGGCCCCACAGCTCCTGGCCCTCGTTGATGAAGTCATAGATATCCACGTCGGCCATGTTGGTCATCGGCGCCGAATTGACCATGTTGCCAAGGGTGTCCACCAGGTAGAGCAACTGCGACGTCCACCCGCCGCTGAGGAACTGGCTGGTCCATGGTATCCAGCTGCAGCCCCGCTGTGACGTGCTCCCCCAGAACACGGAGGGAATGGAGTCCACCAACACCCCGCCCGGCAGGTCCAGCCGGTAAAGCTTGTTGGATCCGCCGACCGCCAGCTGCCAGGTGCGAGTGCCGTCGAAATCCATGCCTCCCATCCAGCCAGATCCCCCGATTCCGGTGGCGTTGTAATAGGTCCCGGTGTAGGCGCCGGCGAAGGTGTACTGCTTGTTGTGGACGTACGTCATGCCGCCCTCGACCTGGCCCACCCAGAAGTTGGCGCCGTCCCAGGAGATGCCCCAGGGGATCTCGCCGGCGCCGTTGTCCACCGCGAAGGCGGGAGCATACGACCAGTCGTCCGGGTCCAGCCGGTAGACGCTGTCGTCGTTCATGCTGACGAAGTAGAAGTTGCTGTCCACCGGGCAGAAGGTGATCCCGGCCAGGGTGTAGTCGCCGGGCCCGGTGATCGTGATGGTGGTGTCGATCTCGCCGAAGGCATGGGGGGGCGGTACGTAGTGGAACAGCTCGATGAAGCGCGCCTGGCCGGTTCTTTCGGTCTGCACCACGGCGCCGGTCAGGGAATCGAGCTCCTGGACACCGTTGCCGCTGGTCACCAGGAGGTTCCGGTTCCCCAGCCGGTACACCCCGCGCCCTCCGGTGAACGGCAGGGTGGAACTGACGGTGCCGTCGGTGTCGAAATCGGTGATGACGTTCGCAGAGAACGAGGGGCACAGGTAGCCGCCGGGAAGCACCGGGTCCGATTGGACTTGTTCCGGGAAGGTGGTGGCGTAGACCTGGGAGATGAAGGCCCCATTGGTGTCGTGCAGGCAGACGTTGTTGCCGGAGTTATAGCTGACCAGGGACTTGCCGTCGGGCAGGAACTGGATGTCGAAGCAACCGGTGCTGGTGATGAAGTTCCGGACGAAGGCGTCGGGCCCGCTGAACTGGAAGACTCCGGTGGCGCTGGTGACGAACAGGTGGCCGTCCCGGAAAGCCAGCCCCCGCAGGTTGTCGTACCCGCTGCAATAGGTGAACTGGTAGGCGCCGGTCGTGTCGTACGCGAAGACCGCGTCGGCGACCTGGTCGGAGACGTAGATGTTCCCGTCCGGCCCCTGGACGGCGTTGATGGGCGTGCTGAACGTTCCGGACCCGTTGATCAGGTCGCCCAGATAGGTCCCGTCGACCGGGCTGTACATGCCGATTACATCTGAGGTGGACTCGGGGATCAGCAGCACCGGTCCCATCCTGCTGCTATAGGTCGCCTTCTTGCCGGAGCTCGCCGCCTTCTGCCCCGAAGGATCGATTCCCGCCTCCTCCTGGGTCCGGGTTGATGATGCGGCCAGCGCCGGCAATGCCGCGGCCAGCAGAGCGCCGGCAATGCCGCGGCCAGCAGCGCGATGAGCAGGAACAGACCTGTTCTTCTCATGATGATGTCTCCCTTCGCGTTTGTTTCTTATCGGGATGATTTGTTACTTTACCACTCGCCGGGTTGGCGTGTCAAGTCGAAACTGCATCCCATCGGGATAAAGGCCGGGCGGGTCCCCGCGGACCCGCCCGGTTGCATTCCAAACTCGACCCCTCCCCTACCCTCCCCTCGAGGGGGAGGGATAGGGTGGGGTCACATGATCTACCGCACCACCACCAGCTTGCGGGCCGTACTGAAGTTGTCCGCCTGCATCTGGTACAGGTAGACGCCGGCCGACACCGCCTGGCCGGATTCGTTCCGCCCGTCCCAGCTCACCGAGTGGTAGCCAGCGTTCATCGTGCCGTCCACCAGCGTCTTGACCTTCTGGCCGGCCACGTTGTACACCGCGATCCGCACGTTCCCCGC
>JALOPJ010000091.1 GCA_025453955.1 Candidatus Edwardsiibacteriota bacterium
CAGGAGGCGATCGACGTCAACGACGAGTCGTGGACCAAGTACTTCGAGGCATCGCTGGCCGCCCTGGGATGCCGGTACAGCGCCGCCGCCATCGGCGCCAACAAGCCGATCTATGACGGCTACCTCGGGCAGTTCCCGGCCGTGATCTGGAACCTGGGGGCGCGCTACCAGCCGATGGCGGCGGCCGACCTGGGGCACCTGATGGCCTACCTGGCCGGCGGCGGCCGGCTGTGGCTGTCGGGCCAGTATTACCTGTCGACCAATCCCGACACCGCGCTCCACCCCAACCTGTGGACGGACTACCTGCATCTGGCGCCGGAGAACGGATGGTACGCCAGCACCGCCGCCATGGTGACGGGGACCGCCGGCGACCCGATCGGCGACGGGATCGCCGAGGTCCTGCAGTACGACCGGCTCAACGGCGGCTACCAGTACTGGACCGACGCCGGGCACGCCTACGCCCTTACACCGGACACGCCGGCGGTCAGCGGGCTGGCCGGCTGCTTCAAGAACGACGATTCCACATACTGCGGCCTGCGGTGCCACGACGGCACGCCGACCGGGTACCGGCTGGTCTACACGTCATTCCCGTTCGAGGCGATCGCCGGCGCCGACACCCGCGACACGCTGATGGCCCGGGTGCTGGCCTGGCTGCTGGACGGGGACATCGACAACGCTGCTCCGGGCAGGCCTGCCGGTTTCACGGCCGCCCAATCCTGCGACAGCGTGGTCTGCCGCTGGTCGGCGAACACGGAACCGGATCTGGCCGGGTACCGGGTGTACCGGTCGCTGCAGGAGGGGATGCCGCAGTGGCAGGTGATCGGCACGGCCGGTGCGCTCGACAGCTCCTTCGCCGACACCGCGATCGAGCCCAACAAGATCTACCACTACGCGGTGTCCGCGTACGACGATGCCCTGCCGGCCAACGAGAGCCAGTGGTCGCCCTGGGTGTTCCTGCGGACCACCGCCTGGGTCCAGCTGGGGATGGCGGGAAGCGGCGGGACGACGGTCCCGCGGCACTACCTGCTGGGCCGGTGCCGGCCCAACCCGGCGCGGGGCGCCTGCCGGATCGAATTCGGGCTGCCGTCGCCCGGCCCGGTCCGCCTGGCGGTCTACAACGTCACCGGCCAGCGCGTGCGCACCCTGGTCGACAGCGACCTGGGCGCAGGGTTCCACAGCGCCCGGTGGGACGGGACCGCGGACGGCGGCGGGAGCGCCGCCGCCGGCGTCTACCTCTACCGGCTGGAAGCCGGCGGAGCGTTCGCCCAGACCAGGCGTCTGATGCTGGTGAAGTAGAAGGAGCGATGACATGAAACGCACGCTTGCTTTCCTGTTGCTGGCGCTGACCGCCGCCCCGGCCTTCGCCGCGCCGGTGATCACCGATGTGACGCAGTGGCCAGATACCGCGGCCACCGGGCCGTACGTGGTCGCCGCCGTGGTCAGGGACACGTCCTTCGCCCTGCAGGACAGCGCGCTCCATTACGCCTACAATCCGGGGCCGGACGACAACCCGGCGGGTTGGGGCGGCGTGGCCTGGGCCGATTCCCAGCGCGGGGACACGATGTACTTCGTCATCCCGGCCATCCCGGCCGGACTGGAGACGCCGGTCAGGATCGGCTACGCCGTCTCGGCGATGAACCTGATCTACGAGGAGACCTACAGCCCGGCCAGCGGCTACTACTCGTTCGACAACACGATCTACTCCCCGCACTACGGCAGCGTCACCGTCCTGCAGGACACCTTCCACAGCGGGCCGCTGGTGGTGCGGGCCGAGATCACCACCGCCTACGGGGACTCGGTGGCGAACGATTACCTCTACAGCGACCTGCTGGGCGGCGCCGAGTACCCGCGCGACAGCGTCGGCGCGGACGGGGCTTACTACTATGCCATCCCGCGCCATCCCGGCGGGACCCAGACCCCGGTCACCGCGTTCTGGTACCTGGGTTCCGGCGACACCATGGGGAACCTGGCCAGCTTCCCGCTGAAGCGCGACACGCTGAACCACTTCGTCTTCATCGACCCGATGCCCGCCAACGTGCGGCCGCTGGCGAACACCGGCGAGCCCGGCCCGTTCCCGGTGTGGGTCGACTACAAGGCCGAGGGCGCGGTGGCCAGCGATTCCCTGTGGGTCTTCGACGGCAGCGATTTCCAGCCCTGCCCCCGCGACAGCGTCGGCGGGACGAGTCCCCAGCGCCATTATTACACGATCCCGGCCCAACCCCAGCCGGTGATCGACCCGGTCAACGTGCTGTGGCACCTCAAGGCCTATGACGCCGCCTCGGGGAACTACACCTACCAGCCGGCCGGGGCGCCCTGGCCGTCGTACTCGTTCTACATCTACGACCGCACGCCGCCGGCGATCGATTCGCTGACGCTGCTGGACAACGTCGTCGCGCCGGGCCCCCGGGCGGTCCTGGCCGACGCCCGTGACACCTCGGGGATCCTCCAGATCAGGGTCTATTACCGGACCCGGCCCAACGCCGACACCAGCTGGCAGTACCTGCCGATGTACGCCACGGCGACCCCGGGTCGCTACCGGGCGACGCTGCCGCTGGTGCCGGCCGGGTCGCTGGTCCAGTACTACGTCGCCGCGGTGGACGGCGCCCGGGACGAGAACGCCGTGGCCCTGCGCAACACCGCCTACGCCCCGGCCGGCGGGCCGCGGACGCCGTGGCACTACTTCGTCGGCGAGCACCCCCACCGGGTACTGCTGGTCGACGACCAGCTGCCGGCCAACGGCTACGAGGGCGCCTACACCGCGGCGCTGGACACAACGGGCGTGCTCTACGGCCGCTGGGACAACCGGGCGTCCGACGTGCTGCCGCAGCTGGGGTCGTTCAACACCCTGGTCTGGTTCACCGGCGACGACAGCGTGGCCACACTGGGCCAGCGGGACCGCGACACCCTGGCGGCGTTCCTCGACCGCGGCGGCAACCTGCTGCTGTTCTCCAAGAACCTGGGACAGAACATCGGCGACACCGCGGTGTTCTACCACGACTACCTCAAGGCCCAGTTCTACGGCAACCGCAGCACCCAGTTCTTCCTGGTGGGCCGGGACGCGTACCCCCTCAGCTACGGGCCGGTGGACACCATCCTGGTCTCCGGCAGCAGCGAGATCCAGCGCTCGATCGACGTGGTCACCCCGCTGCCGGGGGCGGACTCGGTGTTCACCTTCCGGACCATCGGCCGCTGCGGCGTGATCAGGTGCTCGACCGGGACGTTCAAGACGGTCTACGCCACGGTGCCGTTGGAGGGATTCACCAAGAACACCGCCGGTAGGCTGTCGCGCACCCATTTCATCGCCCGCTGCCTGAAATGGTTCGGGATGACGGTGTTCTACAAGGTGGAGGGCGAACCGGGGACGCCGGGCGCCGGACCGGACCTGGCGTTGCTGCCGGCCAGCCCCAATCCGTTCCGCCTGCGCACGACGATCCAATACCAGCTGCCAGCGCGGGCATCGATCGGCCTGAAGGTGTACAATGTCGCCGGCCAGCTGGTGCGGACGCTGGTTGACCGCACCGAGGACGCAGGGAGGCACACCGTCACCTGGGACGGCGCCAACGATGCCGGCGTCCGTGTGACCAACGGCGTGTATTACTTCCGGCTGAGCGATGGCAGGCAAGAGCGGACCGGGAAGACGATCGTCATCAGATAACTTTGTCAAGGAACGACCCAAAGGGTGGCAAATGCCACCCTTTTTTTTACCGATGCAAGGTGCAATATTTGCATTGTTTTAACATAAATTATTGCAATAGCTTATAACATATTGTGCTTGAGCAGATAACATTTTTTGCGCGGTCGCTTTTACTGTTCTTCGTCATAGTTGAAAAGGGAATAAGCATATGATATAATAACAAACTATCTGGTCAATACTTATAGGATCATCATATATTGACCGAATGATACGTTAATGGTACGATACTTGCATCTTATTACAATTATTGCAGATACAATAATCAAAACCAATAAATACCGGAGGCCCCGATGAAACTCACTAAAGTATGGATCGCGCTGATCGCAGTAATGGCCCTCGTCCCGATGGCGGCCGTCGCCCAGCGAATCATGCCGGTCGACGACGTGAACCAGCTGCCGACCGAGATCCCGGTCGATCTGGATCGTATGACCCCTCAACAGGCGCTTCCGGCCCCGGTGACGGCTAAACCCGCCGGAAAGCAGATCCAGGAGCTGAAGCCGGTGCTGAACACGGACGGCACGCCCGTCATCAAGAAGCTCTGGGCGGGCAGCGTCAGCGATGCCAAGGCGTTGAAAAGCCGATTGCATCCGGAGCGCAGGACCGGGAAGACGTGGCGTGCGCCGCAGGACCGCACCAATCCCTACGTCAAGGGTCATCTGGTGGTCGGCTTCAAGCAGTCGGCCCGCGGCAAGTACACCATGACCGTCGACAAGGACGGCATCCTGAAAACCGGCATGGCGTCGATCGACGCCCTCAACGCCAAATACGGAGCCAGGGGCCAGAAGAACGTCCATGAGTACATCTTCCCCGAGGCCGTCAATCACGGTCTCGACCTGCACCACGTGTTCTACGTCGACGCGACGCTGGACATCGAGGCGGTGGCCAGGGAATATTCCAAGGACGCACATGTCCAGTTCGCCGAGCCGGATTACATCCCGTTCAAGGCCTCCGCGCTCTCGCCACGCTACGACAACGGCCCGGTGTACCTCGACGGCGCCAAGCAGGTCGCGGGCTCGAAACCCGATGATCCGCGGTTCGACTGGGCGCCGCAGATCCTGCAGGTCGACCGCGCCCGCACCGTCACCGGCGGCGACGGCACCGGTGGGACGCGGCCGGACACCTTCCTGATGCTGGACACCGATCCGATCAACATCACCCATGACGACCTGGACCTGAACATCGGCGACTACGGCGGCACCAGCCCGACCACCACGACCCAGGCCGACGCCCACGGCCACATGTGCACCGGCCACGCCGTGGCCGAGATCAACAACAACCTGTGCGTCACCGGCGTGGCCGGCGGCAACAATACCACCCGCGGCATCATGGTGGCCTACTACCGCTACACCTCCTCGGCCGACAACGCCACCGGCATCAGCTGGGGCGTGGCGCGGGGGGTGGCCTCCATCGCCCAGGCCTCGCTCTACTTCGCCAACACCCAGGTGCTGGAGAACGCGTTCAAGGCCGCGCTGGACGCCGGCGCGCCGGCCTATATCTCGGCCGGCAACGACCGCAACAACGACAACAACATGTACCCGGCCCATTACGACTGCGTCACCGCGGTCGGCGGCATCACCTGGAACGGCCGGCACTGGGCCTGGGACGACACCTCCGGCTCGTGCTACGGCGACTGGGTGGACATCGTCGCACCCGGGGACGCCCACGTCAGCCTGTCCAGCGTCGGCAGCAACTCGACGGCCATGGTCGAGGGCTACGGCGGTACTTCCTGGGCCGCGCCCGAGGTGGCGGCCATCGCCGCGGTCTGCCACCACGTCACGGGTCTGACCGGGACCGCCCTGCAGCAGGCGGTGCTGCGCACGGCCAACAGCAACGACCACATCAACGCCGAGGTGGACGTCTGGACCATCCCGGCGGGCTACGGCGGCACCGGCATCGCCAACGCCTACGAGGCGGTCACCGCCCGCGACGTCAACGCTTCGGTGGACTTCGTCTCGATCAACTCGGACAGGAACAGCTACGCCAACCACGGCGACCTCTACCTGCGGTCCTACGCCGAGCGCGTCTACAACGTCACCGACACGCTGTTCATGGACCGGACGTCGTTCGCGCGCGGCGTGTACCAAACCGACCGCACGCTGGTGCCCGACGTCACCGTCTACCCCAGGGCCATGGTCCACAACCACGGCGTCGGCGCCAAGGCCTTCAACGTCACCGCCAGCGATTTCGGCGGCGGCTGGACCAGCACCAAGCAGGTGACGCTGGAGTCCGGCCAGGGCCGGCTGGTCACCTTCGACGGCTGGACCCCGACCGGCACCGGCGCCTGCTCGCTGCAGGTGTTCTCCGACCTGGTGGGCGACCTCAACCGGCTCAACGACACGGTGCGGCTGGTGCTGACCAAGGCGCTGCGCGACACCGTCTACATGGACGACGGAACCTACGACATGGGGTATTCCGACGCCAGCGCCACCTGGGGAGTCAAGTTCACGCCGGAGCGGCCCTGCACATTGACCGCGGTGTCGTTCAACCTGATGGTCAGGCGCACCGTTGGCGGAGCGCCGGCCTGGTACTGCTCGCTTGAGGTCTGGGATGCCAACGGGACCAACGGCAAGCCCGGCAGCCGGCTCTACGGCGTGGCCATCCCGCTGACCACGGTGGGCACCGTTGCTGGTTGGAAGACGTTCACACTGCCGGCGTCCCAGGTGATCAGCAATCCGGTCTACGTCTGCATCCAGCAGTTCGGTGCCAGCGGCGGAGATACCACGACCGTGGCCGGTGACTACCGCAAGGCCTCCGCCGTCACCTATTATTCAATGAACAACGGCGCCAGTTGGGATGAGCTGGGCAACGACTACGCCATCCGACCGATCGTCGGCTACCAGGCCACCAACGCCAACGACATCGGCGTGGCGGCCATCACCAAGCCGGTGCCGCCGTTCGCCAAGGGCTCCCCGATGACGGCCATCGCCACGTTCACCAACTTCGGCACGGCGACCCAGACCAACATCCCGGTGGTGGCCCACTACGACTCGGTGGGCGGCACCAGGGTGACCAAGATCACCAGCAACAAGACCATCGCCAGCCTGGCGCCGGGCGCCTCGGCCGAGGTGGTGTTCGACCCCTGGACGCCGGGAGGCAGCGGCAACACGGTCTACGCCTTCGACGTCACGGTGCGGGCCAACAATCCCAGCGACGCCTGGACCGGCAACGACAGCATCCGCACAGCGATCGACTCGATCCGCAGCCAGGTGGAACTCACCGCCGGCGAGGGCGGGGCGGCGGTCTACGGCTTCGACGGCAGCTACCTGGCAGTGAAGTTCCAGGCGGCCGCGGCCTGCAGCATCCAGCAGGGAGGCGGCTGCTTCTACCTCCATCCCAGCATCGCCGAGACCTGCATCGTCTGGAACGACAACGCCGGCGTGCCCGGGACCCGGGCGGGATACGCCATTGCCACCACGGTCGACTACCCGACCTGGACCTGGGCCACGTTCTCCGGCACCGGCATCTACATGCCGGCCGGACCGTTCTGGCTGGGCTGGTACTCACGGACAGACGGCGACAACGGCAGCATCCTTTCCGACGCCCAGGACGGGGGCAACGGTCGCAGTTTCAGCGGCACCACCGAGGCCGCCATGTCGGCCGACGGCCAGGACTACTTCATCCACGCCCGGATCAAGTACCTGTCCTCGCCCGATAACAACCTGGGCATCGAGAGTCAGGACAATCCGCCGGGCGTGGTCTACCCGAGCGTCTCGATCGTGCCGAAGGCCACGGTCCTCAACAGCGGGCGCAACGTGCTGACCAATCCCCAGGTCACCTGCCAGCTGATCGACTCGGCCGACGGCTCGGTCGACTACACCCAGACCGTCACCATCGCCAGCATCGCGCCGACGCAGACGATGCAGCTGTCCTACCCGCCGTTCACGCC
>JALOPJ010000092.1 GCA_025453955.1 Candidatus Edwardsiibacteriota bacterium
GAGCGTCTGGTTGCGCGCCGGCTCGATCCTGACCGCGGCCCGTCCCCAGGCCCGCTGGTCTCCGTACTCCCCCAGCCGGTGGTCGGCCAGGTCGGCCGCCAGGCTGAGGCTGGCCCACGGCATCGGCGACACGCCGGCCTCGGCGTGGTACTCACGGTACTCCAGCGGGCCGGGCAGGTAGACGTTGTCGAACTGGTCCGCCCCGCAGGACACCGTCAGCGATCGGCCCGGCCGGTAGCGCCAGACGGCACCCAGCGTCGCGCCCTTGTACTTCTTGAGCGGGATGTCCGGCTGCAGCCACTGCTCGGTGCGGGCCCGGGCCTCGGCCGTGAGCACCACCGTCCGGGCGGCATCCCAGCGCAGCTCCGCGAAGTTGTCCTCCCAGCGGCGCTGGCCGGCGCTGTCGCGGGCCCACGAGTAGTTCCCGTGGAGCTCCAGCCCGTCCAGCGGCGCCGCCGTGCCGTCCACCCCGTAACCGTACTCGTCCTCCCCGTTGCTGATCAGCCGCCCCTCGCGGTTGCAGGCCGGCGGCGCGTTGACCGCGCCGTTCATCCTGCGGTACCACTTGGCATCGGCCACCAGCCCCAGGCCGGCCAGGGCCAGCGAGACGCTGCCGTAGCCGCCGCCGCCCTTGGGGTCGTCCATCCCCATCCAGCCCAGGCTGGGGTCGAGGTAGCCGTAGGCGTGGCGCGCCGCGTACTCGCCGTAGAGGTCGACCGGCCCCAGCGCCAGGCCCAGGTTGCCGCCGTAGCCCTCCTCCACCGGCTCGCTGAACGAGGGGTCGGACAGCCGGCCGCCGGCGTTGGCCCGCAGGTAACCCGCGCCCACCGCCAGGAACGGCAGCGGCGTCACCCGCAGCTGGCCGCCGGCGTAGGTGCGGCTGGTGTCGATGGGCCGCGAGTTCTGCCTGGCCTGGCCCGACAGCAGCCGGCCCTCCAGCAGGCCGCCCCAGGCGGCGTCCACCAGCACGCCGTCCAGATCGCGGTCGATGCCGACCCGCGACTCGTCGACGCAGTTCAGCAGCAGCCCCCGGCCCAGCGCGGCGTAGTACGTCCCGATCCGCGCCGAGACCTCCTTGCGCCGCACCGCGGCGTAGCGCTTGGCGATGCCGTGCAGGATGGTGGCGTCGTCCCACTGCTCCTGGTCGGCCAGGTAGCGCAGTCCCAGCTCGGCCGAGAGCCCCCCGGGCAGCGCGCCGGCCGCCCGCAGGTCGAAGCGGTCGCGGTAGCTGAGGCCGCTGCCCTGCTGGGTGCGCAGCCACAGCGCCGTCTGGTTGGCGCCGGAAACGTCCCAGGCCGCGGCCGTCGCGGCCGCGCACGCCAGCAGTATCCCGATCGTCAGCGCGCGCATCATTGCACCTCGGTGTGGAAGTTGATCGCCCGGGTCAGCGCCGGGTCGCTCACCGAGCGCAGCGACAGACCGCCTCGGTAATGCCCGGCAGTCGCAGCGCTCATGTGCACCACCAGGTTATCCGCCGAGTCGCCCGGAGCCAGGTAGACCGCAAAGGGAATGGGATAGCACATCCCGCGCAGGTCGCACAACGCCCGGTCGGACAGCGGCACCGATGCCAGGGAGTCCGGCAAGTCCAGCCATACCGAGTCCGGCATCAGCCCGGTGTTCTTGACGAAGAACCGGAACTCCGCAGTCGCCGCCGCGGGCAGGGTGTCGATCGTGTCCGGTGCGGACAGGACGAACTGGAACGCCGGGATCGACAGGTCGATCCGCGCGGACTGCAGCACCTCCTTGGTGCTCCAGTCCTGCACCAGCGCCACCAGGTGCAGGCGGTCCTGGCGCCATGAGGGATCGAAGGCCAGCGAACCGTTCCTGGTCGCGGTGCCGCCGGCCGACAGCGAGAGCGCCGTTCCCTGGGCGTTCGGCAGCAGCTTGCGCACCACCCAGCGGTGCAGCGGCAAGCCGTTGGGGCCGGTGAACGCGATGGAGTCCTCGATCCCCAGCACCAGCAGCCGCAGGTCGCCCGGCCGCAGCGAGGTGTCGGCCTGGGCCGACACCTGGTAATCGAACTGGCCGCCGTTCACCTGCCCGGTCAGGGCCAGCTTGATCGGGCTCTTCACCAGCAGGCGGTTGTCGGCCTTGGCCCGGTAGGCCTGGTACAGACCCGCGGTCGAGCCGACGGCGCTGTCGATGCCGTCGACCCGCAGGGTCGGCCAGGCCACGACACCATAATAATCGCCCCGGTTGTCCGTCTCGGCGAATCCCATCGGGTCGCCCCCCGACGTCGGATGGTACTCCACCAATATCGCATCGTCGCCCAGCTCGTGGGCCACGCGCTCGATGGTGGTATCGGCCACCGGGCAGTTGGTGCACCAGGTGGCGGTGAACATCTCCAGCAGCACGGCGCGCGGGAAGGTGCCGGTGCCGCCGGGAACGCCCGGCCGGCTGGGCAGGCGGCGACCGCAGGACATCACCGTCAGCAGCGCCGCCATCGCGATCAGGAGGCGCCTCATCGGCCCGCCCCCGTGCTGTCGCACGCCGGTTGCGACGGCCGCAGGGCGGCCTTGACCGCCTGCTCCAGCGCGATCTCGTCGCCCGGCTTGTAGCCGCTGTGCTCGTACAGCCGCGTCCCGTCCCTGGCCAGCAGGAACACGCCCGGCACCTCCAGCAGGCCGAAGGCCTTCATCGCCGCCATCTCGGGATCGAGCAGCACGGTGAAGGTGTACCGCTTGCCCTTGACCAGCGCCTTCACCTTGCCGGTGGTCTTGGCGTCGTCGATGCTGACCGCCGCCACCGTCAGGCCCAGGCCGCCGTAGGCCTCGTGCAGGGGTTGCAGGGCCTTCATCTCCTCCTGGCAGGGATGGCACCAGGTGGCCCAGAACGACACCAGCAGCGGCCCGTCGGCCAGCAGGTCCCTGAATTCCACCCGCCTGCCCGATAGGTCGGAAAGCGCCAGGTCCGGGACCTGCGCCTGCAGCGCGGCGCCCAGGGCCAGTGCCCCAAGCAACGATGCGATCCGTTTCATCGATACCCCGTGTGGTGTTGACAGGCGCGCCGCTTCCGCGGCGCGCCTGTGCTTGGATTGATCGGTTACCGGACGACCGTGATCCGCTGCGTCTGCGAAGCGCCGCCGGCGTCCAACCGCACGAAGTAGACGCCGCTGGCGACCTTCCGGCCGCCGCGGTCCGTGCCGTTCCAGGACACCGAGTGGCTGCCGGCCGGCATCGTGCCATCGGCCACCGTCGCCACCAGCCGCCCGGCCACGTCGTAGACGCCCAGCGTCACCCGGCCCGCGGCCGCCAGGTCGTAGGACAGCCGCAGCTTGCCCGCCGACGGGTTGGGACCCACCGGGAGCAGCGCGGTGCGGACGCCGACTGTCTGGGTCGGTTCTCCCGCAATACCGGTCAATTCGGAATAGAGGATCTCATCGGCCTGGTAGTTTTCCTTCAGCCCGCGTTTTTCCGCCCATACCACGAACGACAGTTTGCTGGTGTTCCAGCCGGCGTTAATCGTGATGGGGTAATTCTTGACGGTGGCCCCTGTGGCCAGGGTGAACGTGTCGCCGGCGGCCGACGGGAAGATCGATCGCGCGAGCGACCGGACACTGTCCTGGCGCAACTGGTGCGTTGGGGACGGCCATACCGAGTATTTGCTAGCTTCGACCGCGGCCCCGCGGATGGTGATCGGCAGCGGTGTTGTACCAGGGTAATCGATGGTCGCCGTGATAGTCCCGTTGCCTCCGCTGTACGTGCCCGATAGCACGATCCCGAACGGCGAGTTGATGACCTTGCGCTGGTCGAACACTGCACGGAAGGCATTGTATTGCCCGACGCCCGCTCCTGATGTGTCGGAACCGACGAAGGATACGATGCCGTCGATGTGCGAGGTCGGGTACCCGGGGACGCCATAGTAGGTCGCCAAGGTCCCCAGTGCCGCGAAGTAGAAGCTGTCGCTCGACGCGCTGGAATGCATCGCTATCATGCACAGCGTGTCCCCGGCCTCCTCCTTCAACCAGTCCCACGCCACCTGGTGCCACGGGCACCAGGTGCACCAGGTCGCGGTGAAGTCGACGCCGAACACTTTCCGCTGGTATGTATTGGTATTGAAACTGCTGGTCATTGTGTCGTTGCCGGGAGTCAGGTCACCGGCCAGCGAGGTCCAGCCCTGGACCCCGTACGACTCGCAGTACACCGGCATCCAAAGCGGGAACGAGACCGTCTGGGTGTCACCGGCCGCCAGGTTGGCTACGGTCAGGCTCTCGCTGTACACGGTCGCGGCGCTGTGGGTGATGAGGCAGTTAACCTGGAACGACTCGGCGTTGAGCCCATTGTTCCTGACCAGCAACCTTGGGTTGATCGGCGCCGTCACCTGCCCTGCCGGGGATATGATCTGGGCGATCATCGCATCATGGTCGGTCGACGGGTAGATCACCTTGATGTTGTCAAGGTAGAGTTCGTTCCCGTACGCCGAATGTCCCCGGAAACGGATGCGGTTCGTGTTCGCGACCAGGGCATATTTCTTAGTAGCCCACTGGCCCGCGGTCGGGATGAACTGGCTGGTGGTCGCTGGCGCAGTATTAAGAGTCCCGGAGGCGCCGCCGACTAAACCGATCAGTTTCGTCCAGTTGGAACCGCCGTCGGTGGAGGTCCAGATCGTCAAAGAGTCGAGGTAGGTCCCGGGGTACGGTGCGTAGGCGTGGTCGAAAACCAGCGTGTCAGTGGCGCCAGTTGGCGAGCAGACGTAGGTGACCAGGTCCTGGGTACCACCGTTCACGTTGTAGAAATCAGCCCTGGTCGAAGCGACGCCGACGCCGTACCCGCTGCAATCCGTCGAACGGGACCATATCGCCGCGGCGCCGGAGAGCGACCAGCCAGTGGGCGGGAAGGTCGCGCTCTCGAACCCCTCGTTGACGATTGCCCGGGGTGCGGTGACGATCGTTGGCACATCGCCCTCCGCGCCGTTAAGATAGGTGTTGTTCGGCGACCGCAAGGTCGCCCCAGAAGCGGTCGCGCCGATCAACCCGATCAGCAACAGGACGATCAGACTCGTTTTTACCATGGTCGGTCTCCCTTGTGTATTGAAAAGTATTGTACCGCTCGGCCGCGCGCAGTCGTTCGCTGCGCGCGGCCGTCGCCATCTCGTTACCTGATGACCGTGATCCGCTGCGTCTGCGAGCCGCCGTCGGCGTCCAGCCGCACGAAGTACACGCCGCTGGCGACCTGCCGGCCACCGCGGTCAGTGCCGTTCCAGTCGACCGAGTGGCTGCCGGCCGGCATCGCACCGTCGACGACCTTGGCCACGAGGCGACCGGCGACATCGTAGACGCCCAGCCTCACCCGGCCCGCGGCCGCCAGGTCGTAGGACAGCCGCAGCCTGCCGGAGGACGGGTTGGGGCCGACCGGGAGCAACGCGGTACGCGGCGCCGGTGTTGCCGCCGGCCCGCCGGCCACGCCGCTCGGCACCAAAGACATCAGCGGCACACGGTTGCACTGCCAGATGTTCCGGGCTGTATGGCTTTGGAGGTACACCAGCACCTGGCACTGCTTCTCGTTGATCGCCGGCGTGAACCCGGCGGTCGGGACGGTGAAATCGACCGAATCGACCAGCGTCTCCCCCATGCCGATGCTGATGATATTCCCGTTGATGTTCGGCATCACCCGCCGGAACACCTGGTGATGGACCGGATCGCCGTTTGTCCCGGTGTAGCTGATGCTGTCCTGCACGATCAGGTACCGCAGCCGCAGGTCGCCGTCGGTGATCCGTCCCGTGGCGTGCAGCGTCGCGATGATGCGGCCGCTGTTGGCGGTCGTATCGTACGTGCCCGCCAGGTCGATCGTCAACGGCGCGAAGGTGGTGTGCCGCTCGTTCAGGATGGTCGAACGGAATTGGCCGTTGCCGGGGCTGTACAGGCCGTTGATCACGATGTTCGGCACCGCGCCCACGCTGTAGTAGCTGACCCGGTTGCGGATGTTCGCCGTGTCCGCGCCCTGGTTGAGGTAGAACGGGTCGTTGTTGGTCGGCCACCAGACGTGCCACCGCACCAGCACCATCGTGTCCCCCAGGTCCGCCGAGATGTGGTTCAGGCTGTCGTTGGCGGCGACGCAGGGCGGGCAGCTGGTGGCGGTGAACAGCTCGGTCATCGCCTTGCGGGGGGTGACGTAGGCGTAGGTCATCGAGAACATGGTGTCGTTCCCGGGGATCTGGTCGCCGGGCAATGCGGTGAAGGCCGCATGGTCATAGACCTGCCCGGCCTCCGGGACCCACTCCGGGAACGTCACCCGGACGGTGTCCCCGGCGTTCAGGCTATCAACGTTGATGGTCTCGCTGTACACCACCGACGTCGTGCAGGAGATCCGGAAGGTTACGGGGAACGCGGACCGCGCGGTGCCGTAGTTCTGGACGGTCACCAGCGGCTCTATCGGTGCGTTGCGGAAGGTCCCGGGCTGCCGGACGGCGTACACCCTGGCGTCGGCTGGCAGCCGCGGGTACTTCACCTGGATGTTGTCGACGTAGAGGTTGTTGCCGTAGGCCGAGTGCGCCCGGAACCGGAACCGGTTGGTGCCGGCCGGCAGCGCGTAGCGCTTGGTCGCCCACTGCCCGCTGGTCGGGACGAACACATTGGTGGTGGTGCCACCGGTGTTGAGCGGACCGCCCGCGCCGCCCCGCAGGCCGATCAACTTCACCCAGTTGCTGCCGCCGTCGATCGACGTCCAGATCGTCAGCGAGTCGACCTCGCCGGCATACGTGGCGTAGGCGTGATCGAACAGCAGCGAATCGCCGGCCGTGGTCGGGGTGCAGACGTAGGAGAGGAGGTCGTGCGTCCGCCCGGCGCTGTTGCTGTAAAAGTTCGCCTTGGCCGAGCCGGTCCCGCTGCCATAGGCGCTGGTGGCGTACCGTGACCAAATGGCATAACTCCCGACGAGGGACCAACCCGAGGGCGGGAATGGAATGTTCTCGAACGACTCGAAGACGATCAGTTTCGGTGCGGCGGTGGGTGGCGGCAGGTTTTGCTGCACGTCAGCCGCGGGCGCAACGTCCAGCTGCGGCAGTTTCCCCGCAGTCGCGATACCCACCAGCAGGCAGGCCGTCAAAAGCACTATCAGACTGGTTCTGGCCATGGTCGGTCTCCGTCTTGTGATTATCGGTTATGGGACCGGCGCGCCCGCCGCTCCCGCCCGTTCCCTGGAACCGATGTCTTACCTGACCACCGTCACCCGCGCCGTGGCCGTATGGCCGCCGCACTCCGCGCGGATGAAGTAGGTCCCGCTCGGTGCTCCGCCGGCCGCTTGCCAGTGGCAGCGGTGCCGCCCCGCCGGGAGCTGCCCGTCCTGCAGCGTCGCCATCAATTGACCCGCGGTATTGTACAACCTGACCCGCGCCCGACCGGCCCGCGGCAGCGCATAGCTGATCACCGCCCTGCCCGCGCAGGGGTTGGGGCTGACCGCCAGCGACGGCAGGATCATGACCGGCGCCGCGCCGGGACCCGACGCGACGCCGCTCAGCGCGGACAGCTCCACCTTGGCGCACTGGTACACGCCCCGGCCGCCCCCGCCGCCGATGGTCCCGGTGTCCTGCACCCAGGCCACCAGCGCCATCCGGCCCTCGGCCCAGGCGGTGTCCAGCGCGGGCAGCCCACGAACGACGGCAGCACGTCGCGCAGCACGTCGTGGACGCTGTCGCCCCCGCCCCAGGGCCGGAAGACGGCCTGCTCCACCAGCGCCAGCCGCAGGATGCCCCGCAGCGTGTCGCCGCCGGGGTTGGTCACCAGGCACTGGGCCTGCCCGGCGCGCCCGGCCGGGTCGTACCATCCCGACAGCGCGATGCCCGCTGCCGGCGGGATGGCGGCCTGCTTGGCCAGCGCGCCGCGGTAGTTCCAGTAGGTGGCCGTGTCGGCGTACAATTCCATGTGCCACCCGTCGAACCAGGCGGTGGGGGTGCCGGCCACGCCGTACAGCAGGGCCAGCGACTCGGCCTCGGCGGTCCGGTACTGGTCGTAGTAATGGACGCCGATCACGGCCAGGCTGTCCCCGGCCTCGGCCTTGAGCCGCTCCACCGCGCCCGGGCCCCGCCGGCGGCCGCCGCCAGCACCGCGATCAGGACCGCCAGCCGCATCGCCGCCGCCGCTTCCCCGCTAGCCCCGGCCCCGGATCTTCTCGATCACGGCGGTGATCGCCGGGATGTCGCGGCGCGAGGCCGGCACCACCAGCACCGTGCAGAACCCGCCGATGGTGCCGATGATGTCCTTGCGGCCCAGCTGCTCGATGTAGCGGGCCACGCCCGGCGCCCGGCCGGCCAGGGTGTGGATCACCACCAGCGACTCGTTGCGCCGCACGTCCAGGATCTCGAACCCCAGCAGCCGGTCGATGTGGCGGCCGGCCTCGGCCTCGCTCAGCGTGTAGCGCGGCCCGTCGGGCGTGGCGCCGCGCACCACCCCCAGCTCCGCGAAGTCGCGGGACAGCGTGGCCTCGGTCACGTTGATGCCGTGGCCCCGCAGGGCCCGCACCATCTGGTCGTAGCCCGAGATCGCCCGCTCGCTGAGGATCTCCTTGATCAGGTTCTGCCGCCTGGTCTTCGCCGACATCGATCGTCGCCTCCCTGTTGTTGTCAAATCAGCTTACCACGGTCCCGGGGCGATGTCAAGGGCGGGAATGCAATTTTTTGCATTTTCTTTGCGGTTTTATGCATTTGGCATCATCCGGCATGCATAATCTTACATCGCTCCCGCCAACGGAACGCGCGCCCGGCCGTGGGCCGGGCGGTTGCGCCGTCAGGGCGGGCGTGGGACATTGGGGCAAAGCGACAGCCCCGCATTGCGCGGGGCTGTGCTCGTCACTGCCACCCCGTGTCACCGCACGGGGCGAACCCTGAGCCTGCAGGGCATGCGTGCCTTACTCAGAGCAGGCTTCCAGTGGGAATCCAGGCTTGGATCCCCGTTGGCACGGGGATGACGGGGCCAGCATGGCACCTATCGTTTATGGATAATCTTCGCCCCCTCGAAGCCGTTGAACCGCGTCGACGACGCCGTGCTGTAGGCGCCGATGTGCTCCGTGATCAGGCGGTCGCCGATCTGCAGGTTGCCGGGAAGGTTCGCCGATAATGTGATCTTGTCGAAGCTGTCGCAGGTCGGCCCCACCACGGCGCAGACCTCCAGCGGCCCCCGCTTGAACGCCGTGAAGGTGGGCACCCAGTGGTCGTAGACCACGCCGGAGAAGGTGTGGTAGACGCCGTCGTTGATGTGGTAGAACACCTTGCCGTCGCGCCGGGCCTTGCCGATCACCTCGCTCACCAGGGTGGCCGCCGTGGCCACCATGAAGCGTCCCGGCTCGGCCAGGATCTCGATGTCCGGCGGGAACAGGCGCGCGAACTCCTGGTTGAGCAGCTTCGCCAGCGACTCGAAGCGCGGCGCCTGGGCGTCGTAGGGCACCGGGAACCCGCCGCCGATGTCGACCAGGTTGAGGGGATAGCCCTTCTTCCTCGCGGCGTGGAACAGCTCGGCGGTGATGGCCAGCGCCGCGGTGTAGTTGTCGAAGTTGGTGCACTGGCTGCCGACGTGGAAGCTCAGCCCCTCCACCTTCATCCCGGCGTCGTAGACTGCGTCGATCAGCGCCATGGCGTCGCCGGGCTCGCAGCCGAACTTGGAGCTCATCTCCACCTGGGAGCCGGTGTCCGGCACCTTGAGCCGCAGCACCAGCCCGGCGGTATCGCAGTGGGCCTTGATCTTCCTGACCTCGTCGATGTTGTCGTAGGTCACCAGCGGCCGGTACTGCCGGATCCTGGCCAGCGTCTGCCGGTCCTTGATGGTGTTGGAGAAGACGATCTGGTCCCAGATGTACCAGTCCTTCTCCCGCTTGCGCATGCCCCGCAGGTACTCGTAGACCTGCATGAACTCGTTGTAGGAGGCCACGTCGAAGCTGGAGCCCTCGCGGAACAGCGTCCGGATGATCTCCTGGTTGGAGTTGGCCTTGACCGCGAAGTAGCACTGCACCCGCGGCAGGTGCTTCTTGAATGTGCGGTAGTTGGCGCGGATCACCGAGTGGTCCAGCACGAACAGCGGCGTGCCGTGTTTTTTCGCCAGCGCCAGCAGTTCCTGTTTTTTCATGGTCCTATCGATCCTCCGGTGATAACGTCATTCTGAGTATGGCGACATGCCCGGCTTCAGAAGAATCTCCCGGCACAGGACGGATCCTTCACGGGCCAGGCACGGCGACCCATTCAGGATGACGACCAGTGGTGCAACCCGTCATTCTGAGTCCGGCATCATGCCCGGCTTCCGAAGAATCTCACGGGATGGATCCTTCATGGGTCAGACATGCATGGCATTTTCAGGATGACGCGGGACATGGTGACTGTTACGCCTGCAGCTTGCGCATCAGCGCGGAGAGCTGGCCGACCTCCTTGTTGTTCTCCAAATAGGACTTGACCAGCTTGGCGCGCAGCTCCTCGCCCCGGTGGTAGAGCCGCTTCAGCTTCTTGGGCCTGGTGGTCTGCAGCACGTAGGCCGCCATCAGCGGGAAGGCCACGGTGACGTCGATGTAGGCGGTGACGGTCTCCTCCAGCTTGTCGGGGTCGATCTTGCCCCAGCTGGCGGCCTCGGAGGGCGGCGCGCCCGACAGCCCGCCGGTGTCGGGCCGGGCGTCGGTGACGTTGATGTCGTAGTCCTGGCCCACCTCGGGGATCATCAGCACCTCCTGGATCTGGGGCTCGGTCTGCAGCACGAAGTTCTTGGGGCTGCCGCCGCCGATCAGGATCACCGCGGTCTTGCCCTTCTCGTAGCGCTTGGCGTTGAGGATGATGGCGGTGCTGTCGTTGACGTCGATGCTGGGGTTGATCTTCAGCCGGAAGCGGCCGCCCAGCCCCTTGGCCCCGGCCAGCAGCTCCAGCCCGGCCACGTTCATGCCGATGGTGGAGTCGCCGGGCGACGAGGTGAACACCGGCACGCCGGCGCGGTAGGCCGCGGCCAGGATGCTGACCGGGCCGGTCTTGTGCGTGCGCTCGTGCTGGTCGATCACCTTGCCCAGGTGGTGGTAGAACTCCCGGGTGCCCATCTCGTGCTGGAACTCCGGCCGCAGCATGATGGCGCGCAGCCGGCGGTCGGTCTCCATCAGCACGTCCTCGTAGTCGAACAGGATGTCGTAGATCCTGGTCACGCCTTTCTTCCGCAGGTCGGCGTCGTCGACGGTGTGGCTGCCGCGAAACAGCGGCAGGTCGAACGCGTAGTGCAGGTCGTGGTACATGTTGGCGCCGGTGGCCGTGATCCAGTCCACGAAGCCGTGCTTGATCAGCGGGATCACCGTGGACGGGCCCAGCCCGGCCGGGGTCAGCGCGCCCGCCAGGGACAGGCCGACGGTGACGTCCGGCTTGGAGTAGCGGTCCCGCAGCAGCTGGCAGGCGGCCCGCAGACGGCCTCCGTTGTAGGCGTCCATGTTGTCGATGACCTCGGCCAGCGAGCTCTGCGGGCCGACCGGCTTGGGCAGCACGCGCTTGCCGGAGAGGTATTGCCGCTTGCCGGGGCAGGCCTTCGCCGTGTGTTTCATCTGGTGTCCCCTGTCGCTGTCGTTGTCGATGTATTGTTTCATCGTCCCGCATCCGCGGGTGCGGTCAGGCGGCCGCGCCCGGCCGGAAATGGGCGTACCCTTCCGCTGGCAGGGCCCGCCGCCGGCCGTCCCGCCCGATGGTCCGCACCCCCCGACCCCTCACGACCTGGCCGATGATGGTGCAGCGCGTGCCCGAGCCCTCCAGCAGCGACCGGGCCTTGACGGCGTCCGCCAGCGGCAGCGTGAACAGCAGCTCGTATTCCTCGCCGCCGTGCAGGCAGTAGTCGGCGGGGTCCTTCCCCGTTCGCCGGCTGGCGGCGACCGCCTCGTCCGCCACCGGCAGCGCCCCCTGGTCGATAACGATCCCGGCCCTGCTCCCGGCCGCCAGGTGATGCAGCTCCGGGGCCAGCCCGTCGGAGATGTCGATCATGCCGTGCAGCTTGAACCGCTTCGCCAGCACCAGACCTTCCCTGACTCGTGGTTCCGGCCTCAGATGCTTCCGCACGGATTTACCATTTTTCATTTTCCATTGTGCATTCCGGAGCAGTTCCAGCCCCGCCCGGCTGGCCCCCAGGGTCCCGGTCACCAGCACCGCGTCGCCCGGCCTCGCGCCCGACCGCAGTCCCAGGTTGCCCCTGCGGCACTCGCCGATCACGGCGATGGTGAGCGACAGCTCCTTTCCCCTGACCACGTCGCCCCCCGCGATCGTGACGCCGTGCCGTTGCCCCAGCGCCCGCATCCCCCGGTAGAGTTCGTCGACGTCGCGCACCGACTGCCGATCCGTGAGGGTCAGCGCGACGACCGCCAGCAGAGGCCGGCCGCCCATCGCCGCGATGTCCGACAGGTTGGCCGCCATCGCCTTCCACCCCAGGTCGCGGTACGTCGTGTACCGCAGGTCGAAGTGGGTGCGGTCGGCCAGGGTGTCGGTCGTGACCAGGCCGACCGTGCCCCGCGACAACGCGAAGGCCGCCGCGTCGTCGCCGATGCCGAGGATGACGCTCCGGTTCGCGCCGCGCTGGGCCGTGCGGATGCGCTCGATCAGCCCGAACTCGCCGATGTCAGA
>JALOPJ010000200.1 GCA_025453955.1 Candidatus Edwardsiibacteriota bacterium
GCCCAGCGGCTGGCGTTCCACCTGCTGAAGGCCCCCAAGGAGGACGCCCAGGCCCTGGCCGCGGCCATCACCGACCTCAAGGAGAAGGTCCGGTTCTGCTCCCAGTGCTTCAACGCCAGCGAGCACGAGCTGTGCGCGATCTGCGCCAACCCCGGCCGCGACGCGGCCACGCTGTGCGTGGTGGAGGAGAGCAGCGACCTGATGGCCATCGAGCGCACCGCCGAATTCAAGGGGCTGTACCACGTGCTGCAGGGCCGGCTGGCGCCGCTGGACGGCGTGGGGCCGGACGACATCCGGGTGCGCGAGCTGATGCAGCGGCTGGAGCGCACCGAGGTCCGGGAGCTGATCGTGGCCACCAACCCCAACGCCGAGGGCGAGGCCACCGCGCTCTACCTGATGAAGCTGGTCAAGCCGCTGGGGATCCTGGTGACGCGGATCGCCCGCGGCCTGCCGGTGGGCAGCGACCTGGAGTTCTCGGACGAGGTGACGCTGTCCCGGGCGCTGGCGGGCCGGCAGGAGATGTGACCGTACCGTTGCGTTGATCGCGGGCGATGGATTCGCCCGTTCCAATTCGTTCGGTGATCCCGGTCCATTTTTATTGTCCCAGGTACAGGACTTTTTTTATGCGTCCCATCACGCTCGTTCTTCTCCTGCTCTCCGCGGCATCCCCGGCAGTGGCTTCCTTCGAGGAGACGCCGGCCGATGCCAGGGTCTTCGGCATGGCGAGCGCCGGTGTAGCCCTGGCCGATTATTCCCAGGCCGGTTCCGGCAACCCCGCGCTGCCGGCATGGTGCGAAGAGCAATCGGCGAGCGCCGGCGCCGCGCTCCCGTTCGGCATGTCCGACCTGGCGGCGACGGCGGCGTCCGCAGGATACCAGCGCGGCCGCTACGGGCTGGGGGCATCGCTGGTGACCACCGGCAACGCGCTCTACCGGGAATCGACCCTGCGGGCGGCCCTGGGAGCCCGGTACCTCGGGAGCATCGCGGCCGGCATCGGGCTGGGCGGCCGGCACCTGGCGATCGAGCGCTACGGTTCGGCCGTCGCCGTCGGGCTGGACGCCGGGGTGATCGGCTCGCCGCACGAGGGGATCACCGTCGCGATCGCGGCGGAGAACCTCAACCGGCCGAAGCTGGGCGCCTCGGGCGACGAGATCGCCCAGACGCTTTCCTGCGGCGCCGCCTGGCGGCCGGTCGGCCAGGCGACCCTGGCGCTGCAGCTCCAGGCGCAGCAGGGCTGGCCGGTGCAGCTGCGGATCGGGCAGGAGTACCGCTGGCGCGAGCGGCTGTTCCTGCGGGCCGGCTTCTCCGACCGGCCCAACCAGGCCAGCCTGGGGTTCGGACTGGCCTGGCGGACGCTGCGGCTCGATTACGCGGCGCGGACGCATCCGGTGCTCGACCTGTCGCATTGCGTGTCGCTCCATTACCGGACGCTGTCGCTGCCCAGATCGAAGGTGCCGCATGCAGCCCCGTCCGTCCGCACCGATCCGAGATCGCTGACGCGAGTCGACCTGAACACGGCGGTGCGCGCCGACCTCCTGCTGTTGCCGGGCATCGGCGAGTCCGCAGCGGGACTGATGCTGGCGCTGCGCGACAGCCTGGGCGGCATCGCGGCGCTGGACGACCTGCTGGCGGCCGGCGGGCCGGGCAGGAGGGCTCTGGAGCGGATCGCGCCGTACACGGTGCAGCAGTTCCGTCCCGCCGCCGCGCCTCATCCGGTCGACCTGAACACCGCCACCGCCGAGCAGCTGTGCACGCTGCCCGGCATCGGGCCGGGCACCGCCGCCGACATCATCGCCCACCGCTCGGAACACGGGCCGTTCCGGCGCACCGAGGACCTGATGGACGTCCGGGGCATCGGCCGCGTGAAGTTCGAGAAACTCCAGGACCGGATCACGGTCGGACCGTGAGCGGCCGCGGCGCGACATGGCCGGGACGATGAACCTGGGACGGATGGCGGTGGCCCTGGCCGTGGCGGCGGGGGCCTGCCTGGCCCAGGAGATACCCGATCTCGACGCCGAGGACGTTTCGGACGCGCTGGCGCAGTCGCTGGAATACTACCAGAGCCATCCGGTCAACCTCAACCGGGCCGGCGCGGACGAGATCGCGGGCATCCCGCTGCTCTATCCCCTGGAAGCCCTGGCGCTGGCGCGCTACCTGCGCGGACACCCGGGGCTGCGCGAGTGATCGACCAGCGGACCCTGGACGGCATCCTGCCGTACGTCTGCCTGGACGCGTCGGCCCCGCGGTCATACCCGTCGGCCGAGCTGCGGTCGGTCCTGCAGCAACGGTCCCCGGCCGATGGCGGCAACGCCGCCGACCCCTACCGGGGCTCCGCCCTGGCCAACCGCCAGCGGATGACGGCGCGCCACGGTCCGCTGGAGATCACCGCCCTGTCGCAGAAGGACGCGGGGGAGGCCCGCATCGCTGATTTCGCGTCCGGAGGGATCTGCTGCGCTCCCCGCGGGAAGCGCTGGCGCGCCGTGATCGGCGACTACCAGCTGTCGTTCGGGCAGGGACTGGCGTTCGGCGGCACCAGCCCCCGGTTCCTGAGCGCCGTGTCCGGCGGTCCGTCCGGTAGCGGCACCGCCATGCTGCGGGTCAACCATTCGTTCGACGAGTGGAGCTTCCTGCGCGGCGGCGCCGTGTCCGCCGAGATCGGATGCGGGCTGACGGCCA
>JALOPJ010000201.1 GCA_025453955.1 Candidatus Edwardsiibacteriota bacterium
GGTGCGCGGTGGCGAGGGCCTGACCATGCAGGTCTTCGTCTCCGAGTCCGCCTTCTGGGGCCTGCTGGTCTCGGCCATCGAGGTCTACAAGAAGGAGTCCTACGGCCTGCTGCTGGGGCACCGCGACGGGCAGAACTTCTTCGTGGCCCACGCCGTGGCCTGCCAGTCGGCCGAGCGGCACGCCACCTGGGTCAAGGCCCGCGAGAAGTCGTACGCCCGGGTGATCAATTTCTTCCAGCAGCTGCCCACGCTGTCGCTGATCGGGGACTTCCACTCGCACCCCGAGCACGAGATCGCCCAGAGCAGCGAGGACGTCGCCTCGATGGCGAGGGGCCGGGTCTACGTCACCGTCGAGATCAGGGACAAGGCCAAGGACAAGTACTGGAGCTACAACGAGGACGGCACCATCAGCGGCACCACCGACGCCTGGTTCATCAAGATCGCCGCCTACGCCCTCGACCCCAAGACCCGCAAGCCCCGCCTGGCCGACGTGCTCTGCCCGTTCGCCATCGGCTTCAACATCAAGGACAGGAAACCCGGCGCATGATCGAGATCGACCGCAAACTGGACCAGGTGGTGGCCCGCCACGGCGAGATCGAGGCCCTGCTGGCCGACCCGGCGGTGATCGCCGACCAGTTGAAGTACCGCGACCTCAGCCGCGAGTACCGCTCGCTGGCCGCGGTGGTGGCCAAGGGCGGCGAGTACCGCGAGGTGATCAAGCGGATCGACGGGAGCCGGTCGCTGGCCGCCGAGGCCGGCGATCCCGAGCTGGCCGAGCTGGCCGCGGCCGAGCTGGCCGAGCTGGAGCCCCGCGGCACGGCGCTGGCCGAGGAGCTGAAGACGCTGCTGGTGCCGCGCGACCCCAACGACTTCAAGAACGCCATCATCGAGATCCGGGGCGGCACCGGCGGGGAGGAGGCGGCGCTGTTCGCCGGCGACCTGTTCCGGATGTACGTGCGCTACGCCGAGCGCAAGGGCTGGCAGGTCGACATCATGGATTCCAGCCCCACCCAGCTGGGCGGCTACAAGGAGGTGGTGTTCGCCGTGCAGGGCGAGGGCGCCTTCGGCAGCTTCAAGTTCGAGAGCGGCGTCCACCGGGTGCAGCGGGTGCCGCGCACCGAGGCCTCGGGCCGGATCCACACCTCGGCCGCCACCGTGGCCGTGCTGCCCGAGGCCGAGGAGATCGACCTGGTGATCGACCCCAAGGACGTGCGGGTCGACACCTTCTGCAGCTCCGGCGCCGGCGGCCAGAGCGTCAACACCACCTACTCGGCGGTGCGGCTGACCCACGTCCCCAGCGGGCTGGTGGTCTCCTGCCAGGACGAGCGCTCCCAGATCAAGAACAGGGCCAAGGCCATGACGGTGCTGCGCTCGCGGCTGCTGGAGAAGATGCAGTCGGAGCAGGACGCCAGGCTGGCCAAGGACCGCAAGAGCCAGGTCAAGTCCGGCGACCGCAGCGAGAAGATCCGCACCTACAACTTCCCCCAGAACCGCCTCAACGACCACCGCATCGGCCTGACGCTCCACAGCCTGGACCGGGTGCTGGAGGGCGCGCTGGACGAGGTGATCGGGGCGCTGGCCGCGGCGGAGATGGCGGAGAAGCTGCAGGCCGGGGAGTGACGAGGCGCTTCGGTCATCGCGAGAGGGGCATCATGCTTCTGCGTGCGAAGCGATCCGGGATCCTGGATTGCTTCGTTCGTGAGGCGTGATGTCGGCCTCGCAATGACTGTCCGCGAGGCGCTGTCCGCGGCCGCGGCGCGGTTGAAGGCCGCCGGCGTCGAATCGGCGCCGCTGGAGGCCCAGCTGCTGCTGGCGTACGTTCTGCGGCGCGACCGGGTCTGGCTGACGGTCAACCGCGATCGCGCGGTCGCCGCTGCGGACCGCGCCCGGTTCCAGCGGATGGTGCGCCAGCGCTGCATCAGGAAACCGCTGCAGCAGATACTGGGCGAAACGGAATTCTACGGCCGCCGCATCCTGGTGGACCGGCATGTGCTGGTCCCCCGGCCCGAGACCGAGCTGCTGGTCGGGCAGGTCGTCGAGCGCTGGCGGACGCGGTATCGCACCATCCTCGACATCGGCACCGGCAGCGGCTGCATCGCCGTCGTCCTGGCCGGGGAGCTGCCGCGGGCCCGGATCACGGCCACCGACATCTCGGCCCGGGCGCTGGCGGTGGCGCGGAACGTCATCGTGTCGAACCCGCCGTACATCCCCACGGCATCGATCCCGGGACTGCAGCCGGAGGTCGCGCAGTTCGAGCCCGTCACCGCCCTGGACGGCGGCAGCGACGGGCTCTTGTGCTACCGCCGGATCGCGGAAGGGATCGGGACGCGGCTCCGGCCGGGCGGCCTGCTGGCAGTGGAGGTGGGCGATGGGCAGGCCTCGGCTGTGGCGGAGTTGGCCAGGTGCTCCCTGCCGGGTGCGGCCGTGGAGACGGTCGAGGATTACTGCGGCACGCCCCGCATCGTGCTGGCCACGGTCCCGCAGCGATAAAATGCTGGGGTTA
>JALOPJ010000093.1 GCA_025453955.1 Candidatus Edwardsiibacteriota bacterium
CCCATCTCGCCGAAGCGCTCCTTGAGGAACAGCTTCTCGCCGTCGTTGTTGCCGAACACGGCGATCAGCCGGATGCGGGCCTGATGGAAGGGCACGACGGTGAACGGCGCGATGATGTCACCGGCGTGCAGCACGGTCCTGATGCCCTCGGCCGCGAAGGCCTGGCAGGCCTTGCGGCAGTTGCCCAGGTGGTCGTGGGTGTCGGAGATGATGCCGATCTTCATTGGCGTCATTGCGTTGAACGATCAATGTCGCGCGAGGCACCGTACCCAGCGCCTCGCGGTCAACGCTGGCAGCCCGGGCACCAGTACGTCCCGCGGCCGCGGAACTGCTCCTTGCGGATGGCCGTGCCGCAGCGCGGACAGGCCTTCCCTTCCCTGTCGTACACCCGATGCTTCACCTGGAACCAGCCGCGCTCGCCCCGGCCGTCGCGGTAGGTGTCCACCGAGCTGCCGCGGGCCGCGATCGCCGCCCGCAGCACGTCCACGATCGACCGGTGCAGCCGGTCGGTCTCCGCCTGCCGCAGCCCGCAGGCTTTCCGCTTGGGCGAGATGCCGGCGCGGTGCAGGGCCTCCAGCACGTAGATGTTGCCCAGCCCGGCGACCACCCGCTGGTCGAGCAGCACGGTCTTGACCGGCCCGGTCCTCCCTTTCAGCGCGTCGCGCAAGGCCGCGGCGGTGAAGGTCCGCCCCAGCGGCTCGGGGCCGAGTCCGCGAATGCCGCGCAGTGACGAGGGATCACGGGCCAGTTCCATCGACCCGAACTTGCGCTGGTCGGCGAACACCAGCCGGCGGCCGCCGGCCAGATGAAAAACGATCCGGGCCATCGCGGGCAGCGGATCGCGCACCGTCTGGTGCAGCAGCACGCCGGTCATCCGCAGGTGGATGACCAGCGTTTCCCCGGAGCGGTCATCCGCAGGTGGATGACCAGCGTTTCCCCGGAGGAGAGCGTACAGAGCAGGTACTTGCCCCGCCGGGCGAAACCCGTGAATCGCCGTCCTCGCAGCGACCGTGCGAACACACCTGCCGGCGAATCGCGCAGCGGGCGGTCGTCGAGGACCTCGACCCGGTCGATCAGCGCGCCGCTGACCCCGCGCCGCAGGTCGCGGCGGACGGTCTCGACCTCAGGCAGTTCGGGCATCGGTCATTTGCCCCCGATGTCCTTCATCTCCTTCTCCAGCGCCTCCAGTTCGGCCAGCAGGTCGTTGTCCTCGGCCGCCGACGGCGCCTCGGCCGGCGGCTCCCCCGCCCGGTGTCGGTACCGGGGTGTCAGCTGCGGGGACCTCGAACTCGCCCTTGAGGATCTGGCCGACCGGGACGCCTGTTTCCTCGGGCAGCTGCTGCGCGGCAGGGGCCTGGCCGGAGCTGATCTGGCTGCGCAGGTCGGTGTATTCCTGGATCAGCTGGTGGTGACGCTCGCTCATCTGCGTGATCTGCTGCTCCAGCTCCTGGTTGCGCCGCAGCAGCTCGTCGTTGCGGATGCGGAGGTCGGCCAGCACGTTCTCCCACTTGTTGCGCTGTTCCTGGTACTTCAGCTGGATGTCCTTGACCTGCTTCTGCAGCTGGTTCTTGGTCTCCAGGAAACCGTTCTCGACGCGCGCCAGCTCCTGCTGGTGCTGTTGCTGCAGTTGTGCCAGCTGGCCCTGGGCCGCGCCGCCGGCGTCGGCCTGGTACGTCGGAGCCTGGGCCGTCGGGAGATCGAACGACGGGGGCTGCGGCACCGGCGGCGGCGCGGCCTGACGCTGGACCGGCGGGGCCTGGGGCGGGGCGACCGGCCGTCCGAACACCGACTGGGGCTGCGGCGCTGGTGGCGCCGGCGCGGCGGGCATCGCCGGTCGCGGCACCGGCGGGGGCTGGGGCGCCGCCGCCCGCTGCTGGGCCTGGGCCGCTGCGATCAGCCGGTCGACGTCGGCGCGCGACGGCGGGGCCTTGGGCGGCTCCGGGCGCGGGACCGGGCGCGGGGCGGCCGCCGGCTGCGGCTGGGCCGGCCGGGGAGCGACGCCGGCCGGCGCCGCCGCCGGCGCGTCGCCGACGATCCGCCCGAAGACGTCGTCGATCTCGTTGTCCACCTCGCCCAGGATGCCGCCGCCCGGCGGCACGGCCGGTTTGGGCGCGGGCCGGGGCGCCGACGCCGGCCCGCCGGCGGCCTGCCGGGGCGGGACCTTGGTTTGCCCGATGTTGTGCAGCCAGGCGTTGAACTGCCCGACGTCCTTCTGGCCGTCGCTGGGATTGGGGCTCATGGCGCACCTATCGCGAATGGTTGCGGGGTCGGTCTGATGGACGGGACGGGGTCACTCGCTGGCGCCGCAGCATTTCTTGTATTTCTTGCCGCTGCCGCAGGGGCAGGGATCGTTGCGGCCGACCTTGGGCCCCTGGTTGGTGACCGGCTTGAGGCGGGGCCGGTCGTCCTGCGGCTGCCCCAGCGGCCCGGCCTGCGGTCCCGGCTCGGCGTCGGGCGCGGCCGCCGTCGGCCGCGCCAGCTCCGGCTTGTAGACGTTGATCGCCGCCGGACGGGCCTGCGGCCGGGGGGCGCCGACCGGATGGGCCTTGAACAGCAGCTCCACGGTCTGGGCGTCGATCGCGTCCATCAGCTCCATGAACATGCCGTAGCTTTCCTTCTTGTACTCGATCAGCGGGTCCTTCTGCCCGTAGGCCCGCAACCCGATGCCCTCCTTGATCATGTCCAACTGGTGGAGGTGCTCCCGCCACTTCTCGTCGATCACCTGCAGCATCACGAACCGCTCGATCTGGCGCATCAGGCCGGGCGTCAGCGCCTGCTCCCGCTCCTGGTAGCGCTGCCGCATCGCGGCGGTGAGGGTCTCCGTCAGCCGTTCCGGCGTCAGCCCGTGCAGCTCGCGCGGCGGCACCGCCAGGTCCAGCAGGAACAGCCGCCCCAGCTCGCCGCGCAGGCCGGCCCAGTCCCAGTTCTCGGCGTACTCCTGGGCGTCGGCGTGGGCGGCCACGGTGGCCGCGACCATCCGGTCGCACAGCTCCAGCGCGTCCTCCCGCAGGTCCTGCTGGGTCAGCACCCGGCGCCGCATGGTGTAGACCGCGTCGCGCTGCTTGTTCATCACGTCGTCGTACTCCAGCAGCCGCTTGCGGATGTCGAAGTTGTAGGCCTCCACCCGCTTCTGGGCGGTCTCGATCTGCCGGGTCAGCAGCGGATGGGTCAGCACCTCGCCCTCCTCGGCGCCCAGCTTTTCCATGATGCCGGCGATCCGCTCCGAGCCGAACAGCCGCATCAGGTCGTCCTCCAGTGCCAGGTAGAAGCGCGACGAGCCGGGGTCGCCCTGCCGGCCGGCCCGGCCCCGCAGCTGGCGGTCGATCCGGCGGCTCTCGTGGCGCTCGGTGCCGATGATGTGCAGGCCGCAGGGCACCTCGTCCCGGCACTTGAGCTCGCCGTACCGGGGGCACTGCTCGGCCGCGCCGTCCTCGGCGTCGAGGCGGCAGTGCGGGCTCTTGACCACGCCCGGCCCCAGCTTGATGTCGGTGCCGCGGCCGGCCATGTTGGTGGCGATCACCACGGCGCCGGGCTGGCCGGCCTGGGAGACGATCTCGGCCTCGCGCTGGTGCTGCTTGGCGTTGAGCACCGCGTGCCGGATGCCCCGGCGGTTGAGCATCCGCGACAGGGTCTCCGAGACCTCCACCGACACCGTGCCCACCAGCACCGGTAGCCGGGCCTCGTGGTAGTGCGCGATCTCCTCGATCACCGCGTTGTACTTCTCGCGCTTGGTGCGGTAGATCACGTCGTTGTAGTCCACCCGCCGCACCGGCTTGTTGGTGGGGATCACCACCACGTCCAGCTTGTAGATCTGGAAGAACTCGCCGGCCTCGGTCTCCGCGGTGCCGGTCATGCCGGCCAGCTTGCGGTACAGCCGGAAGTAGTTCTGGATGGTGATGGTGGCCAGGGTCTGGGTCTCGCGCTCGATGGCCACCCCCTCCTTGGCCTCCAGCGCCTGGTGCAGGCCGTCGGAGTAGCGCCGGCCCGGCATCAGCCGGCCGGTGAACTCGTCGACGATCAGCACCTTGCCGTCGGTCACCACGTACTCCACGTCCTTCTCGAACAGCGAGTAGGCCCGCAGCAGCTGGCCGATGTTCTGGTTCTTCTCCGACCGCTCCGAGTACAGCGCCTCCAGCCTGGCCTTGCGCTCGGCCCGCTGCGCCGGTTCCAGCGCGGGGTCGCTGTCGATGGCGTGGAACCCGTCCAGCAGGTCGGGGATCACGAACAGCTCGGGGTCGCGGGGCGACAGGGCCTGGCGGCCCTTCTCGGTGAGGTCGACCACGTGCGACTTCTCGTCGATCGAGAACAGCAGCTGCTCGTCGATCTCGGCCATCTTCTTGTCGCGGATGTAGTCGTTCTCCACCTGCTGCATCTGCCGCTTGCTGCCGCCCTCCTTGAGCAGCTTGGCCAGCCGCTTGTTCTTGGGCGCGCCCCGCAGGGCCTGCAGCAGCTTGACGCCGGCCTGGTAGTCCTTGCCGTCCGCCAGCAGCTGCTCGGCCTCGGCCACGATCCGGTTGACCAGCAGGGTCTGCTCCTCCACCAGCCGCTCCACCGGCCGCTTCATCTCATCGTAGCGGTGGGTGGAGTGCTCCACCGGACCGGAGATGATCAGCGGGGTGCGGGCCTCGTCGATCAGCACCGAGTCCACCTCGTCGACGATGGCGTAGGGGTAGTCGCGCTGCACGCACTGGGCGGCATCCACCGCCATGTTGTCGCGCAGGTAGTCGAAGCCGAACTCGTTGTTGGTGCCGTAGACGATGTCGCAGGCGTACATGGCGCGGCGCTCCGCCGTGCCGGGCTCGGTGTCGTCCAGGCAGCCGACCGTCAGCCCCAGGAACGTGAAGATCCTCCCCATCCACTGGCTGTCGCGCCGGGCCAGGTAGTCGTTGACCGTCACCAGGTGCACGCCGCGGCCGGGCAGGGCGTTGAGGTACAGCGGCAGCACCGCCACCAGCGTCTTGCCCTCGCCGGTGGCCATCTCGGCGATCTTGCCCTGGTGCAGCACGATGCCGCCGATCAGCTGGCTGTCGAACGGCACCATCTCCCACTTGACACCACGGCGAAGGCCTCGGGCAGCAGCTGGTCGAGGACCTCGCGCTCCTCGCGGCCCTCGGCGGCGCCGCGGGCGATGCGGTCACGGAACTCGGCGGTCTTGGCCTGCAGCTGCTCGTCGGTGAGCTGCGACAGGTCCTGATAATGCTCGTTGATCTCGTCGACCAGCGGCCAGAGCTTTTTGATCTCGCGCTGGTGCTTGCTGCCGAACAATTGTGTCAGTAGGTTCCCGATCATCTCGTCCGGTCGACCCCCGAAAAATGCAAATAATACGATATCGCCGGATGGCATCGCATGGCGTTACCCCGTGCCGGCGAAAAGGATACAGTATTTTGTTTACTTTACCATAAAAACATGGTGAATGCAAGCTATTTGACGCATTTTTAACACGTTAGTGGATGAAGTTAAAGCCGTCCATCGCTGGGCGGCTTGTCAGTTCGCGGTGGAGGCCCGTCATCTCCTGCGGTCGGGGGCCGCGATCTTGACCAGGTACCGCTTGATGCCCATCATCAGCGCCAGCGCGACCTTTTCCTGGAACCCGTCGTCCCTGATCAGCGCCTCCTCCTTGGGAACGATCAGGAAGGTCGGTTCTACCAGGAACGACGGCATCTCGGAAGTCCGGCACAGCACCAGGTTGCCGTAGTAAAACCCGTGGTCAGGCAGCGGCAGGGCCTTCTGGAACACCCGGTGCACCTCCCAGGCCAGGTCGCGGCTGAACGGCTGGTAATAGTAGGTGGAGAACCCGCTGTCCTTGAGCGGATTGACGCCGTCGGGGTGGGCGTTGTTGTGCAGGCTGACCAGCAGGTCGGCGTTCGCCTCGGCGGCCCGGCGCGGCCGGTCGTAGAGGCCGAGCCCTTCGTTCTCCCGGCGGGTGAACAGCACCGTGGCCCCGGCGCTGCGCAGCCGCTCGCCCAGCTTCTGCGCCAGCTGCCAGTTGACGTCACGCTCGGCCGTGCGCAGCGGGCCCACCGCGCCGGGATCGGGCGAGTGGCCGGGGTCCAGCATCACCCGCAGGCCGTGGAACGGTCGGTCCCTGGCGATGCGCGGCCGGGGCCGCACGGTCAGCAGCAGCGAGTTGTCGCGGTACTCGGCGTGCCAGCCCCACAACGGCTCGGTCAGGGAAACGGCCAGCTGCACCAGGTCCGTCTCCGGCTGCCGCCACTGGATGCCGGCGATCATCGGGCTGGTCGCCGCGTAGCGGACCCAGTCGATGTCGGCCCGGGCGTTGAACAGCGACAGCACCAGGCTGCGGCAGTCGTCGGCGACGGCGACGTGGTAGGGCACGCTGCGGTCGAGCACCGCCAGCACCCCCGCCCCGCCCCCGGCGTCGACCGTCCGCACCACGGCCACCCGGGCCGGCCGCAGCGCGGTGCCCGGCGGCAGCAGCTCCAGCTGCGACCGCTTGACCCAGGCCTGCTTGGACCGGCACAGCGGCACCCGGACGTACTCCCCGTCGGCGCCGTCCAGCTCCAGCGGGATCCCCATCGGCAGGAACAGCTCGTAGCCCAGCTCCGGCGCGGTCTTGAGGATGGCCAGGGTGTCCTTGATCCTGGCCACCGTCTGCAGGCTGTCGGACCAGGCGGACACCACGGCCTGGCTGGAGTCGACCGCCCGGTTGCCCTGCGGATCGACCAGGCAGCAGTAGACGCGCCCGGCGGGCGGGTCGTCGCGGTCGATCAGGCAGCTGCCGGCGTAACTCCCCGGCACCGTCATGGTGTCCGGTCCGTCGTCGCTGAAGATGACCTGGCGGCTGTCCTGCTCTCCGCGGGCGCCCTGCTCCGCCATCGGGACCCCGCTGCGCCGGCCCAGCGAGAAGCTGGCCTTGCATCCCGGCGTGCCGCGGAAGGAGACGAACAGCCGGTCGCCCGGACGCAGCGACTGGTCAGCCGCCGGGACGATCGAGCCGTGGATGATGCCGAAGCTGTCGGCCGGGATCAGGGTCCGCCGCCGGGCGACCGTCACGTTCCGGTCGATGCTGGCCCGGCCCTCCTGGTTGAAGGCCGTCACTGCCAGCGTGAACGGGCCCTCCCGGAACGGCACGAACGCCAGCCAGGCCCCGCCGCGGTGGACCTCGACGGACTGGCCGTTGACCCACACCTGGCTGCCCGGCGTCACCGAGCCGAAGACGAATGAGGCGCTGACCGCCGGGATGTCCTGCCCCTCGGCCGGGTACACCACGTCCAGCCGGGGCTGGGCGATGAGGGCCGTCTGGGCAAGCCAGAGCGCCGCGATGGACGATATCCGGTTCATGATCGATCCTTGAGTATCATGGGGCCACGACCACCAGCGGCACGTACATCTCGTCCGCGGTGACGCCGCCATGGTTGGCCTTGAGGAAGAAGCGCTGTTCGTTGGGGAGAAAATCCTTGATGCACCAGCCCGGCTTCATCACCAGGATGAAATCGCCGATGCGCCCCGCGAACCGGGGATCGGCCTTCCCGGTGCCGTAAAAGCCCCGGCGGACCAGCTGGCCGCGGGTGCGCAGATCGCAGCAATGGCGCAGCCGAGTGCGGACATACTGCGTGAACTGGCCGGCTTTGTCCGGCCGCACGTAGCAATAGGCCAGCCGCGGCTCGCCGCACAGCGGCAGCGTCAGGCATTCCGCCATCCGCGGGTGGTCCGCCAGGTCGACCAGGCGGTCGCGCGGCGTGTCGGCCAGGCCGTGGTCGGCGGTGATCAGCATCACCGCGCCGCTCCCGGAGAGGCGCGCTGACAACCGCTCGATCGACCGGTCCAGGTCGCGGAAATGCCGGGTCACCGCGGAGTGGCCGGTCCCATGGTGATGGCAACGGTGGTCGAATCCCGGCCAGTATGCGGAAATGAACGCCGTTCCGCGCGCCGATCGCACCGCCGACGCGATGCGTCGGATGAATCCGCCGAGGTCCGAATAGCACCGCACCGTCGCATTGCCGCTGTTGGCCCTCGAGAAATCGCCGTAGGCGATCGACCGCTGGGTGATCACGACGCTCTCGGCGCGCAGCCGGTCGAAGATAGGCCCGGCCAGCATGATGTCCTTGAACCCGACCCCGGCGTCGCTGAAGGCCGGTCCGCCATAGCGCGGCCGGGCGAACAGGATGGTGGAGACGGCACCCAGCTCCGGCAGGTGGGTGAACCAGCCGGTGATGCCGTGCCGCTCCGCCGCCACCCCGGTGGCGAACGTGGCGACGCAGCTGGAGGTCGTGGTGGGGAACCCCGAGGTCAGGCGCGCCTCGAGACGGCGGTGCAGGAAACTGCCCGCGCCCCGCGTCGTCAGGTACCGGTACCCGAGGCCGTCGAGCACGACCAGCACGACGGTCCGGTGCTGCCGCAGCGCCGCCGCCGGCAGCGCCCGCAGCTGCGGGTACCCCGTCCGATGGCCGAACCGTCCCGCGATGCTGGCCATCAGGTTGACGATGCCGCCGCCGCGGTAATCTGGCTTCAGCATGTGTGCGCCCGGGTCATCGGTAGACGATGCGGTCCCGGCCGGACTGCTTGGCGTGGTAGAGGTTGCCATCGGCCGCCTCCAGCATGGCCCCGGCATCGGCCGCGGACCGGTTGTCGGCGACGCCCATGCTGATGGTCAGCGCGGCGCCGGCCTGCGATCCATCCCAATCCTCCGCCATCAGCTGATCCCGGATCCGCTGGCAGAGGGCGACCGCGCTCGGGCCATCGGTCTCGGGCAGCACGATGACGAACTCCTCCCCGCCGTAGCGGGCCACCCAGTCCGTTTCCCGGCAGTTGTCCCGCAGGACTCGGGCCATCCGTTTGAGGACCAGATCGCCGACCTGGTGCCCGCAGCGGTCGTTGACCGCCTTGAAATCATCGATGTCCGCCATCACGATGCTCAAATCGCGTTCGAAGCGACGGGCCCGGGCGAATTCCGACGCCAGCACGGCATCGAAGTAGCGGCGGTTGAACAGGCCGGTCAGCCCGTCCTCGCGCGCCAGCAGTTCCAGATCCTGGGCTTGTCGCTGCAGCCGTGACAGCAGCTCGTTCTTCTGCTGGTCGGCCGCCTGCAGGGAGCGGTTGAGCTCCGCCAGCTCGGTGTTGCGCAGACGGTAGAGCTCGCGTTCGCTGCGGGCCTGCCGCAGGTCATGGGCCACCGTCAGGCCCGTGATCCTGGCCTCCAGGTCGCGGTTGACGATCTGACGCTCGATCTCGTGGAACCGCTTGTACTCCTCGAGGGCCCGGCGATGGTCACCGGTGGCCTCGTGCAGCGCCGCGAGGTGCTGGTACAGCTGCATCAGCAGGTCGTAGGCCTTGATCCCGGCGACCAGGGCCAGCGCGTCGCTGAACGTGCGCTCCGCCTCGTCGGCATCGCCTGCCTGCTGCTGGAGCTGGCCGATGCCGATCATCCCCTCGGCCTGACGGTACGGTTCGTTGAACTGGCGGGCCAGATCGAGCCCCTGCTGCAGTTCCCGCAGGGCGTCCGCCGGCCGGTTGATCTCCTTGTAGACCTGGGCCCGGTTGTACAGCAGCGTCGTCCTGGCCTCGCTGTTTCCCATCCCGGACAGCAGCGACTCGGCCCGGGCGAGCGCCGCCAGCGCCTCGTCGTAGGCCTGCCGCCGCCGTTCCAGGTCGCCGAGGTTGATCAGGGCGAAGGCCTGTCCGTGGACGTCCCCCACCGACTCGAACAGCGTCGTGCCCTCCTGCAGGGCCTCGCGGGCCAGTTCCAGCCGGCCGAGGACTTGGTACATGCCCGCGACATTGATCAGGCTGTTGGCCTGGCCCTGGCGGTCACCCACGCGACGCTTGATCTCCAGGCTCTCCAGATAGCAATTGAGCGCCTTGTGATAGTCGCCGATCCGTTCGTGGATCATCGCCAGGTTGTTCTGGCATTGCGCCTGCCCGGCGCCGTCGCCCAGGTCGCGCCTCAGTTCCAGCGCGGCGGTGAGGTTCTCCAGCGCCGTGAAATACTCGCCGGTCTGGTAGTTCACCATCCCCATCAGGTTGAGGCTACTGGCCTGGCCCGCGGCGTCGCCGGCGCCCAGCAACAGCTCGTAGGCATCGGTGGCGTGCGCCAGCGCCTTGTCATACCCGCCCAGCCAGTAGTGGCTCATGCCGACGATGCGATGGCCGTTGGCGACCGCGCCCGGATCCTGCAACAGGCCTGCGACGACCAGGGCCTGCTCGCCGATAGTCAGCGCCCGGGTGGGTTCGGTGTTCATCAGCCGCTGCGCCAGTTCGCTCAGCGCGGCGAACCGTTCCCGGGGATCTCCGCCCGGGCCGTCGGTCGCCACCAGCCGCTCCTCGATGCGGACGACGTCGGGGTCGCCCATCAGCCCGCCGCCGCGGTGCCGGCCACCCAGGCCGAGCTCCAGCACCACTGCAGGTTGTAGCCGCCGGAATCACCGTCGACGTCGACGACCTCGCCGCAGAAGAACAACCCCGGCACCAGGGTCGATCCCATGGTGCCGGGAAAGATCTCGCCGCAGTCGACGCCGCCGGCGGTGACTTGCGCTTCCTTGAGGCCCCGCAGCGCGTTGATCGCGGCCGGGAAGGCGACGATGTTCCCCGCCAGGACGTCCAGCAGGGCATCGTCGATGGCCGAGACCGTTGCCTCCGCGGCGATGCCGCTCTCCCGCACCAGCATCCGGCCGGCCTTCTCCGGCAGCCAGCCGCAGAGGAACTCGGCCGACATCCGTCCGGCCAGCTGCTCGCGGCGCAGCCGCAGCCTGTCCCGCACCGTTCCCCGCCCCAGTCCGGGCGTGAAGCTCAGGGTGCCCGACGTGGGCCCGGCCGCCACCGCGCGGCTGGCGCGCAAGGCCAGCGGTCCGGACAACCCATAGTGGGTGAACAAGCCCTCGTCGGTGATCGGAGCGGAGCCGTTCAGCGTCAAGGTCATGTCCAGCCGTACGCCCTGCAGCTTGTGGAACCAGTTGCCCGCCAGATCGAGCGGCACCAGCGAGGGACCGATCGGCGTGACGCGGTGCCCGAGCCGACGGGCCAGCTCGAACCCGCCGCCGTTGGCGCCGAACTGGGGCGACGCCGCGCCGCCGCAGGCCAGCACCACGGCGTCGCAGCGCTGGTCCCGGCCGCGCTGACGCACCACGAAGCCCGGGCGGCCACGGTCGACGGCCACGATCTCCCTCCTGGTGCCGATCTCGACGCCCAGCCGCGCCAGCTCGTGCTCCAGCGCGAACAGCACCGATCCCGCCTCGTTGGACGCGGGGAAACAGCGGCCGCGGTCGTCGTGGTAGTGCTCCAGTCCCAGGCGGCCGAACAGCTCCAGCGTCGGGCCGGGGCCGAAGGCGGACAGCGCGTGCGCGACATGGTCGCGGCCGCCGCCATGGAAATGGCGCGGATCGAGGTCGCGGTTGCTGAGGTTGCAGCGGCCGTTGCCGGTGGCCAGCAGCTTGCGCCCCAGCGAGCCGTTCTTCTCCCACAGTACGACCCGCGCTCCGGCGCGGGCCGCGGCGACGGCCGCCATCATCCCCGCCGGCCCGCCGCCGATGACGGTGATGGTCCTAGGTGAGGGCATGGTCCTTCCGCCTGGCTGCCAGCCAGTCCAGCCAGGGGTCGAGACCCCGGCCGCTGCGGCAGGACATCGGGAACAACGGGGCGGACGGGTTGATCTTGCGGATGTCGCGCTCGGCCGCGGCGTAGTCGAAATCGGTGGCGGCCAGCAGGTCGACCTTGTTGATCACCACGGCGGCCGCCTCGGAGAAGATCAGCGGATACTTGGCCGGCTTGTCGTCGCCCTTTGCCGACGTTCTCGATCACCAGGATGTCGACCGCGTCCAGGTCGAGCTCGCCCAGCGCGCGGTCGACCATGGCCGCGTCCAGGTGGCAGCCGCCCTCGGTGTTGACCTGGACCACCGGGGCGCCCGCCGCGGCGATGCGCCGGGCGTCGTGGTCGCCGGTGATGTCCCCCTCGATCACCGCGCAGCGGCAGCGCCCCGCCAGGCCGGCGATGGTCCGCTCGACCAGGGTGGTCTTGCCGGCGCCGGGCGAGGCGATCAGGTTCAGCGCCAGCAGTCCGTGGCGCCGCAGCCGCTCGCGGTTGCGGCCGGCCTGGTCCTGGTTGGCCGCCAGGATGTTCCTCAGGATCTTGATCTCGGTCATGACGGTCCCTTCCCCTGCGGCGTAACCGGTGACTCCACCTCCATGCTCTCGATGAACATCTCGCGGCCCCCGGTGATGGTGATCGCCGATCCGCGGCAGTCCGGGCAGGTGAAATCGTCCGGCCGCGCCGGGTACTCGCGGCCGCAGGCCCGGCAGGTGCAGCGCAACGGGGCGCGCTCGATCAGCAGCGCCGCGCCCTCGGCCGCGGTGCCGGCCGACAGCGCGCGGAAATTCGTCTCCACCGCCTCCGGCACGTACCCGGTCAGCTCCCCGACCTTGAGCCGGATGCTGACGATCCGTCCGGCCCCGGCGGCCCGCGCCTGGTCGAGGGCGATCGTCAGCAGGCTGGTAGTGATCGCCAGCTCATGCATGGCCGAAACGGCGCAATACCACGGTCGTCCCGTGGTATTGCGTCCTTGGTCCGATGGGCGTGGGCCCGGCGGTCACCGCTGCCGTTTCCGCAGGTCCGCCAGCATCTTGGCGGCGCCGGCGTCGCCGGGGTTGATGCGCAGCCACTCCTCCAGCACCGCCGCGGCCCTGGCCGGGTCCCTGGCCGTATTGAGGTACAGGTCGTAGAGCCGCTCGCTGGCCACCTTGTTGCCCGGGTCGCGCAGCAGGATGCCCCGGAAATATGCCTCGGCCGAATCGACCATCCCGGCCTGCTGGTAGGCGACGCCGACCTGGGCCACCGCGTAGGGGTTGTCGTGCTCGCGGGCGGCCACCGCCTTGAAGTGCTCCACCGCCGCGCCGTAGTTCCCCAGCTCGGCGTTGACCACGCCCATCCAGTGGATGCCGGCCGACTCGTCGGGCATGATGCGGTGGGCCATGGTGAACTGGGCCAGCGCGTCCTCCAGCAGCGCCCGCCGCTGGGCCGGGTCCTTGGCCGCCGCGGCCTGCTGCCGCAGGGCCATCGCCAGCTGCCAGTGGGCCACCACGTAGTTGCCCAGGGTGATCCGCTGGGTGTTGTCGTCCTTGTACAGCGCGGAGTCGGTGATCCCGGTGAAGCGGTAGACCTCGCTCAGGTTGCGCCGGGTGCGGGCGATGTCGACGGCCTTGTTGCTGACGCCCGGCGTCACCCGGTACAGCATCCCCTCGAAGCTGAGGTGCGACTGCAGCCCCACGAAGTTGTCGTCCGACACGGTGACGGCGAAGTACACCGGGTGCTTTTCGGCGTAGCCGGGGCCGAACAGCCAGGCGGCGAAGCTGTCGGCCGGCGCGTAGAGCCGTTCCAGCGTGAGCTTGCGGCCGGCGTTGCCGGACAGGATCAGCCGGATCGCCAGGTCGGCGACCTTCAGCACGCTGCCGTCGGCGATCCGCACCGGCATCAGCTGGGAGATCTGGTAGTCGGTCAGCTCGATCGGCACGCCGCGCCGCTTCATCTGCTTGAGGTACCAGTCGACGTTGGCCAGGCTGAGGTTGACGATCCGCACGTCCTGGCGGAAGCCCTTGACCTCCTGCTGGAACCACACCGGGTAGGTGTCGTTGTCGCCGTTGGTGAAGACGATGCCGCCCGGCTCGGCGGTGGCCAGGATGTTGTAACCGTAGTCGTGGGGGATCCAGTTCTGGGAGCGGTCCTTCTCGACGAAGTACTGGGGCACGTTGAACAGCCCCACGCCCACCAGCAGCGCGCCCAGCGCGATCGGTCCGCGGACGGCCCACGCCGGAGCGCGCTCCCGCAGCAGGTCGCGCAGCAGCGTCATCAGCCGCCAGGCGCCCAGGCCGATCCAGATGGCGAAGAACTCGTAGGCCGGCGCGAAGATGTAGTCGCGTTCGCGGGGCTGGGGGTTGGCCATGTTGAGGTAGACCACCAGGCCCAGGCTGCAGATGATGAAGGCCGGGCCGACGATGGCGAAGCTCTTGTCGCGGCGCTTGGCCACGTGGAAGAACCCCGCCACCACCCCCAGGGCGATCAGCAGGGTGGCCAGCGGGCTGTCGCTGGCCAGGGCCAGCGCCACGCCGCCCACCAGCAGCACGGCGGCGGTGACCCCGAACTTCTTCTCCTCGCCCTCGGCCAGGTGGGCGGCCATGCCGAAGGCGCCGACCACCAGCGGGATGGTGCTGACCCACAGCCCGGCCGCGCCGTGCAGCGCCGAGACCCCCGGCTTGATGATCGGCGCGAACTGCCAGCAGAAGTACCGCAGGCACATGGTCCAGAACTGGTAGAAGAACGGCTCGCGCCGCTCGAAGAAATTGAACGGCTCGTACTGCTTGCGCTCCAGCACGTAGCGCAGCTGGGTCCAGTCGGTGGGGCTGCACATGTCCAGCCCCGGGCTGAGGTTGGCCCGGATGATCAGGTAGGCGTTGATGGAGAGCGCCGCGAACACCAGGGCCGCCGAGATCCCCAGGAACTTCCAGTCGGCCAGGGCCCGCCAGTCGACCAGCAGCACGAACAGCAGGATCGGCAGCGCCGCCAGCAGCGTCGACATGTGCCCGGCCATGCCCAGCGCCATCAGGTAGACGATCAGCAGCAGCATCTTGCGGTTGCCGACCTCGCCGATCCGGTCGCGCCAGCGCAGCGCCAGCCACACCGACAGCGACATGGTGAACATGGCCACGCCGTAGACCTCGGCCTCGATGCTGTTGTCCCACCAGCTGGGGGTGAAGGCCAGCGCCAGGGCGCCCACCGCGCCGGCCAGGTGGATGATGACCTCCTCGGTCCGGTCCCTGGCCTGGCCCCGCCACATCACGATGATCTTGGTGATCAGCAGGTAGACCAGGCCGATGGTCAGCGCCGAGAACAGCGGCGACAGCAGGTTCACCCGGAACGCCACCTCCTTGAACATCGGCAGCAGCATGGTGAGGGTCCGCCCGATCACCGCGTAGATCGGGTATCCCGGCGGGTGGGGGATGCCCAGGACGTAGGACGCGGTGATGAACTCGCCGCAGTCCCAGAACGAGGTGGTCGGCGCCATGGTCCGCAGGTAGACCAGCAGGGCGGTCAGGAACACGCCGGCCCCCACGGCCAGCCGGATCTTCGTCTCTTTGAGCATCGGTCCCTCGGTATGAATGATGGCGTGAAGCCGGGGTCGCTACTGGAACACGGAGAGCTGGGCCGGGTCGGCATCGCCGCCGGCCTTGGCGTGGAGGGCCTTGGAGAGTTTCTCGCGCAGCTCGGCCGGGCCGGACAGGGCGGCCAGCCGGCCGTAGCGGGCGATGGCGACCGCGCCCCGCTCCTCGGAGACGATCACGGCCACCGCGTCGGTCTCCTCGGTCAGGCCCACCCCGGCCCGGTGGCGCATCCCGTAGCGCGCCGAGACGGTCTGGTCCTGGGTCATCGGCAGGGTGCAGCCCGCCGCGATGATCTGGTCGCCCCGCACCACCACCGCGCCGTCGTGCATCGGGCTCTCCGGCACGAACAGCGAGACCAGCAGCTGCTCGCTGACCCGGGCGCCGATGGCCACGCCGGTATCGGTGTGGTTCTTCAGCCCGTCGTTCTTCTCGAACACGATGATGGCCCCGTAGCCGCGGGCGATCAGCTGCTGGCAGGCCTGGACCACCACGCCGATGGCCCGGCCCTCGCCCTTGAGGAACAGCCCGAAGAACCGGTTGCGCCCCAGCTGGGTCAGCCAGTTGCGGATCTCGGGCTGGAACAGGATCACGAAGGCCACCACCCACACCGAGCCGATGCTGGTGACGAACCAGCCGGTGCCGGGCAGGTCGTACACCCGGGCCGCGATGCCGAAGGCCACCAGCGCCGCGATGCCGAACAGCATCTGGATGGCGCGGGTGCCCTTCATCAGGTGGAGCACCCGGTAGAGGATGTAGGCCACCAGCACGATGTCCAGGATGTCCAGCGGCCGCACCGTGATGAACGACAGCACCCCCGGCAGGGCGAACGGCTTCAGGACCTGCTGGAACATCATGCCCCCGCGATCGCGCGGTGGGTGGCGACGGCCTGCCGCGTCGCGGCCACGTCGTGGACCCGCAGCACGGCGGCGCCGGCGGCGATCGCGGCCAGCGCCGCGGCGATGCTCCCCGGCAGACGCTGGTCGGCCGGGACGCCGTCGTTCAGTTTCCCGATGAACGATTTCCGTGAAACACCGATCACCATTGGGCAATCCAGTCGTTCGAAATGCCTGAGATCCTTCAGGATCGTCAGGTTGTGCGCCACCGTCTTGCCGAAGCCGATCCCCGGGTCGATCGCGATGGCCGACCGCTCGACCCCGGCGGCCAGGGCGATCTCGATCGCTCCTTGCAGGTATGACGCTATCTCCCCGAGCAGGTCTTCGTACACCGGGTCCCGTTGCATGTCCTGCGGCGTGCCCTTGATGTGCATCAGCACCAGGCCGGCATGGTAGCGGGCGGCGATGCCGGCCATCGCGGGATCGAACCGCAGGCCGGAGATGTCGTTGATGACCGACGCCCCGGCGTCCAGGCAACGCTGGGCGACCGCGGACTTGTAGGTGTCCACCGACACCGGGACGTCCGTCCGCCTGGCCAGCGCCGCGACCACCGGGACCACCCGGTCGATCTCCTGCTCCGCCGTGACGCCGGCCGCGCCGGGCCGGGTGGACTCGCCGCCGATGTCGATGATGTCGGCCCCCTCCCCGGCCAGTTCCAGGGCCCGGGCCAGGGCTGTATCGGTAGTATCGTACCGGCCGCCATCGGAGAAGGAGTCGGGCGTGACGTTGACAATGCCCATCAGCAGCGGCCCGGTATCCAGCCGCAGGTCGCGGGACCGGCAGCGCCAGATCATGTCCGCCGCCCCTACCCCTTACCCTGGATCAGCGACAGCGCCTCCAGCCGGGTCGACTCGCGCTTCATGCCGCCGCGGATCGCCGAGGTCACCACCCGCGAGCCCGGCTTCTTGACCCCGCAGGGGGTTGAGCTTGGCCACCAGCATGTCGGCGATGTCCGCGGTCAGGCGCTCCTGCAGCTGCAGCCGCCGCGCCGAGGACTCCACCACCTTGACCAGGCTGGAGAACCCGGTGATCTTGTTGCCACGCGGGATGTAGGCGATGTGCACCCGGCCGAAGAACGGCAGCAGGTGGTGCTCGCACATCGAGTAGAAGTCGATGTCGCGCACCAGGATCAGCTCGTCCTCGTTCTTGGCCGTGTAGACCTTCAGCGCCTCGGCGGCGTCGGCGTTGGCCCCGGAGAAGATCTCCTGGTACATCCGGGCCACCCGGCAGGGCGTGTCGCGCAGCCCCTCGCGGTCGGGGTCCTCCCCCAGCGCCTGCAGCAGGGCCCGCACCGCGCGCTCGATCCGGGCGGGGTCGGGGGCGGCCGACGTCGGCCGCCGGATGGTGCGGTCACTTCTTCTTGCCATCGGCCTCGTTCCATTTGGGCGGCAGCGTCTCGCCCCTGATCACCCGCTCCACCTCGTCGCCGTCCAGGCTCTCCCGCTCCAGCAGGGCCGCGGCCAGCGCGTGCAGCGCCTTGAGGTTCTTCTTCAGCAGGGCCTGGGCCTGGGCGTCGCTGCCCTCCACCAAAGTGCGGATCTCGGAGTCGATCAGCCGGGCCGTGTCCTCGGAGTAGTTCTTGGTGTGGCCGTAGTCGCGGCCCAGGAAGATCTCCTCGTCCTTGCTGCCGAAGGTCAGCGGCCCCAGCTTGTCGCTCATGCCCCACTCGCACACCATCTTGCGGGCCAGCGCCGTGGCCTGCTCGATGTCGTTGCCGCTGCCGGTGGACAGCTCCTTGAACACCAGCATCTCGGCGGCCCGGCCGCCCAGCATGATGGCCATCCGGTTGACGCACCAGCTGCGCGAGTAGTTGTGCTTCTCGTCGATCGGCAGCGACACGGTGACGCCCAGCGCCCGGCCGCGCGGGATGATGGTCACCTTGTGGATGGGGTCGGTGCCGGGGATCAGCCGGGTCACCAGGGTGTGGCCGGCCTCGTGGTAGGCGGTCATCTTCTTCTCGTCGTCGGAGATGGCCATGCTCTTGCGCTCGGCGCCCATCAGCACCTTGTCCTTGGCCTCCTCGAAGTCCGCCATCGCCACCTTGTCCCGGTTGCGGCGGGCCGCCAGCAGGGCCGCCTCGTTGACCATGTTGGCGATGTCGGCGCCGGAGAAGCCCGGCGTGCCGCGGGCCAGGGTCTTGAGGTCGACGTCGGCGGCCAGCGGCTTCTTGTTGGTGTGGACCTTGAGGATGCCCTCGCGCCCCACCAGGTCGGGCCGGTCGACCACGATCACCCGGTCGAAGCGCCCGGGGCGCAGCAGCGCCGGGTCCAGCACGTCCGGGCGGTTGGTGGCCGCCACGATGATCACGCCCTCGTTGCCGGCGAACCCGTCCATCTCCACCAGCAGGGCGTTGAGGGTCTGCTCCCGCTCGTCGTGCCCGCCGCCGATGCCGGCGCCGCGGTGGCGGCCCACCGCGTCGATCTCGTCGATGAAGATGATGCAGGGCGCGCTGCGCTTGCCCTGCTCGAACAGGTCGCGCACCCGGGCGGCGCCCACGCCCACGAACATCTCGACGAAGTCCGAGCCCGAGATCGAGAAGAACGGCACGCCGGCCTCGCCGGCCACCGCCCGCGCCAGCAGGGTCTTGCCGGTGCCGGGCGGCCCCAGCAACAGCGCGCCCTTGGGGATCTTGCCGCCCAGCTTGGTGAACTTGCGGGGCTCCTTCAGGAACTCGATGATCTCGCGCAGGTCGGTCTTGGCCTCGTCGGCGCCGGCCACGTCGTCGAAGGTGATGCGGATCTTGTCCTGGGGCAGCAGGATGGCGCGGCTCTTGCCGAAGCTGAACACGCCCTTGTTGCCGCCCTGCATCTGGCGCATGAACAGGAACCACAGCCCCACCATCAGGATGATGAAGCCCCACTGCGCCAGGAAGCTGACCAGCTTGCTGGGCTCGGTGGACTCGGCCTTGATCTGCACCTCGCGGCTCTCCAGCTCGGCCACCAGGCTGGGGTCCGGCAGCGGCAGGTAGGTCTTGAACTTGACGTACTCCTTGCGGGCGCCGTTCTCGGTCTTGACCCGCGGCGCCTTGAACCGGCCCTTGACCTCGCGGTCGAGGAAGGTCACCTCCCGGATGTTGCCGTTGTTCAGTTCCTCCTTGAACTGGCTGTAGGTGACCCCGGCCTCCAGCTCCCGCTTGCCGTTCACCTGGAACCACACCACGAAGAACAGCAGGAACACCGCCGCCCAGAACAGCAGGGTGCGCATGCCGCCGAACCGCGCCCCGGGCGGGATGGCCTTGATCGGTCGTTTCGGTTGGTTGGACATCGGCGGTTACTGCTCCTCGATCCAGCTGATGTGGGGGATGTTGCGGTGGAGCTGGGCGTGGTCCAGCCCGTAGCCCACCACGAACTTGTCGGGGATCACGAACCCGGCGTACTTCAGCGGCACCTTGATCTTGCGCTTCTGGTGCTTGTCCAGCAGGGCGCAGACCACCAGGGAGGCCGGCTCGCGGGTGCGGAGATTGTCGATCAGGTAGTGCAGGGTCAGGCCGGTGTCCACGATGTCCTCCACCAGGATCACGTGGCGGCCCTTGATGCTGGTGTTGAGGTCCTGCAGCATCCGCACCACGCCCGAGCTGGTGGTGGCGTTGCCGTAGCTCTCGACCGAGATGAAGTCGACCTCGACCGGGACGTCGATCTCGCGGATCAGGTCCGCCAGGAACACGAACGACCCGCGCAGCACGCCCACCAGCACCGGGCGTTTGCCGGCGTAGTCCTGCGATATCGTCCGGCCCAGGGCCGCGATCCGCCGCCGCAGCTGGGCCCGGGTGATCAACGGTTTATGCTTCATCGTCGGTGTGCTCCAGAATCAGGACCGTGGTTGTCGCAGGGGTCACCGGCGCGGCGTCCGAGCGCCGCTCGCCCGGCACCCAGATGGCACGGCCGCGCCACCGCACGATCGGCCAGCGGTCGCGCCGGACCGAGGGGAGCTTGGCGTCGATCATCAGTTTCGCGATCTCCCTGGAGTGACGCCCGCCGAACGGCACGATGCGTTCGCCGCGGCGCCGGGGCCCGGCGGTCAGTCCGCCGCGCCGCAGGCCGTCCCAGTCGAACCAGGCGACGTCGGGATCGGTGCGCGGCGGCCGGCCGGCCGCTGCCCGCCCGACGGTCCGGGCGGAGATCGCGTGCCCACCGACGCGGTGCAGGCCCGGCACCGTCAGCGTCGCGGCGCCGGCCACCGGCCCGGCGGCCGGCCGGGAGGCCGGGCCGACCACCGCCCGGCCGTATCCGATCCGGACCCAGACGCCGGGGGCGAGCAGGCACCGTTTGCCGACCGCTGGCCGGCCGAGCAGCTCCAAGGCCGCGGCGGTCCGCTCGCAGGTCGGCAACGCCTCCGGTCCGGCGATCCTCTGGGCGCAACGGCGGATCACCTGCCGTTGCAACCCTTTATTATACCCGGAGAATAGTTTCAAGTCAATACGAATTTGCGACTTAGCGTGCTCAGCGCAGGCGGCGAACGCCTGGTCCACCTCGCGGCCGATCATTGCCAGGTCATCGCCCGCCGTGTCGGCCAGTCGGCAAAGATGTTCGACGATCCGGGGGCTGTAGCGGCGCAGCTCCGGGATCAGCCGGCGTCGGATGCGGTTGCGGGTGATGGCGTCATCGTCGTTGGTCGCGTCCCGCCGGAACGCCAGCCGCTGCCCCGTGAGGTAGCGCAGCACGTCGGCGCGGCGGACATCGAGCAACGGGCGGACGTAGGCGCCGTTGCGCCGCGGGATGCCGGCCAGTCCGGCCAGCCCGGTCCCCCGCAGCAGCCGCATCAGCAGGGTCTCCGCCTGGTCGTCCGCGGTGTGGCCGGTGGCGATGGCCGTACAGCCCAGCCGCGCCGCCGCCGCCGCCAGGAACCGCTGGCGGGCCTGGCGCGCCGCGGTCTCCAGCGACTGGCCGCGCCCCCGCGCCAGCGCCGGGACATCGGCCGAGCCGCCGGCGAAGCGCACGCCCAGCCGCCGGGCCAGCGCCCGGGCGAAGGCGGCGTCCGCCGCCGCTGCCCGGCCGCGGATGCGGTGGTCGAGGTGCGCCGCGCAGACATCGATGCCCAGCTCGCCGCGCAGCGACCACAGGGCGTGCAGCAGCGCCACCGAATCCGGTCCGCCGGACAGGGCGACCAGCACCCGGTCCCCGGCCTGCAGCAGCCGGTGGCGCGACACGGCCGCGAGCACCTGCGCCGTCAAGGCAACGCCCCGTTTGGTCATCGCGCCGTCCGGGGACCGATGCCAACGGGGCGACCGTGCGATCGCCCCGAACAGGTCCCGTCGATGTCCCGGTGCGGTCCGCAGGTGCCGCGCCCGGCCCCGTCGGGCCGGGCCGTCAGAGCCATTTCAGCAGGTACGCCATCAGCACCACGCCCAGCAGCGCGACGACGTTGAGCTTGAGGGTGAACCCCACCGTCAGCGTCACCCACAGCAGGTTCAGGGTCAGCGGGGGATCGACGCCCGGCCGCAGGGCGTTGGTGAAGAAATCCCGCACCACGCCGCCGGGCAGCACCAGTCCCACCAGGTCCCCCAGCGCGCTGCCGAGCAGCGCGCCCGCCACCAGCATCAGCAGGATGAAGCCGGCGCCCTTCCGTTTGAACGGCATCCCCGTCCCCCCCGTTGTTGTTCAAGGCCGATGATATCGGCGGCGCGGCCGCAGTTGGAACAGCGGCCCTGCTCGATCCCGGCGATCCTGACGGCGTAGCCCCGGCGGGCGACCAGCAGGCCGCCGCACTGCGGGCAGTTCGTGTCCTCCCCGCCGGGGATGTCGCAGTTGCCGACGTAGACGTACGTCAGCTTTTCCAAGGCGCGTTGCCGCAGGCGCAGCAGCGTCGGTTCGGGCGTCGCCGGCGCGGCCATCCTGTACTGCGGGTAGTAGCGCGACAAGTGCAGCGGGATCAGGGGGTCGACGCCGGCCAGCCATCCGGCCAGCCGGTCGATATCGCGGTCCGCGTCGTTGGCGCCCGGGATCACCAGGTTGGTCACCTCGACCCGGCAGGCGGCGTGGGCCGCCTCGATGGTCCGCAGCACCGTGTCGCGGTCGCCGCCGCAGACGTCGCGGTAGAACGCAGCGTCCATGCTCTTGAGGTCGATGTTCATGGCGTCGACCAGCGGCAGCAGCTCGGCCAGCGGCTCGGGGTTGATCGTGCCGTTGGTCACCAGCACGTTGACCAGCCCCCGGTCGTGGGCCAGCGCGCAGGCGTCGAGCAGGAACTCGAACCACACCAGCGGTTCGGTGTAGGTGTAGGCGATGCCGATCGAGCCGTCGCGCGAGGCCAGGGCCGCCAGTTCGGCCGCGGTGACCCGCTGGGTCGGCAGGTCGGTCTGCGAGATCTGCCAGTTCTGGCAGAAGGCGCAGGACAGGTTGCAGCCGTTGGGGCCGGTCGAGAGGATCGTCGCGCCGGGGTGGAAATGGAACAGCGGCTTCTTCTCGATCGGGTCGAGCGCCGCCGTCACCGGCCGGCCGTAGCTGTCGGCCAGCAGCGTCCCGCCGCGGTTGGAGCGCACCCGGCATTTCCCCCGCCCCCCCGGCGCGATCAGGCAGCGGTGCGGGCACAGCAGGCACTGGACTTGATCCGCCTCCAGCTTCCGGTAGAACCTGGCTTCCATGACGGCCTATGACCCCGCCAGTTTGCGGAGCGTGTCCCAGCGGGGATCGCGGTGCTCCTCCCGGCAGTCGCAGTCGCCCTCATTGAGGTCCCGGCCGCAGGACGGGCAGATCCCCCGGCAGTCCTCGCGGCAGAGGGGCTTGAGCGGCAGCGCCAGCAGCGCCGCCTCCCGCAACTCCGGCCAGAGGTCGATCTCCCCCTTGCGGTACTCGATGGTGGCCAGGTCGTCCGCCGAAAGCTCCCGTTCCCTGCCGGGCGAGGCGACCGTCGCGGCGGGCCGGTAACAGAGGTCGATCTCCTGGCCGAACGTCCGGGTGAAGGGCCGCAGGCAGCGGCTGCAGGTCAGCCGGGCCGAGAACCGCAGCTCGCCGGTGACCAGCACCACGTCCCCGGTCCGTTCGGCGGCCAGCCCGCCCCGCAGCGGCCCGCAGCCGGGCAGCTGGTGCGCCGCGGGCGGCTGGTCGATGCGGAGGGCCGTCCGGCCCTCCGGCAGCTCGCGCAGCTTCAGCTTCATCGCGGCGCCGCGGCGGCCGGCCGCCCTACCGGGTCATTTCTTCTTCTGCAGATCGCGCTGGTAGGCCTCTTCCCGCATCTTGTTGACGTAGCCCGGGTCCTCGAACGAGTAGGTGAACTTGGTGTGGACGTCGTAGTGCCCCTCGATGATGGCCACCACGTCCTCGGTGAACACCAGTTCCTCGTCGGTGGGGATCACGAAGATCTTGACGCGCGAGGCGTCCGTCGAGATCTCGAACTCGTGGTTGCGGTTCTTGGCCAGCTGGTTGCGCTCGGGGTCGAGCGCGATGCCCATCGCCTCCAGGCCGCCCACCGCGCCGGCCCGCAGCCGCCGCCCCATTTCGCCGGCGCCGCCGGTGAACACCACCGCGTCCAGCCGGCCCAGCGCCGCGTAGTAGGCGCCGATGTACTTCCGCAGCCGGTAGCATTCGATCTCGAAGGCCAGCCGCGCCCGCTGGTCGCCGGCGTCCATGGCGTTCTCGATGTCCCGGCGGTCGGTGTACTTGCCCGACACCCCCAGCAGGCCCGACTTCTTGAGGTAGACGGCCTCGACCTCCTTGGCCGTCTTCCCCTCCTTCTCACAGATGTAGGGCATGATCGCCGGGTCGACGTCGCCGCAGCGGGTGCCCATCACCAGGCCCTCCATGGTGGCCATGCCCAGGCTGGTGTCGTGGCTGCAGCCGTTCTTGATGGCCGCCAGGCTGACGCCGTTGCCGATGTGGCAGGTGACCAGGTTGACCTCGAACGGGCTCTTCTGCAGCAGCACCGCCGCCCGCTTGGCGACGTAGAGGTGCGACGTGCCGTGGAACCCGTAGCGCCGCACCCCGTACTTCTCGTACCACTCGTAGGGGACGGCGTAGATGTACGACGTGTCGGGCATGGTCTGGTGAAAGGCGGTGTCCATCACGGCCACGTGCGGCACGCCCGGCAGGATGGCCTGGGCCGCCCGGATCCCCAGGATGTTGGGGGGATTGTGCAGCGGCGCCAGCGACGACAGGTCCTCGAAGGCCCTGATCACCTCGGGGGTGATCAGGGTGGATTTGGCGAACTTCTCCCCGCCGTGCACCACCCGGTGCCCGACCGCCGTGATCTCCCGGATGTCGCCCAGCACGGGATGGTTCTCGTGCAGCAGCGTGTCCATGATCAGCTTGATCGCCACCTGGTGGTCGGGGCAGTCGTGGTCGATGCGGATCGGCTCGCGGTGCGGCACC
>JALOPJ010000009.1 GCA_025453955.1 Candidatus Edwardsiibacteriota bacterium
CGGTTGTTGAGGAAGACGACCTCGGTGTCGTACTTCTTGAGCAGCAGCGGCCGCGATCCCGTGAGATACCTCCGGACCCAGCCGCTGGCCGACCCGCCCACCGGCACCACCCGCTCCTTGGAGCCCTTGCCGAAGCAGCGGATGAAACCGTCGTTGAGGGACAGGTCCTTGGCCTCCAGCGCCAGCAGCTCGGAGACCCGCAGGCCGCAGGCGTACATCAGCTCCAGCATCGCCCGGTCGCGCAGGCCCAGCGGCGACGACGGGTCGGGCTGGGCCAGCAGCCGCTCGATCTCCGGGTAGTCCAGCACGTCGGGCAGGCGCTGGGCCGGCTTGGGCGTCTCCAGGTCCTCGGTGGGGTCGGCCGGGGCCAGGCCCTCGGCCGCCAGGAACCGGTGGAACCCCCGCAGGGCCGAGATGGTGCGCGCCAGCGTCACCGGCGACAATCCGTAGCCGGCCAGCTGGCGCAGGAACCGCTCGACCCGGCCGCGGTCGATCCGGGCGGCATCGTCCACGCCCTCACCCTCCAGGTGGGCAAGGTAGCGCGCCAGGTCGCGCCGGTAGGCCTGCAGGCTGTTGGCCGCCAGGCCCCGCTCGACGGCCAGGTGGTTGCGGTACAGCTCGAGGCAGCGCGCCAGGCCCATGCGGCGTCAGCTGAACGTGATCTCCGACGCGGGGCCGGCAGGGCCGGGCTTGGGCCGCAGCAGCGGCGCCTTGGGCTGGGCGTGCGGGACCGGGCGCGGCGGCGGCGGCGCGGCCGGCCGCAGTTTGGGCTGCTGGAAGGGGTTCGACGGCGCCTTGGGCGTCAGCTGCGGCTTGGCGAACGGCGATGCCGGGGCCGGCTGGCGCTGCGCGAACGGCTGGGACGGCGCCTTGGGATGCAGCAGCGGCCGCTGGGCCGGGGCGGCCGGATGCGGCGCGCCAGCTGGCCGTAGCGCGGCCGGATGCTCAGCGTGGGCCGGAGCCGCCGGTCGGGCGTGGGTGTCCTCCTGCGGCTCTGGTTCGGCCGTGGCTCCGGGGACATGGGCCACCGGAGCCGCCGCCAGCCTGGCGGCCGGCCTGGACAGCCCGGTGGTCGGCGGGCGGGCCTTGGCCCTGGCCTTGAGCAGCCCCGCCATCTCCTCCTCCTTGCGACGGGACTCCAGCTGCTCGCGCTCGTCCCGCTCACGCTCCAGCCGCTCGACCTCCTGCTGCAGCGCGCCGGCCTGCCGGGAAAGCTCGCCGATCTGCGACCGCTTGTCCTCCATCTGCTGCTCCAGCACCAGCGCCTCGGCCTTGAGGGCCTCGGCCCCCGCCAGCCGCTGGCGGATCGCCTGCTCCTCGGCCTGGTGCTTCTCGATCGATTTCTCGATGCCGGCCGCCACGGCGCGCAGCTCCTCGGCCTTGAGCGCCGCGTTCTCGCGCTCGGCGGCGGCCTGGGCCAGTTCGCGCTTGGCGTCCTCCAGCCTGCCGCAGATGGCCTCCACCTCGCCCTGCACCGTGTCCTTCTCCCGCAGCAGGTCCTGCTTCTCGGCCAGGAACCGTTCCAGCTCGCGCTGCCGCACCTCGATCTCCGAGATCTCCGCCCTGATCGAGTCGCGCTGCTCGCTCAACGTGCCCACCAGCGACTGCAGCTGGCCGTACTCGTTCTGGATGCTCTCCAGCTCGCCCTGGTGGCTCTTCAGCTCGGCGCCGTACTTGTCGCGGTCCTTGCGCGCCTTCTTGACCTCGGCCTGCAGCGCCTCGCGCTCCTCCCGCAGCTGCCCGACCTCGGTCCGGATGGCGTCGATGTGCTCGTACTCGTCCTTGAGCGCGGCCAGCGTGCCGGACAGCTCGTCGCGCCGCGCGGTCAGGTCGCCCACCTCGGCCGCCAGCGCCGACTGGCGGGACTCCAGCTCGCCCGCCTGCCGCAGCAGCTCCTGCTGTTTTCCGTCCCACTCGGCGACGTAGCGCTGGGCCTCGTCCTGGCGCTGGCGCAGCTCCGAGAGCGCGGCGTCGGCGCGGGCGATCTCGGCCTGCAGCGAATCGCGCTGCTGCTCGGACTCGCCGATCTGCCCCCGGATCTGGGCCAGGCTGGCCTCCAGCTGCGACACCAGCTCGACCTCGTGCTGCTTGTGGGCGATCTCCTGCTCCAGGGCGCCGTTGCGGGCGGCCTTCTCCTCCAGACCCTGGATCATGGTCCCGATCCTCAGTTCCAGGTCGGCCTGCCGGGTCTCGGCCTCGATCACCTTGCCCTGGACCTCGGCCAGAGCCTCCTGGCCCTGGGCGCGCTCGGCCTGGATCTTCTCCAGGTCGGCCAGCACCTGCTGGAGCAGGGCCTGCTTCTCGCCCAGCTCCCGCTCCTTGGCGGCCAGCCCGGTGGCCATCCCCTCGATCTGCTGCCGCCGCGAGTGCTGCTCCTGGGCCAGGGCCTGCAGCGCCCCCTCGGCCTGGACCACCGCGCCGTTGACGGCGTCCAGCTTGGTGCGCTGCGCCCCCTCCTGCTGCTGCAGGCCGGCCAGCGCGGCGCGCAGCGCGTCCTCCTCCGCCTTGAGCGCCTGGTGCCGCGCCACCACCTGCGACTCGGACGACTTGACCTCCTCGATGCCGCGGATCAGCTCGTCGCGCTCGGCGGTCAGCGTGGCCACGGTCCGCGTCAGCTCCTCGATGGCCGCCTGGCCCTGGACCTGGCGGTCGTCCAGCCCGGCCTGCTCGGCCTGGGCCGCCCGCACCCGCTCCTGCAGCTGGTTGAGCAGCAGCTGGTCGTTGTCCACCTGTCCGGCCAGCCCGTCGTGGCTGGCGGTCAGCTCGGCGATGCGGGAGCGCAGCCCGTCCTCCTGCTTCTTGAGCTCGTCGTAGCGCGCCACCACCTGGGCCTCGGACGACCGCACCTCGGCGATGCCGGCCGCCAGCTCGTCCCGCTGCTGGGCGAGCCCGGCGATCTCCCGCTCCAGCCCCGCCACCTCGCCCTTGAGCGACTCGGCCTTGGCCAGGAAGTCGTTCTTCTCCTGCTCGGCCGCGGTCAGCTCCGACAGCAGCTGCAGCTGGCGGTTCTCCGTCTCCTCGATCTTCTGCATCGCCGCGGCCTGGTCGGCCTGCAGCTGCTCGGTCCGCTGGAGGGCCGCGGCCTCCGCGGCCCGGGCGGCGGCGGCCCGGGCGTCGAGCTCGTCCAGCGCCTGCTGCTTGTCGGCGAACAGCGCCGCGGCGTCCTGCTGCTTGGCCAGCTCCCGCTGCACGGCCTGCTGCGCCGATCCCAGCTCGGCGCGGGCGGCCTCGGCCTTCGTGACGGCCTCGGCCCGGGCCTGCTCCAGCGACAGCAGCTCGGCCTGGATGGCCTGGCCCTGGTCGGCGGCGGCGGCGGCGGCCTTCTTGTTCTCCTCCAGCGACTGGTTGACCTTCAGCAGCTCGGCCCGCTTCTCCCAGATCTTGGTGGCCAGGTTGCTGTCCTCCTTGGTGCGGTCGTCCAGCTTCTTGTTGACCTCGGCCAGCTTGTCGTGGGCCTCGCTCATCCGCTGGCCCATCGACATCTCCTCGCCCAGGGCCTCGGCCAGCCGGGCGTGGATGTCCTCCAGCATCTTCTTGCGCTCGGCCAGCAGCTGGTCCAGCGAGGTGTAGCTCCGCCGCCCCTGCTCGATCTGGCCGATCAGGGCCGTCTCCTCCTTCTTCAGGGAGTCGAGCGGCGACTCGGGGCCCTTTTCCTCTTTTTTCTTGGAGAACAGCATGGCGTCCTCGCGTGTGTGGGTTGCGCGCTGTGGGGACCGGTGACAGGAGCCGACGCGTGTGTTACGTTTTTACTTTTCGTAACACGCGAACCGCGCCGCCGGGGCTGAGGTCAGACCGACACTTTCTTGCCCACGAACAGGTAGCGCTTGATCTTGCGGGTGGTGGTCTTGGGGAACTCCTCCTCCCGCAGCGAGAAGTGCTTGACCCGCTTGTACTCGGCCAGGTGGGCGCACTGGTGCCGGACCTCGGCCTTGATGATCCGCTCGATCTGCGCCTCGTCCAGCTTGACCCTGTGGTGCGCCGCGTACTCGTCCAGCTTCTCGTAGTTGGGGTAGACGATGGCGTGGACCTCCTCGCGGCCGGTCTGCTCGTGCTTCTCGCCGATCACCAGGGACTCGGCCACGTAGGGGCTCTTGGCCAGCTGGGCCTCCACCTCCTCGGGGTAGATGTTCTTGCCGGCGGCCGAGATGATGACGTTCTTGGCCCGGCCGGTGATGAACACGCAGCCGCGCTGGTCGATGTAGCCCAGGTCGCCGGTGTGCAGCCAGCCGTCGCGGATCACGGCGTCGGTGGCGGCCTGGTTCTGGTAGTAGCCCAGCATGATGTTGGGGCCCCGCGCCGCGATCTCGCCGATGCCGGTGGCGTCCGGCTCGACGATCTTGATCTCGACGTCGGCGATGGGCGGCCCCACCGAGCCGGGGTCGGGCCGGGCCACGTTGTTGAGGGTCAGCACCGGCGCCGACTCGGTCAGGCCGTAGCCCTGCATGATCTCCAGCCCCAGCGTCTCCAGGCCGACGGCCACCTCCGGCTTGAGCGCCGCGCCGCCCGACACCAGCAGCCGCAGGGTGGACAGCCCGGCCTTCTCGCGCATCGAGCCGAACACCTTCTTGCCGGCAGTGGCGCCGGTCAGCGACTTGATCGACTTGACCAGGCCGGAGGAGGCGGCGAAGGCGGCCCGGGTCAGCATCGGCTTCTCCTTCACCGCCCGCAGGATGCCCTCGTAGATCTTCTCGAACAGCAGCGGCACGCCCAGCATCATGGTGGCCTGGCTGTCGCGGATGTCGTTCACGATGTCGCGCGACTTGAGCGAGCGGGCGTAGCAGATGGTGGCGCCGGCGTAGAGCGGCACCAGCATCCCGCCGGTGGCCTCGAAGGTGTGGTGCAGCGGCAGCACCGAGATGAAGGTGTCGTGATGGTCGTAGAACCAGGTCTGGTAGCAGCTGTCGACGTCGGCCATGATGTTCTTGTTGGAGAGCATCACGCCCTTGGCCTGGCCGGTGGTGCCCGAGGTGTAGATGATCACCGCCAGGTCGTCCAGCTGCACCTGGCGCTTCAGCAGCTTGGGCTGGGGCGGCTCGTACAGCGCCGAGAGGTCGTTCATCCGGTAGACGTTGCGGACCGTCGGCAGCTTGTGGACCGCCTCGCCCACCATCTCCTGGTAGCCGTCGGTGGCGATCACCGCGCAGCTCTCGGAGTCGGTCAGGATGTGGCGGATCTCCTGGGCCTTGAGCTGGGAGTCCAGCGGCACGATCACCGCGCCCAGGGAGGCCAGGGCGAAGTAGCTCTCGGCCCACTCCGGGCAGTTCTCGCCGATGACGGCCACCCGGTCGCCGAACTTGATGCCGCGCGCCACCAGCCCCGACTCCAGCTGGTCGGCCCGCTCCTTGAGCTCGCGGTAGGTGACCTTGTCAAACTCGTCGCCCCGCTTGATCTGGAGCGCGGTCTTGAAGGGGTAGAGCCCGGCCGAGCGCGCCAGCATCCCCTTGATGGTGATGTGCCCCAGCCCCTGGCGGGACAGGTAGTGCTTGTCGGTGTGGACCAGTCGCTTGGGCATGGTTGACCTCGTCGATGTGTCGGTCACAGCATCTTGAACTGCTGCAGCGGATAGCCGGTGAACAGGGCCACGAAGAAGCCGATGGCGGGGTTGATCAGCCGGCCCAGCACGTTGATGCCGAACAGCTGCCCGGCCAGGATCAGGCCGATCAGCGCGATCGGGCCGAACCGCTCGAACCGCAGGTACTGGTAGGCCCAGCGCCCCGGCAGCAGGCCGGCCAGCACCTTCGACCCGTCCAGCGGCGGGATCGGCAGGAAATTGAAGATCGCCAGCGCCACGTCGATCACCACGCCCAGCACCAGCAGCGTCAGCACCGGCGCGGTCAGCGGCCCCAGCCCGACGTTGTAGGTCACCATCAGCCGGACCGCGGTGCCCAGCACCAGCGCCGCGGCCAGGTTCGTCACCGGGCCGGCCAGCGAGACCCAGATCATGTCCCGCCGCGGGTCCCGCAGGTTGTTGGGGTTGACCGGCACCGGCTTGGCCCAGCCGATCCGCACCAGCACCAGCATCAGCGCGCCGATCGGATCGAGGTGGGCCAGCGGGTTGAGGGTCAGCCGGCCCATCAGCCGGGCGGTGGGATCGCCCAGCCGGTCGGCCACCCAGCCGTGGGCGTACTCGTGGATGGTGATGGCGAACAGCACGGCCGGGACGACCAGCGCCAGTTCCAGGATCGTTGACAGCATTTATCCCCCGATCAGCGTGTTGGTGTGGGCGCGGGCCGCGGCGTCGGCCGCCCGGATGTCGCCGATGCCGCGCAGCGGCGGGCGGCGGACGGTGCGCATCGCCCGGCCGATCACCCGCGGGATGTCCAGGAACCCGATGCGGTCCTCCAGGAAGGCCGCCACGGCCACCTCGTTGGCGGCGTTCATTACCGCCGGCAGCGTGCCGCCCGCCGCGATCGCCCGGTAGGCCAGCCGCAGGCAGCCGAAGGTCCCGGCGTCCGGCGCGTGAAAGGTCAGTTTGCCCAGCGCCGCCAGGTCGCACTGCCTGACCAGCGAGGGCAGCCGCTCCGGCCAGGTCAGCGCGTACTGGATCGGCAGGCGCATGTCGGGCACCGAGAGCTGCGCCAGGACGGAGCCGTCGATGAACTCCACCAGCGAGTGGACGATCGACTCGGGGTGGACCACCACGGCGATCCGCCGGGGCGGCACGCCGAACAGGTGGTGGGCCTCGATCATCTCCAGCCCCTTGTTCATCAGCGTGGCCGAGTCGATGGTCACCTTCTGCCCCATCCGCCAGGTGGGGTGCCGCAGGGCGTGGCGGGCCCGCACCGCGTGCAGCCGGTGCCGGGGGTGGGTGCGGAACGGCCCGCCGGAGGCGGTCAGGATCAGGCGCCTGACCGTGGCCGGGTCGCGGCCGTCCAGGCACTGGTGCAGGGCCGCGTGCTCGCTGTCGATCGGCAGCAGCCGGACCCCCTTGCTGCGCACCGCCCGCATCACCAGCTCGCCGCCTGCCACCAGCGTCTCCTTGTTGGCCAGGGCCACGTCGTGGCCGGCGGTGACGGCCGCCAGGGTCGGCTCCAGTCCGGCCGCGCCCACCAGCGCGTTGACCACCAGGCCGGCGCCGCGCAGCGCGGCCAACCGGGCCAGGCCCCCGGCCCCGAAGGCCGCGACCGTGCCGCAGCGCCGCGCGGCCCGTTGCCAGCCGTCGCGGTCGTGATCCTCCCCGGCGCAGGCCATGGCCGGCCGGAACTCGGCGATCTGCCGGGCCAGCAGGTCGAAGCGCGAGTTGGCGGCCAGGCCGGCCACCGCGAAGCGGTCGCGGTGGCGCCGCACCACCTCGAGCGTCTGGGTGCCGATCGAGCCGGTGGAGCCGAGGATGATCAGGCGTTTCTTTTTCACGCGATCGGGATCCCGTTCAATGGGTCAGATCTTCGTATACACCGGCACGTCCCGCTGCAGTTCCTGGCGGACCCGGATGATCATCTCGGCCAGCAGGCCGGTGGAGATGAACTGGATGCTGGCGATGATGAAGACGATGCCCAGCAGCATCAACGCCGTATGGCTGATGAACCCTTTCATGATCCCATCGATCAGGATGTACAGCTCGATGACGAATCCCAGCGTGAAGGATATCGTACCCGCGATGCTGAACAGGTACAACGGCCGCTTGATGTACTGCGTCAGGAAAAAAACCGTCAACAGGTCGATGAAGCCGCCCATCCAGCGCCCCGGGCCGTACTTGGTGACCCCATGCGCTCGTGGATCGTTCTCAACCTTGATCTCGGCGATCTTGTAGCCTTGCCAATAGGCCATCGCCGGGATGAATCGATACAGATTCCCGTACACCCAGATGTTCTTCACGACATCTCGGCGATATGCCTTGAACGGGCAGTTCGTATCATGGATATGAAGTCGCGTCACCCGACTGACCAGCGCGTTGAACCTTTCGGACGATTTGGCACGCTTCCCTTTCCCAGTGTACTTCCATCCAGTGACCAGGTCGTAACCGGGAACCTCGTTGATCTTTGCGATAAAATCGGGGATCTGCTCCGGGCGGTCCTGCAGATCGCCGTCCATGGTGACGACGATGTCACCGCGGGCGGCGTCGAAACCGACGATATAGGCTTGCGATTTCCCGGAATTTTTCGCAAGGGTCAAGGCCGAGATATTCTTATCGAGTTTCTTCGCCTTCAGTATCTCGGCGAGCGTCCCGCTGACCCCGTGCGGCGCGTCCGCGGCGAGCGGCCGGTCGTCGCTGCCGTCGTCGACGAACAGCACCTCGTACGACAGCTTCAGGCCCCTCAGCACCTTGGTCAGCCGCTGCGACAGCTCGGCGATGTTGTCCCGCTCGTTGTACACCGGGACGACGACCGAGAGATCGAGCGTCTTGTCATTTCTTTTCATCGTCGGGCTCCTTGAGCACTTGCAGCACGAACGTCGGGGGATCCCCCGCGGCGTAGACGACCTTGAACCGTGTTTCGAGCAGCGGCTGCACCGCCGGGACCAGGTAGCGCTGGGTCGTGCCGCTGACCGGCTCGACCATCACGTAATCGGCCCGCGAGACCGCCCCCAGCACCGAGTCCCGGTCGGCGGTGAACGGGTAGCAGTACGAGCGGCGCCCGCTCTCCAGGTGGAACAGCGACGGCTTGCGGGACACCACTACCGCCTGCGGCGGAGCGTTGCGCCCCACCCAGCCGGCCGCGGCGAAGAAGCTGCGCCAGACCGGGTCGTAGCCGGCGAAGCGGTCGCGGGCGAACTCCCGGCGGACGGACAGGCCCCCGGTCACTCCGGGCCAGGCCGCGGCCAGGTTCGCGGCCAGCAGCAGCGACAGCGCCGCGGCGGCCGCCGGCCGCCTGCCGCGCCCGCGGGACAGCAGTGCCAGCGCGAAGCCGTAGGCCGACACCAGGTAGAACAGCAGCAACGGCAGCAGCGGCAGCAGCAACCGCGCGTCGCACCACGCCTCCGGCCACAGCATGGCCATGGCCAGATAGGCGGCGGCGAACAGGTCGAACCCCGCCGGCGACCGGGCCAGCCTGGCGACCAGCGCCGCGGCGGCCGGCGCCGCGGTCAGCAACGCCACCAGCGGCAGCACGCCCGACAGGCCCCAGCGGTCGGCCGCCGGGAACAACATCCGGGGCACCACCTGCATGGCGTACATTTTCAGGTTCGAGGAGAACCGGACGGCCAGGCCGCCGACCCCGAGGTGCCCCAGCTCCGGCTGGTAGGGGTCGCGCATCAGGAACTGCTCCAGGTACCCGCCCGAGGTGCCGTAGTGGGCGTTGCGCAGCGCCCAGGGCAGCGTCAGCGCGACGCAGCCGGCGATGAAGGCCCCGGCCTCGCGGTAGCGTCGCCGGATCAGCAGGTAGGCGAAGATGCCGGCATACAGCGCGATGCCCGCGCTGCGGACGTAGTTGGTCCAGGCGGCCGACAGCACCAGCGCCGCCAGCCAGCCATGGCCGCCGCGCTCCTCCCAGCGCCGCAGCACCAGGAACGTGACCAGCGCGGACAGCAGGAACGGCAGCTCGGACAGGACCCAGTGGGAGTACTCGAGGAACAGCGGGTTGACGGCCAGCAGCAGCACCGCCAGCGCGCCGGCGGCCCGGTGGCCGGCCGCCAGCAGCAGCCAGAGGGCCGCCAGGACCAGCAGTCCCGACAGCCAGGGGATCAGCTTGTACCATGCGTACGGCGCGCCCGCCAGGGAGAACGGCGCCAGCAGCAGCGGGAACCCGAACGGGTACTGGGTGTGCGGTCCGCCCTGCGGCGTCCAGATCTCGCTGAAGCCCGTGCCGCCGGCCAGCGAACGCGACAACGCCACATAGGCCGCGTTGTCGCCGCCCACGAACGGTTTGGGGTCGAACATCAGCAGCGACAGCACGGCGAACGATGCCAGCACCGCGCCCAGCGCCAGCCGGGGATGCCGGGTATGCCAGGCCGCGGCCCCGGGTCCCGGGGCCGGATCGGGCGGTGGCGACGTTTTCCGCCTGCGGCCCATCAGTCGACGAACCGGTACTTGATCAGGGTCCAGATCGCCGGCACCGCGTCGTACCAGTGGATCTTCTTGCCTTCGTGATAATCGCGTCCGTCATAGGTGATCGGCATCTCGTAGACCCGCAGCCTGCGGTTCTTGAAGATCTTGGCCGTGATCTCCGGCTCGATGTCGAAGCGGTTCGCCTTCAGATCCAGCCCCTTGATCACCTCCGCCCGGAACACCTTGTAGCAGGTCTCCATGTCGGTCAGCATCGTGTTGTAGAGCACGTTGGTCAGGGCGGTGACGAGCTGGTTGCCGACGTAGTGCCACACCATGAACACCCGGTGCGTGCCGTAGAACCGCGAGCCGTAGACCACGTCGGCGGCGCCCCGCAGGATCGGCTCGATCAACCCGGGATACTCCTCGGGCGAATATTCCAGATCGGCGTCCTGGATGATGACGATCCCGCCGGTGCACTCCCTGATCCCCGTGCGGATCCCGGCTCCCTTGCCCAAATTGCGGGGATGGTAAAGGACCTTGATGCCCGGTGCCCCTTCGTACGACTTCAGGACATCCCTGGTCCCGTCGCTGGAGAAGTCGTCCACGATCACCAGTTCCTTCTCGATGGGAACGGCCTGGACCCTGGCGATGATCCTGTCGATGGTGGCCTTTTCGTTGTAGACCGGCATGATCACGGACAGCTTCATCGTTGCCCCTCGGTCGCGAACCAGTCGATGGTGGTGCGGATGCCACGCTCGAAGGCGACCCGCGGCCGCCAGCCCAGCAGCCGCCGGGCCTTGCGGATATCGGGCCGCCGCTGTTTGGGATCATCGGCCGGCAGCGGTTGGAAAACGATCGCCGAGCTGGCGCCGGTGATGCGCTTGATGGCCCGGGCGAACTCGATGATCGGCATCTCGCTGGGATTCCCGATGTTGACCGGGCCGGCCGCGTCCGATTCCATCAGCCGGCAGATGCCGTCGACCAGGTCGGTGACGTAGCAGAAGCTGCGGGTCTGGCGGCCGGAGCCGAACACGGTCAACGGCAGGCCCCGCAGCGCCTGGTCCACCAGGGCCGGCACCACCCTGCCGTCGTCCAGCCGCATCCGCGGGCCGTAGGTGTTGAAGATCCTGACGATGCGGACGTCGGCCGACCGGGCCCGGTGGTAGGCCATCGTGATGGCCTCGGCGAACCGCTTGGATTCGTCGTAGCAGCTGCGGGGGCCGACCGGATTGACGTTGCCCCAGTAGGCCTCGGTCTGGGGGTGGACCAGCGGATCGCCGTAGACCTCGGAGGTCGAGGCCAGCAGGTAGCGGGCCTTGGTCCGCACCGCCAGGTCCAGCAGGTTGCGGGAACCGTAGGACCCGGCCAGCAGGATCTCCACCGGGATGCGGGGGAAATCGACCGGACTGGCCGGCGAGGCCAGGTTGAAGATGCGGTCGACCGGTCCGGCCAGCCGCAGCGGCCTGGCGATGTCGTGCCGCAGGAACCGGAACCGGCGCTGGCCGCGCAGGTGGGCGATGTTGGCCGGCCGGCCCGTCACCAGGTTGTCCACGGCCGTCACCCGGCAGCCGTCGGCCAGCAGCCGGTCGCAGAGGTGCGACCCGATGAAGCCGGCCCCGCCGGCCACCACCGCATGCTTGACGCGCGCCATCTCAGGGCCGGCCGATGCAGTGGTAGGTGAACCCCAGCTGCCGCAGCTGGGCCGGGTCGTACTGGTTCCGACCGTCGAAGATCACCGGACGTTTGAGCAGTTTCTTCATCCGCGAGAAGTCCGGCTCCCGGAACTGGTGCCACTCCGTCAGCAGCAGCAGGGCGTCGGCGCCGCGCAGGGCATCGTAGGCGTCAGGGACGTAGTCGATGCCCCGGTCACCCAACACGGCCCGGGCGGTCGCCATCGCCACCGGGTCGTGGACCGCCAGCCGCGCTCCTTTCTTGCGCAGTGCCCCGATGATGTCCACGGCCGGGGCCTCCCGCATGTCGTCGGTCTGGGGTTTGAACGCCAGCCCCCACACCGCGAAGGTCCGGCCGCGCACCGCCCCCCGGAAACGGCTGAGGATCGCCGCGATGAATTGCGCCCGCTGGGTGCGGTTGACTTCCTCGACCGCGTCCAGGATCAGCGGCCGCAGGCCGTGCTGACGCGACGTCTGGACCAGCGCCTTGACGTCCTTGGGGAAGCAGGAGCCGCCGTAGCCCAGGCCGGCGTAGAGGAACGGCATCCCGATGCGGGAATCGCTGCCGATGCCCCGCCGCACCTGGGCGATGTCGGCGCCGACGCGCTCGCACAGCCGCGACAGCTCGTTCATGAAGCTGATGCGGGTCGCCAGCATGGCGTTGGCCGCGTACTTGGTCAGTTCGGCCGAGGCGACGTCCATCACCAGCAGCGGGTGCCCGTTGCGGACGAAGGGCTCGTACAGCTGGCGCATCAGGCCGGCGGCGCGCTCGCTGTCGCAGCCCACCACGATCCGGTCCGGCCGGGCGAAGTCGTTGATGGCGTCACCCTCCTTGAGGAATTCGGGATTGGACACCACGTCGAACGGGACGGTTCCCTTGCGGCGGCGGACCAGCTCGCCGCGCACCGCCCGGCGGACCCGGGCGGCGGTGGCCACCGGCACGGTCGACTTGTTGACGATCACCAGGTGGCGGTCGATCAGCCGGCCGATCTGGCGGGCCACCGCCAGCACGTGCCGCAGGTCGGCCGAGCCGTCCTCGTCCGGCGGCGTGCCCACCGCGATGAAGGCGAACTGGGCGTCGGCCAGCGCCTCGGCCAGATCGGTGGTGAACCGCAGCCGGCCCTGTCCCGCGTTGCGGCGCACCATCTCCTCCAGCCCCGGCTCGAAGATGGGGACCACGCCCCGCCGCAGGTTGTCGATCTTGCGCCGGTCGATGTCGACGCACCAGACGTCGTTGCCCATGTCGGCGAAACAGGTCCCGGTCACCAGCCCGACGTAGCCGGTGCCCACCACGGCGATCCTCATGCGGTCACACTCCTGATATGAATGGTTGGTCCCCGCCAGAAGGCGGTGCGGTTCTTGCCCCGTTGCTTGGCCCGGTACATCGCCTGGTCGGCCTTCTCGATCAGCGCCCGCGGCTCGGCCGCGTCCTCCGGGAAGCAGGCCACGCCCAGGCTGGCCGACAGCTGCAGGCCGCCCGGCCGGTGCTCGGCGAATTCGGTGCCGCCGATCGCCAGCCGGATCCGCTCGGCCGCCGCCAGCGCGCCGTCCCGGTCCGCGCCCGGCAGGATCACGGCGAACTCGTCGCCGCCGTAGCGGCAGATCACCTTGTCGGCCGGGCCCACGGCGCGGTCGATGATCCCGCCCAGCCGTTTCAGGATCTCGCTGCCCTTGAGGTGGCCGAAGGTGTCGTTGTACTCCTTGAAATGGTCGAGGTCCATCCAGATCAGCGCCAGGCCCCGCCCGCCGGGACCGGCCTCCCGCACCGCCGCGGCCAGCCGCTGCGAGAAGAAACGGTAGTTGTAGAGGCCGGTCAGCCCGTCGGTCACGGCCTGCTTCTCCATCTCCTCCATGATGCCGGCGTTCTCCAGCGCCAGGGCGGCGTAGCTGGCCACCAGCGTGATGGCCTCCAGGTCGCGCGCCGTGAAGCGCCGCGCCTCGCGCACCTCCGAGATGTTGATCACCCCGATCCGCTTTTCCCGCACGATCAGCGGGACCACCAGCATCGAGCGGATCTTGTCGTAGCCGGATGGCGAGGGCACGAACAGCGGGTCCTTGTCGGTGTCGGGCACGCTGCGCGGCTGCCCGGAGGACAGCACCTGTCCGGCGATGCCCTGGTCGCCCTTCAGCCGCAGCTTGCCGACCATCCCCGCCCGCATGCCGCGGGCCGCGCGCAGCACCAGTTCGTTGGTGCCGCTGTCCAGCAGCAGGATCGAGCAGCGATCCGACTGGATGATGTCCTCGACCGCGTCCAGGGTCAGGTTGAGCGTCTCCTCGATGCTGTCGGACGACGCCAGCAGCGCACCGATCCCGAACAGCGCGGCCGACTGGATGTCGGTGGCGGCCTTGGACCACTGGTCGGCGATGGTCGACAGCTCGCTGGTGCGGCGGGACCACATCCCCTGCTGGTCCGCGATCAGCCCCGCCCACAGCGCCGTCAGCGCCAGCAACCCGACGCGGAACAGCTGGTCGGAGAGGTAGGCGGGGTCCGGCACCAGCTCGCCGCGGGACGCCAGCACCGATCCGTAGAGCGCCGCCGCCAGGGCGCTGGCGGCCAGCGCGGTCCGCTTGCCGCCGGCCAGCGCCGCCCACAGGATGCACAGCAGGTAGAGGTAGAAGAACCGGCTGGCGCCGCCGGACGTGAACAGCACCAGCAGGGTCGTGAAGGCCAGGTCGACCCCCAGCGTGATCCAGCGCCGCCGCAGCCAGGCCAGGGTCGCCGCGCTGGAAAAGAACAGCAGGATGTTGTAGGCCGCCGCGCCGGCCACCGCCAGGTACAGGCCCGTGCCGCGGTCGACGCCCAGGCCGGGGTCCACCGCCAGCAGCAGCAGCACCAGGAACAGCACCGCCCAGCGCGCCCACACCGTCAGGCGCTGCTCGAACGACCCCAGCGATGCCCTGATGCCGGCCCGGCTCACGGCCGCAGTCCCCGCGCGGCCGACCGGCCGGCGACCCAGCCGGTGGTCCAGGCGATCTGGAGGTTGTATCCGCCGCACGGGCCGTCGAGGTCCAGCAGTTCGCCGCAGAAATGGAGTCCCGTCATGCGCTGCGATCCCATGGTGGCCGGGTCGACCCCGCGCAGGTCGACGCCGCCGATGGTGACCATCGCTTCGCCGAACCCCCTGGTGCCCTCGATGGTCAGAGGGAACCGTTTGATCGCGCGGACCAGGCCGGCGCGCTGCCTGGCCGTCAACTGGCTGGCCGGGACCGCCGGCGGCAGCGCAAGATGGTCGACCACGACGCCCGCCAACCGGTCCGGCAGCAGCATCCCCACCAATCCCTTGATCGTCTTCTTCCCGAACCGGGCGGCCCGGCTGACCAGTTCCCGGTCCAACCGCTGGACGGACAGCGCCGGCAGCAGGTCGAGGGCGGCCGCCACCGGCCCGCGTTCGAGCGCCGGGGCCAGCGGCCGGCTGGCCGCCAGCGCCGCCGGGCCCGAAATGCCGTAGTGCGTGAAGACCAAACCGCCGGCGAACGCTGGGGCCGCGCCGCCCTTCCCGATCGCCAGCGCGCATTCAGCCAGGCTGATGCCCTGCAGCCTGGCGGTCCAGCCGCCCGTCACCCTCAGCGGCACGTTGCCGGGATGGACCGGCGTGACCGCATGCCCCAGCGATGCCGCCAGATCATGACCGGATCCGTCCGATCCCGTCGCGGGGTATGACCGGCCGCCGGTGGCGAGCACCAGCGAACGGCAGCGCAGCATCTCCCCCCCGGCCAGCAGTTCGAAACGGCCCGGTCCGCCGCGGACGCCGGTGATGGCGGCGGCGGCGCGGACCTCGGCCCCGCTGCGGCGCAGCTCGGCCAGCAGCGCCTCCAGCACCGCGGCGGCGCCGCCCCGGCGGGGAAAGTACTGGTGACGGTTCTCAAGTTGGACCGTCACGCCCCGCTCCGCGAAGAACCGGACCGTATCGCCGCCGCCGAACTGGTGCAGGGCGTTCCGCAGGAACCGGGCGCGCGGGCCGCAATCGCCGATGAACCGCGCCGGATCGAGGTCGTTGCCCAGGTTGCACCTGCCGTTGCCGGTCAGAAGGAGTTTCCTGCCCGGCTCCGGCATTTTTTCCAGCAACAACGGACGGATTCCTGCGCTGGCCGCGGCGATCGCCGCCATCATGCCGGCAGGACCGCCACCGATGACGATCAAATCATATATCACCCGACGTCCCCGGCTTTGGGCGACCGATTAATATGGTGCAACTGCAATAACTTACATGATATCAGATTTACCGCTGCTTTTCAACAAAAAAACGGCTTTTTTCCGTTGGCGGCGCCGGGCTGGCCAGCGGATAAGAAAGGGGAAGGCGGCTCTGCCGCCTTCCCCGGTCCCGGTGATACCGGACCCGCTATTTCAGTTCCTTTAGCTTTTGCTCGACCAGCTTGAGCTCGGCCTTCATCTTCTTCGTCTTGTAGATGCTGTGCAGCGAGACCCAGTAGTCGCGCATGGCCGGTTTCAGCTCGGTCGCCCGCTTGAAGGCCCGCATGCCCCGGTCGATGTCGTTGACCTTCGGGTTCAGCGCCACCAGGCCCAACAGGTACCAGGTCTCGTCGTCCTCCTTCAGCTGCAGCGCCTTTTCCAGCGGGTCGATGGCCAGCTGGGGCGTCTTGTCCTCGAGCATCAGGCACTTCGCCAGGTTGATCAACGCGTCGCGGTCGTCGGGGTTGAGCGCGTTGGCCTTGCGGAACGGAGCGATCGCCTGCTCGTATTTCTTGCTGGCGAAAAAACTGAGGCCCAGCAGGAACTGCGAGTTGGTGTCGGCCGGGTTGATCGCCACCGCCTTGCTGAAATAGTCGATGGCCTGATCGTACTTGGTGTCATTGTAGGCGGTCTTGCCGAGCAGCACGTAGGCCTTGCTGTTCTGGGGATTGATCTCGACGGCCTTGAGGTAGGCCTTGCGGGCATCCTCCGCCCGGCCGGCCTGCTGGTAGATGAAGGCCTGCATCATCAGGTTGAGGTCGTTGGATGGCATGAACACTATCGCGTTGTCCAGGGCCTGCTGCGCCTTGGCGACAGCGGCCTGGAGGGACTCGGGCGGCGCCTTGGAGATCTTGCCGGCGTAGGTGTGGGCGCCGCGGTACAGATCGTCCCAGTTCTCCAGGCGGGCTTTCTCCAGCGAGTCCTTCTTGTCGGGCAGGAGCTTGACGGCGTTGTCGTAGGATTCGCGGGCTTCCTTGTACTGCCGGTTGTTGAAGTAGCAATAGGCCAGCATCCGGTAGTAGTTACCGTTCTCCGGCACCATGGAGATGCCTTCCTTGAGCTGGACGATGGCCTTCTCGTAATCCGGCGGGTTCTGCTGCAGGTAGATCATGGCGCTGCTCATGAACTGGTCGCAGCCGGTGGCCGTCAGGCACAGCGCCACGGCCACGGCCAGCAGCACCGGGAGCCGGGAGGAGCGAATCAACATGTCCGTCTTCCTTTTATGTTGCCGTTCTGGTTGGTGCAAGAAATTATTTTACCGCGCCCGGCCGCCAAAGTCAAGGGTTATTTCGCCGCCAGCAGCCGCGGCAAGGCCGCCTGTCAGGGCACGACTCACTGGAGAACGACCATCTTGCGGGTGTCGCTTGATCCGCCCGCCGAAAGGCGGCAGAAGTAGATACCCGACGCTGCCGGCCTGCCCCGGTCGTCCCTGCCGTCCCATACGGCGCAATGCCCGCCAGCTGGCCGCGATCCTCGCACCAGCGTCTTGACTATCTGGCCGGCGGCGTTATAGATGCTGAGTTCCACCAAGCCCGGAGCTGGCAACTGGTACCGGACCGCCGTCGACCGCCGGAATGGGTTAGGCGCGTTCTGGCACAGGGCGAACGGCAGGGGCTTGCCATGGGCCGGGTTCCCGCCCACGCCCAAAGCCGTCACCGGGCCATGGTAGTCGCTATCGTTGTTCAGCGTCAGCGCCCGCACCTTGTATCTGTAGGTCGAGTCGGTCATCACGTCGCTGTCATGGTAAAAGTAATGTCGATGCGTGGTGTCGCACTGAACCGAATCCAGCGCCAGGTGGAGCAGATAGTACGCCGTGTCCGCCATGCCCGGCTCATGCTTGTAGAGCTCGAACCCGTAATTGGCGAACTGGGCCCCGGTCCACCACTCCACCGTGATGCCGGTGTCCCGCGACGTCGCCTTCACGCTGTCGAAAACAACCTCGCCCATCGCCTCGTAGAACCGCGTCTCGTAGACCGTCCCGCCCGCGTCGCAGCGGCCGGACAGCACGACCTCGTCGTAGCCATTCCGGTTCATGTCGTGCACCAGCAGCACGCCGTCCTTCACCCGGTTGGCGTAATCCGCGCCGGTGCGCATGGCTGTGATCTGCTGGAAATCGCCAATGCCAACCGCCTTGTAAACAAACAGGCTTTCCGGGGTGGCGATCACCAACTCCTGCCGGCCGTCCCGGTCCACATCTCCTGTTTTAATGTCGCATTGGCCGAACAAAAGACCCAGTCCTGTTTGGAAGGTATGTTCCCACACGTGAACGTAGGTGTCGTTGCCGGTGGCCTCGAAGATGGTGACCACCTCGTCCCACAGCCCGTCGCCCGGGTTGTGCCGGCCCAGGATCACGAACTCCTTCTTGCCATTGCCGTCCATGTCCTCACCGGTGCAAAGGTTATAGGCGGCCAAGGTGAGCACGCTGTCCTTGGCGATAGTAGCATATGAATCAACACCTATCGCTGTGTTTTCCATGATGTAGACTTGGGACCAAACGTGCGGAAAGATGCCATCACCCTCGCTCATCACCATTTCCATCAGCCCATCGCCGTCATAATCGCCACACGCGATGCCGCCCAGGTAGCTTAAACTTTCAGGTAGATCAGGATAGCCTTTGTAAACCATATGGTAGTCATTATCGCCAGTGCACTCATAGACCCGGGTCGCCTGGTCAGCATCCGACCGGCATAGTATTTCCTTGCTGCCGTCTTGGTCGAGGTCGGTGATGTAAGTCCACATCGGATTGCATGTATCTGTTGTATCCGCCCAAGCTAAAAAATCAACATATGAATTGTATGTGGAAGATTCCCATACAGCAATCGGGCCTCCATAATTCCGACTAACGACATCAGCAAAGCTATCATTATCAATAATTCCCGCTGCCACTGGTGAGGAACTGTCAGGTGGGTTCAATGTTTGGTACGTATATATATTACCGCCCGCGTTAACATATATAGACCATGGCCACGGTGTGCCGAGGGTATTTGAGTAAATTTCATAACAATAATCATGGTCGCTATCAATTGCCGATAGATACCATGTAGTGCCCGTATTGAAATACGCCACTTGTTTAAAACCAATAGCGTAGCAGAGATTAGCAGCTACCAACAAGATTAACAACATTATTCTCATCAATATAGCTTCCCTTACATAAAAAACTACTTTATAAGCATCATTTTTTTCGTCAACTGCTGGTCTACAGTTTTCAACCTATAAATATAAATACCAGTTCCAACCATCCTCCCGTTCGCATCGCGTCCATCCCACTTTGTTTTATACGCACCCGCAGGCTGAACAACGTTCACCAGCTCTTTCACTAATTGCCCCGTTATATTATAAATTGATAGCTGCACTTTGCCGGGCGCGGATAACTGATACTGTATGGTTGCATATTCATTGAATGGATTAGGAGTATTTTGGCACAACGAGAATTGCGACGTCATGCTATTATTATGCGTTTCCTCGAGTTGGGGCCCACCTTTCCCGACATCTCTGTTTTCAAACAGCGCGAATTGTGAAATGGCTGAAAAATCACCCGTTTTCCTGATTATCTTCACATCCAACCCGCCATCCCTTATAAATGCAGGCGGTACACGCACCTTCAATGTTTCTGGCGTGCCAGCAGTTACCACCATCTGATGTCTCCACTTGCCGTCAAGTTCAATTAATTGCTTCCATTGGCATTTATCGTTACTTTCATAATACCCAACGATTTGCAAATCGTATTCACTTGCAGTATCTAGCATGGGCATAGTATATGATAATTCATTCTCAGCATAATCCACCGCAACACCGGATGGATAGGTCATGAAGCTATCGCGGTGCAAAGTATATGGATTCAATCCTGGTTGACCCACGGTTACGACAAACTTCGGTTGCACCTCGGCCTCAATGGTCGCTGCTTTTATCGTAAAAGGTGCTGTTTCGCCTTCGGCCCAGGCGAAGGACAATCTAGCGTTATCGCCACTCTCCCAATAGAAGAACTGGCTATGACGTGAAGCATTCGGGGAATTGCTGACATTTTGCGGTGTTCCGCCAGTCAGTTCACTGCAGAAGATTTCCCAATTAGCGCCATTGATTTGCTCGCTCCATGTAACATAGCTATTGCCAACCACTTGCGGCCAGCGGGAATCCTGAGTCAATGTTGTGGCAATTGGTACGTATTGTCCCCATAAATCATATGCCCCCCCTATAGCATGCTGCCTTAGCCATACATTACTGCACCCATTAACTTCCTCCTCGACCCAAATCGCTGATACAGTATTGCCCCAACAGTCGATGAATGGTTCTTTAGCTGGCCGATTAACTAAAGCATTTGAAAGATTCACATGTTGTGTCCACACGCCATTTTGCTTGGTAGTGTAGTACACCTCGCCGTTACGGTCCCATATGATATGGGGTTTGCCCAGAGGGTCGGCCGTCACGCAAACGCTGTGCGGTATCAGCGCACTGTCCAAGTGCGGCAAGGTGTCCAAAGAAGGTTCGAACCACGATTCCGTGTGCACGATCTCCGGGATTTGAACGGTCTGCAGCATCCAGCCATCAAGCAGGTATTTTAGCGTATAGGTATAACTCATGCCGCCCGGCACCCGATCTGCCCGGATCACCTCCCAAGCCACATGCGCCAGCCCCTTGTTCACCCGGTAAATCGACGGCGGCGACACATGCATAACGGTTTGGTAGTAATAATACGTGCCGCCGTCGATCAGGTTGCTATACCAAATATCCTGCCAAGGGTACACTACCCCTCCGCTGCTGGGCTGCATCCTATATCCCCACAATTCGGCATGCCCGGTGGCGCTGGGCGGATTTACCGATGGCAATGTGTTATATGCAGCGGATATATCAAACTCAGGCCCTGGTGTCGTGCCGATTCTAGTGTAATCAGCAAGGCTGTTTTCCTGTCCTGTGCCAACGGTGTCGATCACCAGGTCGCTGAAATCATTATACGCATACCGCGCTAAAATTACCTTGCCTTCTGAATTCAGACTAAGCGCCCGGCTGCCATTTGGCATTACGGTCAGCGTACGACTGTTGTTATGGCTTGTGGCATTATCAGAAAATGAAACCAAGGGCGGTACCATCAGCCCTACCCGGTTGGACATTTCGCTATGTAAACCTGTGCTGTCAAAAGCCCTGATTGTATAATGTTCTGTTTGATTAAGGCTTATGTCGCTATCATGGTAAAATGTATCACCTGTTGTCACTATCGGTTCAAAAATAGTCCCGATTTGTTTATACAATATATAACCTGCAAGGTTTTTATCAATAGCCGGCGGCCAAGAGATCTGCGCTCTCAGCGGTGGACCAGATAGTTTAGTGACAGGAGGAAAAATAATCGGCGGGAAATCAAGGCTGGCAGTATCGATAAAAATGTCCGCGTACATGACAGGCTGCATAGTGTCGGGTTGCTGGATATTTCTGATGCTGATCCCTGAATGTATTGATTCCGGGCTTCCTTCGCCTTGGACATAGTAAAAGTTGCTGCTTGGGTTTGAGAATTGCGTAAAGCTATCGTTGCCCATAGAGCTTGGGTATGCATCGCTCGTATCGCCGATGACGTGACGGTATATATTATTGGGTGGGTTATATATCCCGAAAATGTCCAGGCTGTCGTAACCAGATATGGGGTTCGGTGAGATCGCATACGAGGAAGTATCGAAAGAACTATCCGGCAGCATGTTTAACTGCCAGTCCCATAGGCCATGCGCGCATTCAACATCCACGGGGGGTGTACGATTCGGTTTCCAGAGATATATTCCCGAACTTGGCGGGGGGTTATTTATGTCGTAGTATACATGCCATATCATCAGGCCTTTTCGTGGCCAATGAGCTTCGTAAACATCACGTTTTTGATGGTTGGTCAAGATAAAGTATTGCAGAGGATATTGTGGGTTCTTTACGATGTAAGCTTTACCTGTAGAGATATCTTCAATAGGTAAATTCAATGTAGTATTGTTAATCTCAACTGGTGTCAACCAGCCATTGCGGATGCGCCAATATGGATTAAACGGCGAGGGTAAGACATCGACATATCTGCTGTTTTCCCAAAATCCCATACCCGGGTGTCCTGCGCCCATAACATCGTAACCGCCTAAATTATAATGTGCATCCAAGCTACAGGCGTGGAATAGACTTTTATCATTGTAGGGGTTAAAATATCCGATATCATCGAACCAATAATGGCCAAATTCATGGCAACATAATGCAGCCAAGCAATTTTCCTGTGAATCACGGCAGCCAAAATCAAGCCGGAATTTAAACCCACCATACGGCGACTGTATGTCTCGTGTTGATTCAATATGAATGCCATTCCCGCGTGGTGTTGGTACAACTAATGCGCCGTATACCGTATTACTTTCGTCGACATACTGCTTGAAATCATAAATCTGCGCTGCTTGTTTCACGGCATCGAAACCTACTTCGCACCAATAATCTTGACCATATGGTGATGGGTATCCGGTGACGTTAAAGCAATTACCGCCCGCTTCACCAGCAGTACCTATGCATTTAACATTCAGAATAATATTATTTCGTGTTACCGCTTTCACGTACCCTGGCAGGCTTGGTACGTGATTAACATCAAAAATATCTTTCAGATACTGCTGTACTGGATGTGTGGTTTGATCATTGCCGACAGCGAATATTACGAAAAATGGTTTGTCGCTGGGTGGCGGTGAACTGGTCGGTGGACCTTCAAATATATCCGATGGTATGCTATCGGCATGTAAAGACATAGCACTTGCCATCAACGCTATGGTAATTATTATTCTGCTACGCATGGTAATTCCTACCTTTCATCTCGTATATCACAAAACCCCTTACCTTTAATTCACCAGGATTAAAGACGAGGGGTTTGCTGTTAGTACAATCCCTGTTACAAAGCAACATGGCGATTACCCTTTAGCTATTGTCCGACTATCCTTTGAATATCATATTGCTTATTATCATAAAAGTCAAGCATTATCATAATTCCCCGTTTCCCCCTGCAGGATCCGCGCCACCCGCCGCAGGTCGGCCGGCGTGTCCACCGCCGGCGAGTAGTGCCGGGTTCCGACCACCTTGATCCGCACGCCGTGTTCCAGCGCCCGCAGCTGCTCCAGCCGCTCGATCCCCTCCAGCCGGCCGGGCGGCCAGGCGGTGAACCGTTTCAGGAAATCCGCCCGGTAGGCGTACATCCCGATGTGCTTGCGGTAGTCGCGCAGGTCGAACCGGGCGGACTCGCGCCGGAACGGGATCACGGCGCGCGAAAAGTACAGGGCATAGCCGCCGCCGTCCGCCGCGATCTTGACCGTGTTGGGATCCTCCAGCTCGCGCCGGTCCCCGAACCTCGCGGCCAGGGTCGCCATCGCCAGCCGCGGGTCCGCGATCATGGCCCTCGCCAACCGGTCGATGGCGGCCGGCGACACCAGCGGCTCGTCGCCCTGGATGTTGACCACGATGTCGTAGTTCGAATGTCGAAATCCGGGTTTCGAGAGCACCTCGGCGATCCGGTCAGTGCCGGAGGGGTGCCGCCGCGAGGTCAGCACCGCCGTACCGCCGAAGCCCTCGACGCAGCGGCGGATCCGCCCGTCGTCGGTGGCCACCACCGTCTCGTCCAGCAGCGCGGCCCGGCGGCAGCGATCGTAGACGTGCTCGATCATCGGGCGGCCCGCCAGCAACGCCAGCGGCTTGCCCGGGAACCGGGTCGAGCCGAAGCGGGCCGGGATCACGCCCAGGACCCGGGTCACAGGTCCTTCAGGACGTCCAGCCCCCGGGACAGCTGCGAGCGGTTGACCAGGAAGCTGAGGTAGTTCAGGGACTGGCTGATCATCTGCAGGTTGATACCGCCGCCGGCCAGTGCCTTGAGGATGCGCGAGGCCGCGGCCGGGTCCTGCGACAGTCCCTGGCCGTGGACGGTGACCACCGACACGCCGGGGTCGCTGTCGATCGATTTGAACCCGACCTCCTTGCGGACGCCCTCCAGCCGGGCCTTGACGGCCTCCACCTGGTCCTGCGGCACCGCGAACGAGATGTCCCCGGTGGTGCGGCCGGTATGGCTGGTCGTCAGCAGCTCCACCGCGATGCCGTGCTCGGCCAGCACCGAGAACACCTCGGCCGCGATCCCCGGTTTGTCCGGGACCGATTTCAGGGTGACCTTCGCCATCATCTGGTTGTGGCTGATATCGTAATTACCCATGCGGACCTCCGTCTGTTGTTCGTTGGCGTCCGTTGGACCGGCCGCGTTCAGGCCCTGGGGCCGGCCGCGACCACCGCCGCGCTGGCGGAGCCCTTGTACTGCTCGAAGTTCTTGGCGAACATCGCCGCCAGCTCCTTCGCCTTCCTGTCGTAGGCCGCCTGGTCCTTCCAGGTGTTCCTCGGCGTCAGCACCTCGGCGGGCACTCCCTCGCAGGCGTCCGGCACCAGCACGTTGAAGACCGGGTCGGCGGTGAATTTCGACCGCTCCAGCGTGCCCTCCAGCGCCGCGGTCAGCAGGGCCCGGGTGATGCCGATCTTCATCCTGCTGCCGGTCCCGACGGGCCCGCCCGACCAGCCGGTGTTGACCAGCCAGCAGTTGGCGCCGTGCTTGGCCAGCCGCTCGGCCAGCATCGCGGCGTACGTGGTCGGGTGCAGCGGCATGAACGGCGCGCCGAAGCAGGTGGAGAACGTCGGCTGGGGCTCGGT
>JALOPJ010000094.1 GCA_025453955.1 Candidatus Edwardsiibacteriota bacterium
GGTGATCGTCGACTCGTTCCTCGACGCCATCATGAAGACGCTGTCCGAGAGCAAGAACATCGAGATCCGCGGCTTCGGGCGGTTCAAGGTCAAGGAGCGGAAGCCCCGTCTGGCGCGCAATCCCAAGAAGCCCGAGCAGACCGTGCAGATCCCGGCCCGCCTGACGCCGGTGTTCCAGGCGTCCAACGAGCTCAAGGCGCTGGTCTCGCAGAAGTGACCGTGCCCCACGAACGGACGCCATTGCGAAGGTGAGACGCTACGGTTTTCCCATCTTCCCATCGTCGTAACATCGCAACATCAAGGAAAAAATAAAAGGAGTGACATCCGACATGCCCTGTGGACGTAAGCGCAAACGGCACAAGATCGCCACGCACAAGCGCAAGAAGCGCCTGAGAGCCAACCGGCACAAGAAGAAGATCCGGTAGCACTGAGAGCCAACCGGCACAAGAAGAAGATCCGGTAGCAGATGGAGCGGAGACCGCCCGGCGGGCGGCTCCGCTTCTCAAAATGGAACGGTACGGAAAAAATCGGTCAACCCCTTGACATCCGCGCCGCGTATCCCGTATCATTGGGTCAATCAACCACCACCCAACATCACATTAGTCACGGAGCGAACACCATGAAGAGACTGGCGGTACTGGTCTGCCTGCTGGCGGTTGCCACGATGGCCTCGGCGCAGGGCAAGATGAGCCTGGGCGGCAACGTGGGCATCTATCTCCCGATGGGCGATTTCGGTGATGTCGCCAACACCGGCTTCGGCATCCTGCCGCAGTTCGAGTACCAGTGGAAGCCCAACGTCAACCTGACCGGCACCGTCGGCTACGTCTCCTTCGGCGGCGAGTCCGGCACGCTGTACGGCATGCAGTACGAATACAGCTACTCCGACATGCCGATCCTGGTCGGCGCCAAGTATTACTTCGGCGAGGGCAAGATGAAGCCCTACGCCATGGCCAAGACCGGCCTGCACATGTTCAAGGCCGAGGCGACGGTGGGGGGCTTCAGCGCGTCGGCGAGCGAGACCTACTTCGGCATCGACGCCGGGGCCGGCTTCGAGATGCCGATGGGCGAGAAGATGAACCTGGACGTCGCCGGCGGTTTCGAGAGCATTTTCTCCGAGGGCGAGAGCTCGAACAGCCTGGTGATATCGGCCGGCATCAAGTACTTCCTGAAGTGATCCGGACCGTGGGAAAGCGGGGGGTGACCCCCGCTTTTTTTTCGTGCCCGAGGTTGAAGTAACGCAGGCCCTTGACGGGCTCGGCGACGTATGCTATCATTATCTGGCCATAACGCAGTATTACATCTTACTATGTATGAGGTGACCGCATGAAAAGGACCGCGTATCTATTATGCCTGATGATGTCCGCAACGCTCGCGTCTGCCACCGGGTACCGCGAACAGGAGAACATGATCGGTCCGCTGGTCGGGTTCGGGTACCACGATCTGATGCTGGGCGGGCAGTTCGAGCACGGGTTCCACAAGAACATCGGCGGCGGGGCGCTGGTGGGATGGTCCAGCGAATCGTTCGACTACTACTACGGCGACGTATCGTACAGCTTCATCGTGCTGGGGGGGCAGGCCAACTGGCATTTCATGCCCGCCGACAAGGTCGATCCCTTCGCCGGCCTGGTATTGGGATACGAACTCGTCTCCGGCTCGTGGCACTGGGCACCGGGGTACGACAACTGGCACGGGGCGGCCACCTCGGATAGCCGCATGGTGCTGGGGCTGAGCGCCGGCTGCAACTATTTCTTCAACCCCAAGACCTCCGGCACCTGCCGGGTCGGCTACCCGTATTACCTGTCCTTGGGCGTTTCCTTCAAGCTCTGATGCGGATCGTGCGAACGCCCCCGTACGGGGGCGTTTTTTCATCGTGGGCCGGTTAAACCATCGCGGCGACCGGCCCGTCTAATCCAGTAAACGCCTTCATGACCGAGCAGCTGCAGCACGCGGTCGAGCGTTTCCAGGCCGGTGACCGGTCGGCGTTCAACGAGATCGTCCGGGCCCACCAGCGCGAGATCTACAACCTGTCGTACCGGATCACCGGCAACGCGGAGGAGGCCAAGGACCTCACCCAGGACGCGTTCCTGCGGGCCTTCAAGGCCCTGCCCGGCTTCCGGGGCGACAGCAGCGTCAGGACCTGGCTCTACCGCATCGCCATCAACCTGGGCAGCGATTGGCGCCGCAAGCTGTTCAAGGCGCCGCTCCAGCTGGACGAGGCGGCAGACCCCCCGGCGCCGGAACGGGACGCCGGGCTGGCCCTGGCGGTGAAGCGGGCGGTGGCCTCGCTGCCGTTCAAGCAGCGCACGGTGTTCGTGATGCACCACTACCAGGGGTTCAAGCACGAGGAGATCGCCCGGATCACCAAGCGGTCGGTGGGCAGCGTCAAGGCCAACTACTTCCAGGCGTCCGCCAAGCTGCGGAAACAACTCCAAGGATATCTTTGATGATGAAGGCCAAACACGACATAGAGCTCGACAGCGGCGGGCCGGACCTGATGACGGCCGTCGATGCCTGGCGGGTCGAGGACCCCGGCGAGGCGTTCTTCGCCACGCTGCCGGCGGTGGTCCAGCAGCGGGCCGCGGCCCGGCGGGCCCCGTGGGCCGTCGCCCCCGGACTGCTGGCGCACGGGGCGCTCGCCGCCGCAGCCATGGTGGTGATCGCCGTCGGCGCGGCGACCCTGCAGCGGCAGGCGGCCGACCAGCGGCTGGCCGTCGCCGCAGCCGAATGGTCGGTCGAGGGCCGCGGCGCCGACCAGGATGATGCCGCGGGGCAGCTGATCGGCGCCCAGGAACCGGACCTGGACGAGTCGCTGGGCATCGCGGTGGAGCGGATGTCGGTCGAAGGCAAGCAGGGGTCCGAGCTGATCGACGACCTGGCAACGGAGGAGCTGGAGCTGTTGGCCGCCGAATTGAACAAGGGAAAGGGATGACCCGATGAAACGCTTCTGGTCGCCGATCGCGATCTGCGCGCTGGCCGTTGCGGCCGCCGCCCAGCCACTGCCGGAACCGCCGGACGGGCCCGAGGGCCGGGGCCGTCCCGGAGCTCCACCGGAGTACGTCGAGGAGCGGGTGATGATCGAATCCTGCGACAGCGCCTGCCCGCCGGCCCGCATGGGCCGGGAACGCAAGATGCTGGAAGCGGTGCGCATCAGCCGGATGACCGAGGCCCTCGACCTGAGCGAGGACCAGATCGCCCGGTTCTTCCCCCGGCTGCGGAAGATGGAGGAGAACCGGCGGTCCCTCGACCGGCAGCGCGACGAGCTGATCGACGAGCTGGAGAAGGCGCTGGCCGGCCCCCTTAAGGACGCCGAGCTGAAGGCCCGGCTGGACCAGCTGGACAAGCTCGAGCAGCAGAAGCTGCGGCGGACGCTGGCCGACCATGCCGAGCTGGACGCCCTGCTCTCCGTCCCGCAGCGGGCCAAACTGCGGGTGTTCAACCAGCGGTTCGACGACGAGGTCCGCCTGATGGTGCGCACCATCCGCGAACGCCGCCTCAAGCTTCCCAGGCCCTGACGGACGAGATCCATCCCGACGACGCGATACACAACAAACCACACAACAACCAATCCACGAGGAGGGAACATGAAGCAGGTGTTCACACTGATCGCCGTGACGGCGGTCGCCGCCGGGCTGGCGCTGGCGCAGATGCCGGGACACGACTGCCAGGAGGGCGGGAAACGGATCGAGAAGCGCGAGGTCCGGATGATCAAGGGCGACGGCCCGGGCATGGGCATGGGGATGCGCGGCCAGTGGTGGGAGAACCCCGAGGTCTGCAAGGAGCTGGCGCTGACCGACAAGCAGGCCGGCGACATCGACGCGCTGGCGATGCAGCACCGCAAGGAGATGATCAAGTCCGGCGCCGACCTCAAGATCAAGCAGCTGGAGCTGCACGACATGATCGGCGAGAACGCCAAGGACGCCGAGATCAAGGCCAAGGCCAAGGAGGTCTTCCAGCTGAAGCAGAAGCTGCACGACGCCCGGCTGGACCACATGCTGGCGGTCCGGCGGGTCCTGACCGGCGAGCAGCAGGCCAAGCTCAAGGCCATGAAGGGCCGGCTGCACGGCCACCGCGGCATGATGATGGACTGCAAGGGCGACGGCGACTGCTGCCCGAAGTGACTGCCCCGTCCCGAAACGACGCCCCCGCCTGCCGGCGGGGGCGTTCCGTTGCCCAAAAAAATGTTGACAGCCCCAGGCGGTTGTGCTATTCTGATGGCATGAGCGACCGATGGCACGGATACGAGCGCCAGGTGCGGCTGGCCGGGTTCCTGATCATCACGGTGGTGATGGTCCAGAACGTGATGCTGACCTGGCTGTTCTTCCAGGCCAAGCATGAGGCCCGCCGGCAGCTGGAGGGGCGGCTGGCGCTGGCCGCCGAGCAGTCCCGCCTGATCTGGGCGGCGGCGCCGCCGCCGCCGCCCGACTCGGTGGTCGCCCGCTGGCGCCGGCTGAACCAAAGCGCCGGCTGCACCGGCACCATCGTGTTCGACCGGCACGGCCGCCTGGCGCTGTCCACCGACAGCCTCTCCGCCGCCGGCGCTGAAGGGCCCCTGGCCGGTATCGACGCGGCCTCCTACCGGCGGCTGGACGAGACCGGCGCCGCCGCCTCGGCGGTCTTCCTGCGGGGCCGGCAGCCGCTGGTCCGGCAGTACCTGCGGGCGGGCATGGGCGGCGGCATCCTGGCGGTGGAGTCCCGCGCCGATTTCCTGCACGCGCTGGAGGGGGTGGCGGCGTTCGAGCTGTGGTCCTCGGTCATCCTGCTGCTGCTGGTGGCCGGCCTGTCGGTCTGGTACTTCAACAACGTGCTGGCGCCGTTCCGCCAGATGGCCGCGGCCGCCCGCCAGACCCTGGGCGGCGAACGCGGCTCGTACGGGGCCGACGTGGCGCTGGTGATGGACGTCTACCAGCGGGCCGTCGACGACCTGCGGACCAAGGGGCGGACCCTGCAGCAGCTGTACGACCAGGCCAAAAGCGGGGCCGAGCGCTCCGAGGCGGTCAAGCGCCGGATCCTGGACAGCCTGGACAAGGGCGTGATCACGCTGGACGGCGACGGCCGGGTGACCTCCCACAACGCCGCCGCCGCGCGGATGGCGGGCAGCCCGGACGGCGAGGTCGTCGGACGCTGGCTGGCCGGGAGCGGGATCGCGGCCAGGGCCGATGGCCAGCGGGCGTTCGACTGGGAACCGCCCGCGCCGGACGGGTCGCTCCGCACGCTGCAGGTCGAGCAGGGCCCGCTGGATGACGAGGGCGGGCGGGTGCTGATCCTGTCGGACGTCACCGGCGTGCGGACGCTGGAGGCCCAGGCCGCGCTGTACGACCGGTCCCGCTGGCTGGCCCAGGCCGCCCGCCAGCTGTCCCAGCGGGTCGGGCCGCTGCTCGATGCCCTGCGGGGCGGGCGGGACGCCCAGTCCGCGGCCGGGACGCTGGCCGGGATCGAGCGCGCCATCGCCGATTTCAGCACCACGCTGGGGTATTTCCCCGACGGCGGACAGCCCACCTTCTCGCAGGAGATCGTCCACCGGTCACCGGCCATGGAGCGGGTGCTGGACCTGGTCGCCAAGGTGGCGCCGTCCGAGAGCACGGTGCTGATCACCGGGGAGAGCGGCACCGGCAAGGAGCTGCTGGCCCGCGAGATCCACCGGCTGAGCCAGCGGCGCGGCGGGCCGTTCGTCTCGCTCAACTGCGGGGCGCTGCCCGAGACCCTGCTGGAGTCGGAGCTGTTCGGCTACGTCAAGGGGGCCTTCACCGGCGCCCTGCGGGACAAGCCGGGCCTGCTCAAGGCCGCCCAGGGCGGGACGTTCTTCCTGGACGAGGTGGCCGACCTGTCGCCGGCCCTCCAGGTCAAGCTGCTGCGCGTGGTCCAGGAGCGCGAGGTGACCCCGGTCGGCGCCACCGCCGCGACGCCGGTCGACATCAGGCTGGTGGCGGCGACCAACCGGGAGCTGTCGGGCCTGGTGGCGGACGGCACCTTCCGGCAGGACCTGTATTTCCGCCTCAACGTCTTCCCGATCACGGTGCCGCCGTTGCGGGAGCGCCCGGAGGACATCGCGCCGCTGGCGGAATCGATCCTCAGGAAGCTGGCCGGGAGGACCGGGCGGGACCTGGCGGCCCTGTCGGAGGGCGCCCGCCGCGTCCTGGCGGCGCACCGCTGGCCGGGGAACGTGCGGGAGATGGAGAACCTGCTGGAGCGGGCCCTGCTGATGACCAGCGGGCCGCTGCTCGAACCGGAGCATCTCGACCTGCGGCAGGGTGATGCCGGAGAGCATTCATCAGGCGATTACCAGGGCGAAGGATTGCTGGTGGTTTCGGCGAGGGCCGCGGCAGAGGCCGAAGCGCGGCTGATCAAGGCGGTTCTGGAGGAGGTGGGAGGTAACAAGAGCGAAGCGGCGCGGCGATTGAAGATAAGTTATCGGGTGATGCTGAAGAAGATAAAGGATTATAACCTGGTATAACGTAGTATCCTGCAAGAACAACTATTACTCTAAAGTAATAGTTGTTCTTTTTATTCCCCATTCGTTCGCTGTTCAAGTCAGTGTGAGAAATCCATAAAGCTTAGGAGTTCAATGTCTTAAAGCTCACAGCAGTATGTCGGGCAGTCAGGCATGTATATTGCATATTTTCTTGTTAGAATCAGAAGGAGTATACGATGAAGAACAAAGGCTTTACGCTGATCGAGCTGCTGGTCGTGGTCGTAGCCACGGGGATCTTAATGGCGATTGCAGGCGTTGCCTTTTCAGGGGCGATTGCCCGTGGCAGGATCAAGGGTGCAGCCAGCAGCATTTCACGGGAGATGCAAAACGCAAGGGAGCGAGCGATATCCAGGGGGCATCCGGTGGATGTGGTGTTCAGCGCCAACCCTCAGGGTAGGTTAGTGATGACCATCAATAACATCGATACGGCCGCAACCTCCATCGTGTTACCGACGTTCACGGATTGTCTGCTCGCGGTGGGTGCTGGGGTCAACCAAAGAGCGCCCGAAACCGGCGCTGGCGCCCCTGTCTCGGCCGCCGATTTCCCGATAGCCAACACCTGCCGTTTCCTCTCCCAGGGAACTGGTTCCGTGGGCGCGATTTACATAACCGGTACCAACAACCGCGCAGCATTCGCCATCGCGGTAAACGCCAACGGCCGGATCAGTGTCTGGGAGTGGGGCGCAAACACATGGAATAAATCGAATTGATGGAGGTCGGACGATGGATCGCATCTCCAAGGGAAACCGCAAGTGCAACGCCGGCGTGACGATGATCGAGCTGCTGGTAGCGATGACCATCTTTGCGATCGTGCTGGTCGGAATCCTGCCGCTGTCGCTGTACACGATCACTAGCAACCGCGACAACAACCGGATGATGACCGCCCGCAATTTAATGTCCAACATGGTCGAACAACTCAAGGTGCTGCCCAGCAACGCCGCTTGGCGCGCCAACGACGGCGACAACAGCGATACCACCGATAATATCGGCGGCGACCACAATGTGGTCCAGGGCATGTACGGCATCCGCTGGAACATTGTCAACAACCCCGATAACTCGCAGATCATCCATATCTTCATCAACTGGCAGAACGGGACCCGCGGTCAGCAGACGGTCAGCAGCCGCTTCACCCTCCTCTAGGAGCACGACCATGCGACGAATACCGACCATCGGGGACCGCGGCATGACGCTGGTCGAGATGCTGGTGTCGATGACGGTGCTGACCTTCCTGGGCGCCGCCATCGCCGCCATCATGATCGCCCAGGTGCGCAGCGCAACCTCGGTCCAGGGGCAGAGCATTGTGCAGAGCGACGTCAACCTGGCGCTCAGCATGATCCGGGCCGACCTCAGCCACGCCGGGTTCGGCAACGCCTCGTCCGAGCCCGCGGCCGGGTCGGCGGGGCTCCAACGTGGGCGCGGGATCGGGCCGCTGGACGGTCTGCCAGCAATCCAACACCGGCGGCACTCTCACCGAGCTCAACGTCCGCCACTGGCAGGGTCCGGACTCGATCAACAACCTGCGCAACGGCGACTCGGTCAAGATCATCTCGGGCCTCAAGCAGTACGTCGGCGCCACACGGGTAATCGGCAATCCGGTCGTCGTCAACGCGACAACCGACCAGTTGACCCTAAGCACCGGCCTGCCGGTCGGCACCGGGGCGTTGCTCACAGAGGTCAACGAACTGGTCGCCGGGGCGGGTGCGGCCGGGGGGGCGGTGATCTACACCCTCAACCCCGCCACCCGCCAGCTGCTGCGCAACGGCATCGCCTTCCTGGACAACGTCGAGGAGTTCCAGGTGCGCTATTTCTGGGACCAAGACAACGACGGCACCATCGACAGCCTGGGCGGTGAGACAGACGACGTGATGCAGGTGGAGGTCAACCCCGCGCGGTGGAACACTCGGCCGATCCTGATCGGCCTGTCGCTCGTCACCGTCTCGCCCACCGTTGAGAACATGGTTGTGGATACCCGCCCCAGCTACACGACCTGGAACCGGACCATCAACATCGCGGCGCCCAACAACCGCCGCTACCGGAACTTCTACAGCCTGTACGCCCGGCCGCGCAACATTGGCGGCTGAGCGGGGAGACGACGATGACACGGCCAACGACCGAACACGCCAGCGAGGTGAGCGAGATGCAACGCGACAACCAGAAGGGTTTCGCCCTGATGATGGTGCTGGGCATCACCATCCTGTTCATGGTGCTGGGCGGGACCACGGCGTTCCTGGTGCTGAAGGCCCAGCGGATGAGCGCCGGC
>JALOPJ010000010.1 GCA_025453955.1 Candidatus Edwardsiibacteriota bacterium
AGCCCCTTCGGGACGCGATAGGTCTCCAGCGCCTCCAGCAGCCACTTGGCCCAGGCCCGGTCCTTCTCCGTATGGCGGTAGGAGATGAAGATGTCGTAGGTGTTAATACTCATCTTGACATCCAATTCCTATCGTATCTGATCTGCGTTCATCTGCGTCCCCAAAACGGCCCATCATCCGCCCCGCGGCCCCTCCAGGGGCCGGGCCCGGTGCAGCAGCACCCAGTCCGAGTTCTCCGACAGCGCCTCCCGGCCGGTTTCCCGCAGCAGGGCCTCGGCCCCGGCCAGATCGTTGCGTCCCAGGGCCTCCTCCAGGTCGGCCGCCGCCTCCTCGAACTGGCGGGCCATCCGGTGGTACTGCTTGGCCTGCTCGCCGAACACCATCTTCTCGGCGTAGCCGCTGGCCGCCGCCGCCAGCGCGAAGGAGATGCTGATGGCGTAGCCCAGGGCCGAGTGGGCCAGCGCCGCCTCGGCCAGGGCGTGGTGGGCGAAGATCATCGCCAGGGCGATCAGCACCGCCAGGCCGAAGAAACCGTTGGTCATGATCTCCTGCCGGCGGACCCTGCGCTCGTTGCGGCGCCAGGCCCGCTGGTAGTAGTCGCGCTGGTCGCGCACCCACAGCTCCAGCACCTTTTTCGCCCGGGCCGGGTCGGAGAGTTTCGATTTCCCGGTGACGCCCGGGTTGGCGATATTGCCCATGCGGATGGCCTGCCGGATCCAGCCCAGCTCCCCGCAGTGCTTGGTGAGGTAATGGTCCGAGGCGTCGTCCGGCATGCCGGCCGCGGCCCAGGCGAACTGGACCCGCAGGCCCTCGGCCAGGGCCCGGTAGTCCAAATGCTTGTTGTGGTATTTCCTCCAGGCGGCCAGGGCGAACACCCCGTAGGCCAGCAGCAGGATAAGTATGTACCCCACCAGCAGAAGGACCGATCCCGGGCTGTGGTGCAGCAGCGAATGGGAGAAGTACTCGTAGAACTCCAGGGACCCGAAGGCCGCCAGTCCGAGGACGAAGGTCAGCAGCAGGACCGAATGCCTTTTCCTCTGGTAGGCCGTGGAGAGCTGGCCGGCCAGGGCGTGCCGGAAAAGCATTCTGGAGAGGCTGGCATCGAGCCCGCCCCAGGGTCCGGCCGAGCGCCGCAGCTCGGAGCCGACGGCGGCCGCCAGCTTGTGGCCCCCGGCCACGGCCTCCCGGTTGAACGATTCTATCCGGTCGAGCGGCGCCAGCGGGTCCGCGGCCTCGCCCCCGTGGCCGTGGACGGCCTGCGGCGCATGCCGGACCAGCACGCCGGCCCGGGCCTCCGCCCCGGCCTGGCCCCGCCTGGGGGAGGCGATCTGCCACACCGGCCCGAGATCGCTCTTGACCGACGGCCCCGGCCTGCCCAGCAACCAGCCAGGAATGCCCCTCAGCTTGTAGTCGACGACCTGGCTGGTGCCGCCGACCGTCTCCTTGTGGACCCCGTCCCACAGCGCCAGCAGCAGGTGGCAGTGCCCGGCGACGTAGGCCCCGCACCTGGCGTAGGATTCCGCCCGCTGCCGCTCGGTCTTACCCCGCACCCGGTCGACCGCGAAGCGGTACTGGGTCCTGGCCAGCAGCGCCTTGAACTCGTCCCTGGCCCCGGCGGACTTGAAATCCCTGGCATACCCCCTTTCCGGGAACGGCAGCGGCGCCACCAGCACCGCCCCGCACTCCAGGGCCGCCTCGGCCGCCAGGCAGTCGGCCCCCTCGGCCAGCGACGACAGGACCAACAGCGGCGAGTTCGGACAGCGCCGCTTGATCTCCCGCAATGATTCGGTCACCCGCCGCGCCAGCAGGGGCTTGTCATCGTCGCGCAGGTCCCGGTGGCCGGCGATGCCGACGACCACGGGCAGCAGGCTATTCTTCTCACCCATATCGATACTGTTCAGTGTCCGTATACCGCTGCTACTTGGCTGCTACCGTGGTAACCAATTCGATCCATGCGTATATGAAACCCATGTAGATCACGAAATACCCCAGCAGAAAAAGCGTCCAGCCAACTGCCCGTCCGATGACCAGCCATTCTTTTGTCCCCTCCGTAAAACGGTCCTTCCACCGGGGCACCTTCAGGACCACGCCCGATCCTATCACGCCGAGGTAAAGCAACCATCCCAGCCAGACCATGACCTTCCACAGGCCGATGGCCAGCCGGGTCACGCTATTTACGGCATGGCCTTGCATGGCCACCAGGTGAAGATGTAGGGGCATCCATTGCTGCATGGCGATATTAGTGAAATACCATACCAATGCGTATATCGGGATTGCTATCGTGATGATGACGGCTATCCCGATGATCATGCCCACATTGTCCCTTCTGGAACTATCGGGGCAAGGCGTGCTGGATATTCCCTGCTTTTCGTCCACGTTTTACTCCTCCTTCGTATCGCTTCGTTGACGTTTTTCAATCCCTTTGAGTACCATCCCCGCTCTCTGGTCGAGAATCCTCCGTACCCTGCCTTCGAATGCAGGGAGGTCTTTGTCTGCAGGTCGCGGCGCCCATCACTTGTTCCTTGACATTTGCAGCATCCTGTCGGATAATTCACGCAATGAAAAAAAAGATCCTACTGACGGCCGCCGCCGCGGTGCAGCTGCTGGGGCTGTCCGTCGCCGGCTCCCTGGCCTGGGACCTGTCGCACCTCCCGCGCATCGGCGACCTCCGCCATCGCAACCCCGTCACCACCGCCTTGATGGAGCAGCGCGCGGCCCAGGCCGCCGCGAAGGGGCGCACCTTCCGGCCGTACCAGGTATTCGTGCCGTACGGGCAGATCTCGCCGTACCTGGTGCGGGCGGTGCTGGCGGCCGAGGACGCGGGCTTCTACCGCCATTCCGGCGTCGACTACGCCGAGCTGTCCGAGGCGCTCAAGGCCGACTGGAAGCGGAAGCGCTTCGCCCGCGGCGCCTCCACCATCACCATGCAGTTGGCCAAGAACCTGTACCTGTCCCAGCGCAAGACGCTGACCCGCAAGCTCTCGGAATATTTCCTGGCGCGGCGGATCGACGGCGAGCTGTCCAAGACCCGCATCCTGGAGCTGTATTTGAACTGCATCGAATGGGGCGACGGCATCTTCGGCTGCGAGGCCGCGGCGCGGACCTACTTCGGCTGTCCGGCGTCCGAGCTGGACCCCGGGCAGTCGATCCGGCTGGCCGCGATCATCGTCAATCCCCGGCGCTGGGGCCCGTTCACCGGCTCGAAGCGGATCGCCAACCGCCGGCGCTGGATCGCCGGCCGGATGCTGGCGGCCGGACAGCTCACCGCGGAAGAGCACGCGGCGCTGCCGTTCTGAACCAGCGGCAACCCCAAAAGCTGACCGTCATTCGACGACGGTCAGCTTCTTGCATTCCCCGCCCCGCTCCCGCACGAAGTAGACCCCGGCGCGCACGGTTGCGGTGATCGGTGCCGTTCCGTCGCTCTCCGCCACCCGCTGGCCCAGCGCATTGTAGACGGCATAGGCGCCCGGCCGGCTGAACCGCAGCTGGGACAGGGTCCGCACCGGGTTGGGGCGGATCGTGAACGGCCGGCCGGCCGCGGCCGGCAGCGGGCGCGACGAGACGCCGGTGGTGTTCCGCAGGACCAGGTGGCAGGCCCGCAGCGGCGGGATCGAGTAGCTGAAGGTATTCCCGGAGATGGCCGGCAGCGCCGCGTGGTGCAGCAGGGAGTCGCTCCGCCCCAGGTACCAGCACTCCCCGGCGTCGTAGCTGCGCGGGCCCTGGACCGTGACCGTCACCGTGGCCGTGCTGTCGTAGTTGCGGTTGATCAGCAGCAGGTGCAGCGCCGTCGAGTCGGACGACAGGATCGAGGCGTAGGACGGCACGCTGACGGCGTTGCTGGTCGCGGTCCTCACCGCGACGTCGCCGTAGGTGGCGCCGGCGCCGTCGTAATCGCGGTACAGCCGGAAGGCGGCCCGGGCCCATCCGGTGATGCCGTACCAGCGGTTGGCCATGTACAGCCCGTGTGTCCCGGCGGCGCCGAGGAAGTCCGCCTGGGCGATGCCGCCGGAGATGTGATTGTCGGCGTAGAAGCTGTACTCGGTGATGGCCAGCTTGGTGCCGGGATAGTAGCTGTCGGCAGCCCGCTGCAGGTAGGGGATCAGCACCACCGCGGGGTACTGGCCGGCGCCCTGCAGCCATTGGCCGATCCAGGTCGGCTCGAGGTAGGTGGAGTCCCACAGCGAGCGCGGCCGCTGCATCCGGTCGATGGCCGTGGCCCGGGTGGTGTCGCCGTTGCGCAGCGACCACCAGTCGATGGTGTCGTTCTCCGGGTACCAGTGGACGTCCAGCACGTGCAGCAGGCGGCGGCCGGCGGCCAGCGAGGCGGTCCGCATGGTGTCGAGGTAGGCGTTGAGGAACCCGGCATGGTTCACCTGGAACGACGCGTAGTTGCCGGCATCCGGCGCCCACTGCAGGTTGTAGTAGCCGTTGAACCCGTAGGAGGCCGGCCCGAACACCTCGGCCGCCGGGTCGAGTCCGGTGATCGCCGCGGCCAGCGAGGTCGACCGGACGAACAGCTCGTGGTAGGTGAGGTCGTCGCCGCGGATCTCCTCGTGGGTGGACGTCCACAGGTCCGGCTCGTTGTCCAGCGACCAGCCCTTGACGCCGGTCGCCGCGCCCGCGCCGCCGTAGCGGTCCAGCACGAAGTTGACCATCTCGTCGCTGTAGACGTAGCCGTCGCTGGTGTCGGGCGTCAGCGTGAACGGCGACCCCTTGACGTCCTGCACCTGCCGCCAGCGGACGCCGGGCGGCCGCTGGTCGAACACCCACTGGCTGCCGTTCCAGGTGGCGCAGGGGCCGTCGCCGTCCCGCGCCGCCCAGCCGATCATCGGCGCGGTCAGCAGGGTGTAGGCGCCCTGCGCCAGCGAGCTGTCGTGGAAGGCGGTCAGCACGATGCCCGGCGTGCGGTACTGGCCGGACGGGATGCCGGCGATCCAGGGCAGGTAGCTGTCGCTGGAATAGTCGTAATCGTTGCCGGCGTTGGAGAAGTTGTTCTCCCAGTTGTAGGCGGAGAGCCGGTTGCCGCCCTGGCGCCGCGCCGCGGGCCGGTGCCCGCCCTTCTGGCCGTTGTCGCCGTAGACGTAGGGACTGATGGCCCGCCGCTCCGCCGCCGGGTCGACCGTGACGGTCACCGTCAGCTGGGCCAGGGCTGCCCCGCCCAACGACAGCATCAGCGCGGCCAGCGCACCGATCCGCATCACCGAGCCCCGTTCGTTCATCGCTGCTCCCCTCCCAGTTGTTCGAGCCATTCGAGCACCCGTCGTTGCGGCGCGGCCGTCGCCGCGGCCCGGCAGGCATCGATCGCCCGCAGCCGGTGACCCTCGTCGCGGCTCAGGCAGTACAGACGGTACCACGCCTCGGCCGTCACCTCGTCGCTGTTCCCCTCGGCGGCGATCTCGGCCAGCGCCCGCATACCCGTGGCCGGGTCGTCAACGGCGACGATCCGGGCCTGCAGGATGCGGCAGGGGGCCATCCGGTCCAGTTCGCCGGTGCGCTCCGCCTCCGCGATCGCCTCCATGCTGTGCTCCGCCGCCCCCGCCCGGTCCCCGAGGGCCAGCCGCACCTCGGCCAGGCCTCCCAGCGACTCGACCAGGTACGGGCCGTTGTCGATCTCCCGCGCCAGGGCCACCGCATCGGACAGCAACCGCTCGGCCTCGACCAGCCCGCCGTGGCGCAGGCACAGCGCACCAAGCTTCTGGCTGGCGCTGAGCCGGTCGTAGCGGCCGCCCAGCTCGGCGGCGATGGCCAGTTTGCGCCGGTAGCAGGCCTCGGCCTCGCCGTCCTGGCCGAGGTGCTCGTGGACGATGCCCGCGTTCCCCAGCGCCATGCTGACGGCGACGGGGTCCCCGATGGCCTCCGCGATCGACAGCTGCCGCCGGTAGGCCGCCAGGGCCTCGGGGTACCGCCCCAGGTCGTCGTGGACGTTGCCGACGTTGTTGAGCGCCATCGCCACCAGCCGTTTGTCGCCGATGCGCTCGCCGATCTCCAGCTGCTGCCGCGCGTACTCGGCCGCCTGGGCCAGGTCGCCCAGGTTGTAGAAGGCCGTGCCGATGTTCCCGGTGGCGTAGCCGGCGTTGCGCTGGTCGCCGATGGCCCGCGCCACGCCCAGCAGCTTGCGGTTGCACTCCATCGCCCGCCGGTGGTCGCCCCGGGACTCGTACACCAGCCCCAGGTTGGCCCAGGCGATGCCTTCCCTGCGCCGGTCGCCCAGCGACCGCGCCAGGTCCCGCTGCCGCGCCAGCAGGCTCTCGGCCTCGTCGTAGCGGTCCCGCATCAGCGCCGTGATGCCGAGGTTGCCCAGTGCCACGCAGACCCCCGTCCGGTCGCCCGCCCGCTCCGAGATGTCGAGGTCCTGCCGGTGGCAGTCCGCGGCGGCCTCGAATTCGCCGAGGTTCTGGTGCGCCAGGCCGAGGTTGCTCATCGCGCTGCTGATGCCCCGCTGGTCGTCCTGTTGCCGGGAGAGCGACAGCGCCGTCTCCGCCAGGCCGCGGGCGTCGGCGCTGTCGCCGCGGTCGATGGCGATGCTGCTGGACCGCAGCAGCCGCTCGGCCTGCTTGCCCCGGTCCCCGGCCGCCCGCGCCGCGGCCAGCGCGGCATCGTTGACGGCCGCCGCCTCGTCCAGCTGGCCGAGCAGCTCGCGCACCTCGACGGCCCGGGACAGCACCTCGTACGGTACCGGCCGGGAGCCGGGTGGGGTCAGCCATAATCGCCGCAGGCGGCTATAATGCGGCCGGCTTCGACAGTTCATCGATCCGTCGCTGGAACCGGCTGTTACCGGTCAGCTCCAGCAGTCTCCGGTTCAGCTCCAGCGCCCGCTCCCGGTCCACTGGCTGCCGGCCGATGCGGTAGCGGTGGAACAGCACCCCCGCCTGCTTCTCCTCGTCGTCCGAGAAATCGGCCAGCAGCGAATCCAGCTGCGCCAGGGCGGCGGCCGAATCGGTGCGTGCTGCCAGCCGTGCCGCCAGCAGCCGGTTGGCGTAGATGTCATCGGGCACACCGGAGGCTGTCACCACCGCTCCGGCCTCCCGGTTGCATTCGGCGGCCTCATCGAAGCGGCCTATCTCGTACAGCAGCGAGGCTTTACTGTTGAGATAGACGCCAGCGAAGTACGGCGCCCGGATCTCGCGGGACAGCGCGATCGCTCGATCGTACTCGGACAACGCTCCGGCTTGGTCGCCGCGGTCCTCTCGGATCGACCCCAGCAGGCCGGTAGCATAACTCTCGCCCCGCTTGTCGCCCAGCTCGCGGCAGAGGTCCAGGCAACGAAAGAGATGCCGCTCCGCCGCGCCGTGCTCCCCCCGCAGGTAGAGGGCATCCCCGATGTTTGCCAGTACTCGTGCTTGATTCCCCTTGTCGCCCGTGCGCTGGCAGATCTCCAGGTCGGCCTGGAAATGCCCCATGGCCTGCTCGGTTTCGTTCAGCCGCAGGTGCGCCAGCGCCATGTTGCCATGCGCCGAACTCTGTCCCCTTAAGCTGCCGGCGGTAAGGCTTTCCTCGAGCAGGTTGCCGAACAGCTCGATGGCCTTGCGGTAATCACCTCGGTAGAGGTGGACGACGCCCAGGTTGTTCATCGACGAAATCCGCAGCCCCGGGTCCTGCAGTTCGACGCCCAGCTCCAGCTGGCGCAGGAAGTACTTCTCTGCCTTGTTGATGTCGCCGCTATTGAGGTGGACCGAGCCCTTGTTCCCGATGGTGTCGGCTGCGCCGACCACGTCGCCGACCGCGGCGAAACCGTCGCGGGCCTCGTCCAGCCGCAGCAGCGCGTTGTCGTACTGGCCCAGGTTCATCAGCTGGAATCCCAGGCTGCGGCTGGCCTCCGCCCGCAGCGCCGTCGCTCCGGCCAGTTCCGCCTGTCGGACGGCGTCCTCCAGGTCCTGTCGGGCCCGCTCCCACATCCCGGATAGCTTGAGCACTTCGCCTTGTTTCAGCTTCAGCGCCGCCCGCAGGAATGCGGCCACGGTCCTCCCGTCGGCCATGGGGAAACGCCCGTCGCCGGTCACGCTCCGCCACAACGTCCGGGCGACCGTGTTGGTCGGGCGTTCCATCCCCTCAGCAGGTCAGGTGCAGCGCTGCGACCACGGGGACGCCCGCGCGCTGCCGCCGGTTGTATTCGTCGGCCGCCTGGGCCGTCGGCAGCACCAGCAGCTCGACCCCGTTGGCCGCGCAGAAAACCTTGAGATCTTCGTCGACCCGCATCAGTCCCGGGTCGCCGGTGCCGACGATCAGGACCGCCGGGGGCGCGGCCAGCGCCGCCGCCAGGTCGGCCAGACGGCAATGGTGGCCCTGTTCGCGCCACCATGAATCGTCGACCCGCCCGGAGGAAATGATCACGTCGGCGGTGTAGTCGCGGCCGTCGACGGTGATCCGGCCGAAGGAGCAGGCGTCAATGATCATACCTCGCCGCCCCAGTTCAACCGCTCCCGCTCCCCGCCGTAGAACCGCCCCAGCGCCCGCATCAGGCAGGACCAGCAGTAGAGGCCGGCCAGGACCGCGATCGTCGGCCCGGCCACGGGGATCCGCGCCGGCAGGGCGCTGGCCGGCAGATACAGCAGCACGGCAAGCGTCGCCAGCCAAATTTTCCAGGAACGGCGGAAGCTGGCGACCACCGGCTCGATCACGTTGGACGGCAGCAGCGACGGCCACAGCCGGCCCGTCACCGCCAGCCGCAGCAGCGACATCGGCAGGTAGAGGGCGGCCAGCGCCAGCAGGGCCGCCACCGCCGCGATGGACGGCCGGCGGTCGCCCAGCGCGGCTGCGTAGAGCAACAACGGCAGCAGCGGCCACAGCAGGACGGCCACCATCTTCAGCGACCGGGCCAGCAGCGCGGCGGGGTCGGGAAACCCCGGCCAGGCCGGCGCGGCGTCCTCGCCCGCCGCGCTGCGCCGGATGATGTCGACGAAGAACTGCGGCAGCAGCACCAACGCCGCCAGGCCGGTCACGCCGGCCACTGCCACCAGCGGCGTCTGCAGCGTTTGGGCCAGCCCCGGGCCCAGCAGGCCGGCCACCAAGGGTTTGACCGTCAGTCCCAGCGCCGCGGCGGCCAGGAACAGCAGCGTGCGCGGCCGCAGCGGGTAGCGCAGGGCGTCCAGTGATTCAGCCCAGAAGCCGGACCGCGGCGCCGCGGTCGAAGCCGGGCTCGCGCCGTTCGGTCCCGTCATAGCCGCGGCTTGCAGATGACCTCGTGCACCCGGAGGTCGAAGAAGTCCTGGGCGTTGACCGGCGTCAGCACCAGGGCGGTGTCGGCGCCGCTGCCCGTGCCCCCGATGCACACCGCCGGTTGCTTGACCGAGGCCAGCCCGGCGTCGGCCGCCATCAGCGCGATCTCGCAGCAGACCTTGAAGCCCTGGCCCATGGTGCGCAGGGTGTAGGCGATGATCTCGTCGGTCTGGTAGGTCTTGAGCTTGAAGCGCACCGCGCGGTTGACGCCGCCCAGCGCGTGCTGGCAGGTCAGGATGGTCGCGCCCAGCGACTCGAGTTTCTGTCGGTGCTCGGCGGTCAGCTCCTGCACATCCTTGCCGGAGAAGCCCGTGGCATGCGTCACCGCGACGACGTGATTCCCCTTGAACGCCTCGGCGGCCAGCGCCGCGGTCGCGCCCGAGGTCGTGGCCACGAGGATCTGCTTGATGCCCAGCTCGGCGGCGCGCGCCTGGGCGAGCCTCATCACCTCGGCCGTGTTGCCCGGCCCCGGATGGTCGAAGTGGACGGCCATGGCCTACAGGTCCGACTTGGTGCCGTGGAAGATGGCCCAGATGCCGATGGCGATGCCCATGCCGGTGACCGAGATCAGGGTGACGCCGATCCAGCCCCAGGCGTTCAGCGCGGACACGTTGTGGAACGCGCCCCACAGCGCGTAGACCGGCACGCCGGCCCCGATGCAGATGCAGACCACCGCGGTGAAGAACTCCTTCATGGCCCCTCCGTTTCTCGTTGGTTCAGGTTGCAGTATCAAGCCTGGCCTTGCTTCTCCCGATGTCCTCCAGGATCGCCTCGGCCACCACCAGCGCCCGCAGGCCGTCGTCCCCGGTGACCAGCGGCTCGGTATCGTGCAGGATGCAATCCACGAATGCCGTCAACTCGGCCTTGAGCGGCTCGACCTTGTCGATCCTCGGCTCGGCGTACTCCACCATCTTGGCCAGGTCCAGCACGCCCTTGGGGTCGCCCTTCAATGTGTAGACCTTGACGTCCGGCTTCATGTAGTCGACGTTGATGTAGGCGTTGCGCTGGAAGAACCGCACCTTGCGCTCCTTCTTGACCGAGATGCGCGAGGCGGTGACGTTGGCCACGCAGCCGTTGGCGAACTCCAGCCGGGCGTTGGCGATGTCCTCGCGGTCGCTCACCGGGTTGAACCCGATGGCCGAGATCCGCTCCACCGGCGAGCGCACGAACGACAGCACGATGTCGATGTCGTGGATCATCAGGTCCAGCACCACCGGCACGTCGGTGCCGCGGGTGACGTAGGGCGCGATCCGGGTGCACTCGATGAACCTGGGGTCGCGGATGTGGGGCGCGGCGGCGCGCAGCGCCGGGTTGAAGCGCTCGATGTGCCCGATCTGCAGCTTGATCTTGGCGCGGCCGGCCAGGTCGACGATCTCCCGGGCCTGGGCGATGGTCGAGGTGATGGGCTTCTCCAGCAGCAGGTGCTTGCCGGCCGCGATCACGTCCTTGGCGACCGCATGGTGCAGGCTGGTGGGCACCGCCACGCTGACCGCGTCCACCTGCCGCAGCAGCTCGCGGTAGTCGGCGAAGGCCTGGGTCTTGTGGCGGACGGCGATCTCCAGCGCCCGGGCCGGGTCGGCATCGGCCACGCCCGACAGCACGACGTCCTTGATCTCGGTGTAGTTCCGGGCGTGGTGCTGCCCCAGGCTGCCCACGCCGATCACGCCCACCCTCAGTTTGGACAATGGTGCCTCCTCGTTGATGTCTGCTCTGGCCGGGCCGCCGCGGTCAGTCCAGCAGCGGCAGGATCAGGTCGTCCACGGGCCGCACCTCCAGCACCTGCTCGTCGGTCAGGTAGTGCAGCCAGAACTGCACGGTCTGGATCGACGAGCTGCGCAGCACGTCGAGGTAGATCAGCACCGTCATCGGGCGGGACAGCAGGTAGTCCCGGATCGCGCCGGGGTCGAGGTCGGCGCCGCGGTCGCGGTCGCCGTAGACCCCGTTGGTGATGTCCACGCCCTGCCCCAGGCAGAGGTAGTCCTGCCGGTCGTTGAAGAACAGCCGGCCCAGGAAGTAGCGGTTCTCGCCGGAGAGCTTGTAGCGCACCAGCACGTGGGTGCCCTCGCACAGCCCCCCGCCCTCCCCGGCGACCTGCGGGACCGTCAGCAGGCGGGGCTCGCCGCCGTCCTCGGCCAGCCGCGGCAGGAACTCCCGGAACGGCTGGTAGTCGGCCGGGTCCATCCGCCTCAGGTCCGCGTTCTTGATCATCACCATCGCCCGGTTGTTGACGGTGTAGAACTCGTTCTCCAGCCCCTCCATCGCCCGCGAGTACTGGGCCGCCGAGACGCTCTCGCCCAGCTGACGCTCCAGCTCGGCGATCCGCCCGGACAGCTCGGCCTTCTCCCGCTCGGCGGTCATCACCGTGTCCATGATGATCTGGGTGGACTCCTTGCGGATCTTGATGACCTCGATCTCCTTCTGGTCGTCGGTCAGGTACTCGCCGTCGCCCCGGACCGCGGCCGCGGCCGGGGCCTGCTGCACCGCCGCCCGGGCCTCGCGCACCAGGCCGGACATCATCTCCACTTGCTGCGCCAGGCGCTCCCGTTCCTTCTCCAGGTACGACAGCTTCTGGGCGAACACCTTGTTGACCGTGGCCATCAGCTGGTCCTGGTCGTGGGCGAAGGCGTGCGGCGCGTAGTACACCACCATGTCGGTCTTGTGCCGGCCGACCACCTCGATCTTGGTGGCCGGCTCGACCCCGGCCGCGGCCGAATCCTCCAGCACCAGGGCGTCCTTGGCGCTCATCAGCATCTGGGGGCTGGCGCCGTGCATCCGCAGCACGGTCTTGGCCGGGTCGCGCAGCTCCTCGACCGTCAGGACGACGCCGGCCTCGATCACCCTGCCGTCGGGCAGCGTGATCCGGATCGGTCCGGGCTTGGCGCCGGAGCGCTCGTCGTCCTGCGCCATCAGCCGTTCCAGCAGCGTCGGTTCATGATCATCCCGTCGTGTTGTCCGTTCCGGTGCGCCCGGTCAGCAGCCCGGTTTCGTTCCCCACACCATCGCCAGCGGCAGCGCCCGGTTGGGGATGCCGTCGGCCTCGGCCAGGAACGAGTCCAGCACCGCGTGGACGCCGTCGCCCCAGCGCTTGGCGTAGCCGGGCCGGGCCTGGTCCAGTCTCCGTTTCAGATCGGCGACGTACCCCGGCCTGTCGGGCCGCGGCAGCAGCCGCTGCCTGACGTCGCGCAGGCCAAGCCGTTCCAGCAGCCCGACGTAGTCCGCCGTCCGGTGCAGCCCCCAGCAGCGCTTGCCCTCCAGCGCCGCCAGCTGGACGTTGATCCGCTCCATCCGGCCCTCGGCCGACTCCCGCTCGACGGCGCCGAACCCGTCGGCGATCTTGTCGTAGACCAGGAAGGTGCCGCCCGGGGCCAGCACCCGCACGCAGTCCGCCAGCGCCGCCGCGATGTCGCCGTCGTCGGACACGAAGTCGTGCAGCGCGACGCGGGAGATCACCAGCGCGGCCGCGCCGTCCGGCAGCGGCACCCGGCGCGAGTCGGACACCAGCACCTCCAGCCGGTCGTCGCGTATCGTCTCCCTGAGTTTCTGCGCGATCGTCTCCAGCCGCTCCAGCGCGTACAGCCGCTGGCCGGGCTTGAGGTAGCGCGCCAGCAGCTCACCGGTGAATTCGCCGGCGCCGGCCCCCAGCTCCACCACCGGCCCGACTTGGGATCCGATGATCTCCGCCAGGAAACGCTGCTCGTCGCCGTCCAGCGCCGCCATCCGCGCGAGGTAGTCCCGCGCTGCTTCGACCGGCACGCCGTACTGCTCGGCGAATTCTTCGGCTTCAGGCTTTTCGCTTCTCACGCCACTGGTACTTCGATTCACCGCTTACGATTCACCATTCACAACGGAACGGTATCAGTCGAACGGCTCCGCCTTGAGCTTCCTGGCCTTGTCCTGCTCCACCCGCTGCTCGATGGCGATCTCGGGGATGGCCTCGGCGTCGCCGGCGATCACCTCGTCCAGCACCCGCTGGTAACCCGCGCGGTCCTTGAGCTTGCTGTAGTAGTTCTCGGCCATCAGCACCTTGGTGGCGAGGTACTGCGGCGCGGCGGCCAGCGCCTCGGCGTAGTACCTGCCCGATTTCTCCATGTCCCCGCCGGCGATGCCCGGGGCGATGGCATAGTAGGCCCCCAGCCAGCGGGACGGGCCGCCGTAGTAGTAGGCCTTGTCGATCGAGTACAGGTAGAGGATCATCTTGCGGGCCTGCTTGGCGGGGCCCAGCTGCTTGAGGATGTTGCGCATCTTGCCCCACTTGCCGTAGCAGGTGGCGGTCCAGAAGATGCCGCCGGCGAACTCCCGGGGCACGCCGTTGATGGCGTCGCCCATGCCCTGCTGCTGGTCGACGTACCGCTGCCTGAAGCCGGGGTCGTAGCTCAGCGCCTTGAGGCCCCACTCGTAGCCGGCGTAGTAGCCCTTGGATTTCCGGTCGCCCTGCTCGAAGGCGTCCGCCAGTAAGTACCAGGCGTAGGACAGCCGTTCCGCCAGCTGGTAGCTGGGCTGCGCGGCATAGGCCTGCTGGTAGGCCTCGATCGCCTGCGTCAGCGACGCCTTGTCGCCCCGGTTGTCCCAGGCCGCCTTGGCCTCGTCGAACCCGGGCTGGGCCGCCGCGCCTGCGGCCAGCGCCGTCGCCAGCGCCAGTGAGATCAGGGTCGTTCGCATGGTCCGGGCTCCTTCGCGTAGAGTTCGTTGAATCGCCGTTTGTCGATCCGGAAGACGACCGCCTCGTCGGTGGTTCCCACCCGGGCGAACCCGAACCGGGCCAGCGCCCGCTGTCCCGCCACGTTGGCCGGGGCCACCGGGTCGAGCATGGCCTCGCCGCCGAAGACGTTGAAGTAGTGGTCCAGCAGCAGCCGCGCCGCCTCGAACCCGTGGCCGCCGAACCGTCGCCGGCCCTCGACCTTGATGTTGAACTCGGCCGTGCGTTCGGCGGGATCGTAGCGGTGGAACCCGACCTCGCCCAGCGGCGTCCCCTGCTGGTCGCAGATCAGGAAGTAGCGGTCGCGGTCCGAGCCGGGATCGACCATTGCCGTGAACCAGCGCCGCGCCCGTTCTTCATCCAATGCGATCGGCCCGCCCACCTCCCGCATCGTCTCGGGGTCGGCCCACAACCGGCGGATGTACGGCAGGTCGGCCGGCGTCGGCGTCCGCAGCACGACGTTCTCGCCCGTGATGATCATCACAACCACACGATGGAGATGGCGAACACGGCCACCACGGTCGGGATCAGCAGCGCGAAATACGCCGCGCACAGCAACAGGAACTTGACCAGGGTCTTGCCGACACGCTGGCGGTAGAACCGCTTCATGGCCAGGAACAGGTACACGGGGATCGTCCAGGTCAGCACGGTGCCGGTCGCGGTCAGCGGTTGCCAGCCGCTCATCCGCAGCGCCAGGACCAGCGCGATCACCAGGAAGGCGAAGTCGTGGGCGTGCAGGGTGAAGATCAGGTGCTCCATGTAGGAGCGGCGGCGGCGGGCGTAGAGCAGTTTCAGCAGCAGCGCGAACAGCGGCATGATCACGAACATCGCCTGGGTCGCCGTCTTGCTGACGGTCTCGGTGAACTTGCCCGGGTCCCGCACCGCCCGCACCAGGCCGTCGCGGACGCGGGTGTCCACAGCCGGCGCGGCGGTGTCCGTCTGCTCGCGCTCCAGGGCCGCGGCCAGCTTCTCGCGGAACGCCCGGTCCGACAGCGAATCGTCCAGGGACACGCTGGTGGTGTCGCGCGGGAACTGGAAGGTCAGGGTGGCCGGCGCCCGTCGACCCGGCCCGGCGGCGCCGCTGGCGGCGGTGTCGGCCGCGGGATGACCGCGGAACCAGTGCGGGTTGAGCCGCCCGCTGCGGGTGCCGACGGCCACCAGCGCGAACAGCGCGATGCTGAGCATGATGTACGACCGCAGCGGGGGCAGGTAGCGGGTGCGCCGGCCGTCGAGGTACTCCTGGGTCAGGAACCCGGGCCGGAACAGCAGGGGCCCGATGGTGCTGGTGACCCTCGAATTGAACTGGAACTCATCGCGGAACCATTCCCGCAGCAGTCGCCGCGATGGCCGGGGATCGTCGACGTGCTCCTGCCCGCAGTGCGAGCAGTAATCGCCGTGCAGTTCGCGCCCGCAGTTGAGGCAGCGAGGGGACGCTGCCGACGGTGGCGGCACGGGAGCGGTCGGCCCGATCGCGGCCCGAGGCTCGCGCTTCTTCGCAAGGGGCGGTTTCTGTCCGTCCCGCACCGCACCGTGTCGTCGAGCCCGTTTTCGAGTGTTGCGTGTCATTCGCTATCGTTGTTCCGTTTCATGCCGCCGCCAGCGCAAGGTAGAGCACGACGGCCATGCCGGCCGCGAAGATCATTCCGTAGGACGCCGTCAGCAGGGCGAATTTGACGGTCGTTTTCACGATGCCCTGTCCGTAGCAGCGCTTCATCGCCAGCAGCAGGTAGGCCGGGACCAGCAGCAGGACGCCGGGATTGGCCAGCGTCATCGCCCTCCCGCCGATCAGGTACAGCGCCTGCAGGAAGATGACGACCAGGAAGGTGAACGAGTGGAAATTCAGCGAAAGGATCAGGTGCTCGACGTACCCCCGTCGGGAGCGTTCGTACAGCGCCTTCAGCAGCAGCGCCAGGATGGGCATCAGCACGAACATCCCCTGCGCCATCCGCTTGAACAGCCGCTGGTAGAACGCGCCCGGGGCCCGCTGCATCCTGGTGAACCCGCCCCGCACCGTTCCGCTGAGGCGGTACAGCAGTCCCGTGGTATCGATCTCGGCGTCGGCATCGCCGCTGTCGGGCGACAAAGAGCGGTCGGCCGCGATCACGATCCGGTTGGCAGCGTCCCGGGACCTGTCGACCGCTGCGGCCGTGCTGTCGGCGCCCAGGCCCGCCGCCAAGACGGTGTCCCCGGTCCGGACCGTCGTGGGGCTGTCCAGGACGGCGGGCAGTTCCGGCGCGACCGCTTGAACGGGGCCCCGTTCGGCGCTCGCGCCGATCGTCGGGGCGGCCGTCGCGCCCGGGGCCACCGCCCCGGCAACGTTGTCAGTGGATTGCACGTCGGAGGACTCGGCAACGGCCGTGCTGTCGGCGAACTCCCGTTCGGCCCGGCTTTGGATGGCACCCATCAGCGACTGGCGCTGGCCGGTGAAGGCCAGCACCGTGAACATGGCAACGCTGATGTAGAGGTAGGTCTTGAACGGGGTGACGTAGCGGCCCCGGCGGCCGGCCAGGTATTCCGTCGTCAGGTATCCCGGCCACAGCAGGCCGAGCAGGGTCCGGAAGATCCGCTTGTCGAAGTTGAACTGCTCGAAGATGAACGCGCGGAACAGCCGCCGGTCGCGGTCCGACCGCTCGAGGTGCTCCTGCCCGCAGTTCGAGCAGAACCTGCCGTAGAGCGGGCTGCCGCAGTTGTGGCACGCCGGCGGGTCGGCGTACCGCTTATCCGCGCCCATGGCATCCCATCTGGTCGATCACTGCGTCGCGCGTTCGCCCCACCCTCACGCCACCTTCACCAGCTCGTACTCCCTGCTGCCCAGCCCCAGCCGCTCCGCGGCGTCGAGCTGCACCGACCAGTCGGCGTCCGGATGCACGGCGCGGAAGGCGTCCTGGCCCGCCGCCTTGTTCACCAGGTCGCAGCTGGCGGCGTCCACCGCCACCGGGTCCAGCGAGGCGCAGATGCCGACGTCGGGCGCGATCGGCGTCCCGGCGTGGCCGTAGCAGTCGCAGGCCGGCGAGACATGGTTGATGAAGTTGACGTAGGCGATCTTGCCCGGCTTGAGGGCCGCGAACCCGGCCAGGTGCTCGGTCATCTTCTCCTGCATCGCCCGGGGACCGCTGTCCCAGACGTTGCGCACCGCGCGCACCGGGCAGACCGAGATGCACGCGCCGCAGCCGATGCATTTCTTTTGGTCGATCACGGCGTGGCCCGCGACGGTGATGGCACCGGCCGGGCAACTGGCCGCGCAGCGACCGCAGGCGGTGCATTTCTCGGCCTTGACCAGCGGCGCCACGTCGGAGTGCATCGCCAGCTTGCCGCCCCGCGACCCGCCGCCCATCCCCAGGTTCTTGATCGATCCGCCGAACCCCGACAGCTCGTGCCCCTTGAAGTGGGTGACGCAGACGATGGCGTCGGCGCGGGCCAGGTCGTGGGCCAGCTTGACCTTCTTGAAGTGCGTACCCTTGACCGCGACCTCGACGGAGGCGCCGCCCCGCAGTCCGTCGGCGATCAGCACCGGGCAGCCCAGCGACGAGTACGTGAAGCCGTGGCGGTGCGCCGTCTCCAGGTGGTCGACCGAGTTGGCGCGCGAACCGGCGTAGAGGGTGTTGGCGTCGGTGACGAACGGCTTGGCGCCGAGCTCCCGCAGCTTGTCGGCCACCGCCCGCACGAAGTGCGGCGCCACGAAGGCGGTGTTGCCCCGCTCGCCGAAGTGGACCTTGACCGCCGCCAGGTCGCCCGCGGCGACGGCCGCCGACAGCGGCAGCCGGTCGAGCATCTGCGACAGCTTGTCGAAGATGTTGCGGTCCGGCGTCTCGGAGAAATCGGCGAACAGGACGGTGCTGGTCATGGTCGGCTCCGTCTGGCGTTGAGGAACACCCAGCCGTACCATGCGCCCGACACCACCGCCAGCAGGACGGCGAACCCGAGCATGATGAAACCGACCGGCTGCCAGTCCATGGCGTAGCACACGATGGTCGCGGCCAGGACCCCGGCCGCCCACTTGCCCGGCTGGTTGGAGACCGGCACGGCGCGGGTCGAGCGCACCAGGAGCAGCCCGCCGGCCAGGATCAGCAGGTCGCGGCCGACGACGATCGCGGTGGCCCACCACGGGAAGTTGCGCCACAGCGACAGCGCCACGCACATGGCGCCGATGCAGACCTTGTCGGCCAGCGGGTCCAGCACCTTGCCCAGGTCGCTGACCTGGCCCAGCCGGCGGGCGAAGTAGCCGTCCAGCCAGTCGGTGGCCGCGGCCGACAGCATCAGCAGCAGGCAGACGGCATTCCATCCCTCCCACAGGGTCCACAGCACGAAGGGCAGCAGGGCGATCCGCGCCAGCGACAGCGCGTTGGACAGGCGGAAGATCTGGCCGCGGCCCACGGTCAGCGCCGCCCCGCCGGCGCGGCGCCCGCCGCCACCATCTCGCGGGCGTGCCGCAGGGCGGTCTCGGTGACGGCGCTGCCCGCCAGCATCCGGGCGATCTCCTCGATCCGCTGGCCGTCGTCCAGGCGCCGCACGGTGGTGACGGTGCGGCCCTTGGCCGTCGCCTTGCTGACCCGGTAGTGGGCGCCGGCCTGCGCCGCGATCTGCGGCAGGTGGGTGATGCACAGCACCTGGCGGCCGGCGGCGATCGCCTTGAGCTTCCTGCCCACCGCCTCGGCCACCCGGCCGCCGATCCCGGCGTCGATCTCGTCGAACACCAGCACCGGCACCGCGTCGGCCTCGGCCAATATCGACTTGATGGCCAGCATCACCCGCGAGATCTCGCCGCCCGAGGCGATCCGGGCCAGGGCCTTGGGCTCCTCGCCCGGGTTGGGCGAGATCAGGAACCGCACCCGGTCGATCCCCGTGGCGCCGGCCGAGACGGCCTTCCCTGCGATCCTGACCGGGCCGTCGGCCTCCTCCTGCTGCGCCACCTCGACCGCGAACCGCGCCTTCTCCATGCCGAGGTCCGCCAGCTCGGCCTCGACCGCCCTGGCCATCGTCTGGGCGGCCTGCGTCCGCTTGGCCGAGAGCTCGATCGCTCCGGCCTCCAGCCGCGCGCGGTCGCCCTCGAGCTGCCGCTTCAGCCCGGCGATCAGCTCCTCGCCGTGCTCCACCGAGTCGATCTCGCGCTTGATCCGGTCCAGGTGCGCCAGCACCGCGGCCACCGAGTTCTCCCTGCCGCCGTACTTCTTGCGCAGGGTGCGGACCAGGTCCAGCCGGTCGCGGATGTCCGCCAGCCGGCCGGGGTCGAAGGTGATCCCGTCGCGGTAGCGGCGCAGCTCGCGCGCCGCCTCGTCCAGCTGGGCGGACGCCCCGCCCACGGCGGCCGCCAGCCCGTCGATCCGGCCGTCGATGGCCCGGATGTCGGCCAGCGCCTTCCCCAGCGCCCCCAGCTGCTCGGAGACCGCTCCCTCGCCCTCGTACAGCAGCCCGTAGGCCTGGGAGGCCAGCGTGGAGAGCTTCTCCGCGTTCCCCAGCACGGTCCGCTCCCGGTCCAGCTCCTCCTCCTCGTCCTGGCGCAGCGCCGCGGCCTCGATCTCCTTGACCTGGTACTGGTAGAGGTCCAGCTTCTCCCTGGTCAGCTGCTCCTTGTTGACCAGGTCATCGAGCCGCCGGGCCGTCGCCTGGTACCGGGAGTACGACTCGGCGACCGACCGCCGCAGCGCCAGCAGCCGGCCGAACCCGTCCAGGTAGTCGACGTGCCGCTCCTCGTACAGCAGCGACTGGTGCTGGTGCTGGCCATGCATGTCCAGGGCCAGGTCGCCGAACGACTTGAGCGCGGCCAGCGGCACCGGGCCGTCGGCCAGGAAGGCCCGCGACTTGCCGCCGGCCTGGACCTCGCGCCGGGCGATCAGCGGGTCGGCGGCGTGCTCGACCTCCAGCTCCCGCAGCTTGGCGGCCAGCGCCGGCCGGCCGGCGACGTCGAACTCGGCCTCGACCACGGCGGCCTTGGCCCCGCCGCGGACGCTGTCGCTGTCCGCCCGCTCGCCCAGCACCAGCCCCAGCGCGCCCACCAGGATCGACTTGCCGGCGCCGGTCTCGCCGGTGAGGATGTTGAGGCCCGGCTCGAAGTCGACCTCGAGCGCCTCGATCAGGGCGTAGTCCCTGACGGTCAGCTTGGTCAGCATGGGTCGGCCGGCAGGGGATGGTTCATCGGTCTGTCGCGCATGGCAACGTCCGGTTTCAGTCCTCGGCCACGATCTGTTGTTTCAGCTTCTCCCACCATTCGTCCGGGCTGGTCCTGATCAGTTGCGCCGCCAGCCGCTGCGCGCTCTTGGTCACCAGCCGCTTGCGGCAGTTGACGATCCAGTCGTCGACGTCGGGATTCCCCTGCGCCTTGTACTCCAGCGCCTGGGCCAGGCATTCCAGGTAGTCGGCGTCGCGGGCGATGCGCGACTCGGCCGAGGCCCGGCTGGCGAAGGCCTCCTTGAGGGACTGCACGGCCGGCCGCACCGGGTCCGGCAGCGGCAGCACCTGCTCCCGCACCGCGGCGGCCTCCGCCGGCTCCGTGTCGAGGTAGCGGGCCGCCACCTTGTGCAGGTCCAGCACCCGCGCCTCGTGGGTGTCGTGGAACAGCGCGATGGCGCAGGCCCGTTCGGCGTCCGCGTGCTCCAGCGTCGCGACCAGGTGGGCGATGATGGCCGCGCGGTAGGAGTGCTCGGCCACGGTCTCGGGGTCCTTGATCCCGGCCAGCCACCAGCCCGAGCGCTTGACGCGCTTGAGCAGGCCGACCTCGTAGAGGAAATTGGCGATGGGCTTCACTGCCGATCCTTCATGATGCGTGAGGGCGTCGTTGCGAGGAAGCAATTCCTCCTGCACGGACGAAACAGCCTACCGGCCCGTCATCCTGAGCATTGCCCCACGCCTGGCGTTCGAAGGATCTGTGCAGATTCTTCAAGGGCGGGGCGGGATGCCCATTTCAGAATGACGTACCATGCCGTTGGGTTCACGGGGTCACCGCGACGCCCCACGGCCCGGCGCCGACTGTGATGGGCGCCCCCGGCGTATAGGTCGCGCCCGAGCGCGCGACCGGAGTGACCGTGCCGCTGCCCGAGTTGGCGACGTACAGGTATGCCCCGTCCGGACTGTAGCACAGGCCCTTGGGCCGGGTGCCGGTCGCCACCGTCGCCACCAGCGAGTGGTCGGACACCTTGTAGACCTTCACCCCTCCCTCGTTGTAGCAGGCCACCGCCAGGTGCTGGCCGTCGGGCGAGACCGCCAGCCCGAAGGGGTGCGAGCTGACGCCGCTGATCGGCGTCAGCGCCGTATTATCTGACGTACGGATGACGGAAACCTCGGAGCCGCAGGCGGCGTAGACCCGGTCCCCGGCCGGCGTGATGGCCAGCTCCTCGCCGCCGTTGGGCACCCAGACCACCGCCGGCGCCAGGCCGGGGTTGTCGAGATCGTAGACCTCCAGCCGGTTGTTGAACTGGCACAGCACGTAGAGGTAGCGGCTGTCGGCGGAGAACGCCATCCCCTTGGGCGCGGCCCCGCCCGCTGCGAAGGTGTCCTGGATCTGGCCGTTGACTGCATTGATCAGATAGACGTAGTTGTGCATGGCCGCGGTGTCGCTGACGGCCAGCCGCGCGCCGTTGGGCGAGACCGCCATGCCGTAGCAGTCGCCCGACAGGTTCGTGGCCAACGGCTCGCTGTTATGGTCGTGCACCTGCCGGAAACGCAGCCCGCTGCTCGTCAGCAGGTAGGCGATATTGCCATCGGTCGACATCCGTACGCTGGTGATCCCGGACGTGAACGGCAGGTAGCCCTCCGGCTTGAGGTCGTGCGCCTGGTACAGGTGCGTCTCATTCGCGGACTGGCAGGCGACGTACAACCCCCGGGCCGTGGTGAAGATGAACTGGTGCGCCGAGGCCAGGTGGTTGCCGGCCCTGTCCATGGCTCCCGTGCCGACCGTCACTCGATGCGCCGTGTGGAACGACAGCGTGTCGGTCATGGTCAGCGTCATCAGGGTGTCGTCCGACCACGTGGCACGATAATGCAGGGTGGGACTGTGCGTCGTGGCGGCGCGGGTGGCGGCCGTGTCCATCGGCTCGGAGAAACGAATCCGCACCTGCGCGTTGACCGGGACCAGCGTGTCGCCGTCGGCGGGCGACGTGCCGTTGACCGTGGGCGGTACGTTGTCGGCCGCGGTGGTGAAGTACCAGCTGTGGTCGGCGGCCATCGGGTTGCCGCAGCGGTCCAGGCACGCGGTGCCGACCGTGGCGAGGTAGGTCCTGCTGGGCGCCAGCGCCGCCGGGACGAACCGCAGGATGGAGTCGTTCGAGATCCCCGTGGCGCCGCCGACCGCGGCCCCGCTGGCGCTGTCGCGCAGCGAGATGGCGCCGTCGGACCAGGGCGCCAGTTTCTCGCTGCAATGGGCCGTCACCTCGGTGTTGAGCGCCACGCCGGTGCCGGCCGGCGAGTGGCTGGCCACGGACGGCGGGGTGAGGTCCGCGGCGGCGCCGCAGACGAAGGAATAGCCGACCGCCGCGGCCATCGCCGTGCCCTCGGCGTCGACGGCCGCGGTCGAGACCGCGAAGGTCACCGAGTCGCCGGCCCCGAACAGCGAGTCCGGCCGGAAGATCAGGATATGGTTGCTCCAGGACATGATGCCCGTCATGCCCGTCACCGAAAGGGCGCCCTCGGTGGCGGCATGGTCCATCGCCTCGCTGAACACGATGTAGATCAGCGTGTTGCGGGCCAGTCCCGCCGTGCCGTTGGCGGGGTAGGCCGACGTGACCGTGGGCACCGTCGGTGTCGGCGGCGGGGGCGGGATCGGGTTGCTCTTCTTGCCGCACTGCAGCAACAGACCGGCCAAGGTCAGCAAGCAAACGGCCGTCACTATGAACGTGCGTTTCATGATCTCATTCTCCGGAACGTGACGATTTTCATTCTGCATTCTGCATTTTGTATTCGGTAGCGGTCACTCCCCCCGCGCGCCCCACTTGAGCTTGGCGCGCAGCACGCTGTAGAACGAGGTCTGCTGGGTCTTGATCAGCTTCACCGTGCGGTCGGCCTTCCTGACGACGATCTTCTCGCCGTCCGCCAGCTCGCGCACCTGCTGGCCGTCCGCCACCAGCAGGCAGCGCTCCCGCTTGCCGTGGACGGTGACCTCGATGGTCTTGTCCATCCCCACGATCATCGGCCGGATGCCCAGGGTGTGGGGGCAGATCGGCGTCAGCACGAACACCGACATGTCGGGCTGGACGATCGGCCCGCCCGCCGCCAGAGAGTAGGCGGTCGATCCCGTGGGCGTGGCCACCAGCAGGCCGTCGGCGTAGTAGCGGTTGAGGAACTCCTTGTCGACCTCCACCGTCAGCTCGATCAGCCGGGTGGGCACGCGGATGTCCAGGTCGTTGAGCGCGTGGAACCGCTCCTTGCCGCACTCGGCCAGCACCATCGCCCGCTCCTCGGTGCGGTAGCGGCCGCAGTCCACCTGCTCCAGCGTCCGCCACATGTCGGCCTGCGAGGTCTCGGTCAAAAAGCCCAGCGAGCCCAGGTTGATGCCCATGATCGGCTTCTGGTGCTCGCCCATCAGGTGGACGGTGCGCAGGATGGTGCCGTCGCCGCCCAGCGCCAGCATCATGTTGCAGAAGGTGGAGACCTTTTCCTCCGGCGCCCGCTCGGCGCCCTCGAAGACGCCGGCGCCCTCCTCCACCACGGCCTCGATCTGGCGCTCGCCCATCCATTTGACCAGCTGCGCCACCACGGCCGCGGCATCGGGCCGCCTGCTGTTGACGATGATCCCCCAGCGTTTCATATCCAATCCTTTCGCCACAGAGGCACTGAGACACAGAGATGATGCTTTATACTTTCCATCCCCTCTATCAAGAGGGGAACAAGGGGTGTGTTCATTGTATGGATTCTCCGTGCCTCCGTGTCTCCGTGGCTAATAGTCGATCTCCTTGAAGTCCTCCAGCGCGTAGACCTTCTCGCACTGAACGCAGCGGATCTCCCTGATGAATTCGCTGGCCTCCTGGCAGCGCAGCACGCCGTCGCCGTCGACGCGGGCGTCGTAGGATCTCTCGGACAGGACCAGGAACCGGTCGCTGCCGCAGGTGCAGGTGGTGATGAAAGACATACTTCCCAATTAACGATGAACAATGAACAACGGTACTTGCCGGGCCCCGTCATTCCCGTCCCGCATCGCCGTGCGGGATAAACTCCGGCGGGAATCCATGCCGTCCGTTTCCGCGAACGATGCGTCGTGCTTTTTCCATATCGCCCGCGAAGCGGCATTCGTTTTGCTGATCTTCGAGCGCACTGTGTTGAGATCCATTCCTTTCGCGATCGCGAGCAACTGCGTGAACGCGGAAGTCGTGAAACCCTTATTCCAGTGAGCGCTGGCCAGCCAATACCCGATCTGCGCGGTTTTCGCGACCGTGTCAATGTGGCTCAGCGAGATCATGCCGATCGCCTCCCCGTCCAGGACGATGGCGAACATATCGGTGTTCGTTCTCTTCGCCCATTCACTGTTGCGGGCGGTGAATTGGTCGGGCGTGATCGGATCGGAGATGGACGACAACTGCTCGCACAATGCCCGGTCATTGTTCAGGATGCTGACAAGCTGCCCGTAGGGGCCTGCGATCGGCTCCAAAGATACTGCATTCACGCCAGTTCCTTCGCCACCGCCGCGATCACCGTCTGCTCGACCTCCGCCAGTTTGCCCTTGATCCGCGCGCCCGCGGCGCTGACGTGCCCGCCCCCGCCGAACTGCGCGGCCAGGCGATTGACGTCCACCCGGCCCTTGGAGCGGAACGAGATGCGGATCACGCCGTCGGCCTGCTCCTTGAACAGCATGCCGACCTCGGCGCCCCGGGCCGCGATGGCGTAGCTGACGAACTCCTCGCTCTCGGCCAGGTTGAAACTGTGGCGCTTGAGCTGCGCCTGCGTCACCGCCATCCAGGCCAGCTTGCCGCCGGCCTCGAGCTTGAGATCAATGAGCAGGTCGCCCAGTAATCGGAGCTGGTTGGGCGGCTGCTGCATGTACAGCTGCTCGGCCACCCAGGCCAGGTCGGCCCCGGATTCGACCAGCTGGGCCGCTGTCCGGAGGGTCGCCGGCGAGGTGCTGGAGTAGCGGAACCCGCCGGTGTCGGTCATCAGGCCGGACAGCAGTATCGTAGCCTGCTCGGCCGACAGTTTCACGCCCAGCTGCCGGGCCACGCGCACGATCAACTCGCAGGTGGACGAGGCCTGCGGGTCCACGTGGCAGTACTGGCCGAAGTTGACGTTGGAGATGTGGTGGTCGATGTTGGCGATCTCCATCGTGGCCGGCGTGATGGCCTCGGCCACCCGGCCGATCCGCTCCACGCTGGCGCAGTCCACCACGATGGCCAGCGTCGCCGCCTGCGGCCCGATGTCGTTGGAGATCCGCTCCCAGCCCGGCAGGTAGTGGTAGCGCGAGGGCACCGGGTCCTGGTCCAGGATGTCGACGCGCTTGCCCAGCCCCGTCAGGATGGACGCCAGCCCCAGCTGCGACGCGATGTTGTCGCCGTCGGGGTTGGTGTGGCTGGTGATCAGGATCCTGCGGTGCTTGGCCACCGCGGCCGCGATGTCAGGCAGGCTCATGCGGGTCCTTCCCGGTCTCGATCTGGTGCAGCAGGCGGTCGATCTTGTCGCCCTCGGCGATGCTCTTGTCGATCCGGAAGTCGAACTCGGGGGTGAATCGCAGGCCCAGCCTGCGCCCCAGCTCGCGCCGGATGAAGCCCTTGGCCGAGTTCAGCCCGTCCAGGCACTGCTGCTGCCGCGCCTCGTCCTCGAAGATGCTGATGAACACCTTGCCGTAGCGCAGGTCGTCGGCCAGCTCCACCCCGGTGACGGTGATGAATCCCATCCGGGGGTCGCGCACCTCGTTGGCGATGATGTCGGTGATGGCCCGCTTCATCTCCTCGGCCACCTGGGTCGCTCGCTTGAATTTCATATCATTTCTCTCGAAGCCTTCTTTCACCACCCGGTCACCGAGGCACAAACCAGGGAAACGGCAAAATGGGGGCCACCGTTCTTGGTGTCTTCGCGCCTTTGTGTTTTGGCATCCACGGAGGCGGTGCGCCAAGTAATCAATTATGGCATCGGCGCTTATGGCGGGAATACCAGCTTGTTATTTTATCATAGCTACCGGAGATTGCAAGCGAAAAGTACAATAAAAAACGAGGGCGGCTGACGCCCGCCCTCGTTCGTAATCGGTCGTTGCCTACCTGATCACGACCAGCTTCTTGGTGTATCCGGGGCCCGCCCCTTCGATCCTGACGAAGTACACGCCCGCGGCCATGCCCCGGGTGTCAAGCGTCCGGTCGTGCCGGCCGGCCGCCATGAGGACCGGCCCGGTCCGCGACACCAGCCGCCCGGTCAGGTCGTAGACCGCCACGCCCACCTTCCCCGGCTGGGCCAGCGACCAGCTGATGGTCGTCCGGTCGCGGGCCGGGCTGGGGAATACCTTGGCGAGGACCGGCAGCTGGATCGATGACGGTTCGCCCGCCACGCCGGTCACCCAGTCGCTGCGGTCGAAGTAGGCGCCGCCGTAGACCGGTCCCTGGCTGGAATAGGCGATGCCGTACACGCCCGATCCCAGGTGCTCGATCGACGGCTTGCCTGGGAAGGCGGACGAGTCGGAGAGCCGGACCGGGGCGGACCAGCTGCCGGAGTACGGGCGCCAGGAATACCGCAGGTGGTCGCTGGTGCCGCCGGAACGGCGGTAGGCGGCGCCGATGCCCCCGCCGTCGCGCAGCGTCACGTCCGGCATGGCCGTGGAATCGCTCTCCTCGCCGATGTTGCCCTGGGCCCAGCTGCCGCCGCCGTTGAAGGACCGGAAGTAATGGCAGTAAAGCGCCGAGCCGCTGTGGTAGTTGAAGGCCCACAGGACTGTGTCGCGGTAGGCGCCGATCGCCGTGCCCGGCTGGACGATCCCGCCCGAATAGGTCCTGGTCACGTTCTGCCACCCGCCGACCCCCGGGTTGAGCGCGCCGATCTTGACCGAGTCCTCGGTGTCGAAATACGAGACCCAGGCGCTGCGCGCGGAAAAGCCCTCGTTGTAGCAGATGTCGAGCCCGCCGGCGGCGTCGGTGACACCGGTCACGACCTGGTTCCAGGAGTACCCCGCCGTGTCGCTCCAGAAGAACAGCAGCTGGCCGTTCTTGGTGATCGCGGCGTGGTAGAGCCATGCGTCGACGTCGTCCTGGTCCGAACAGAGGGCGACCTCGAGCACCGTGTCGCTGGACGCCAATGCATACATGTATCGAAAATCAAAACCGCCGCTGAAGGTGTCGATGGCGCCAGTGGCCGCGTGATACCGCATCGCGATGGAATAGTTGCCGTTACCGTAGACGTAGTAAAAATGGTCGCCCACGAAGGCGCCGCCCACGCCGTGGTTGTTCATGTTCGCGAAGTTCTTGACACCGGTCTCGTTCCAGTGGCTGCCACCGTCCGTCGAGAGGTTGACGGTGTACATGTTGCCCGTCCCGTACACGAGATGGGCCACGGCCATCATGTTGCCGCTGGCACGGTGAACATCGTGGTGAAGCTCGTAGATCGAGTCGCGGTTTCCGATCCTGACATCGGTCCCCCACTTCGAGGCCATCGTCGGCACCGGGGTTTTCCAGTCGATCGTGGTCGATAGCTGCTCTTCCCCGTAACGGCCGGCCGCCAGATGAAACTGGTCCAGCGCCGCGTCGTACTGCCCATCGTTCCAAAGCGCCCCGATCCGGCGGCAGGCGTCCATCAGTTCGCCCGGATCCTCCGACAACGGCATCACCGAGAGACGGGCATTGGCCCGCTCGGCCGGTGTCAGCGATTCCAGAAACGTTTGGCCAAGGGCAGTCGCGGCCACCGCCGCGATGAAGCAAAGCACGGCACAAACGAACAATGCACGTTGCATGGTTCCTCCCATCATGTTAAGAGTTGTAAAACCGAATCTCTTGTTAATCATGCACATAATGTGCCAATAAACCATATCAACTATAACCATTTATTTAACAATCAGTTACAAGTACCATAATTATTGATTAGGATTGTGAGATGTTACACTTTCGAATATATGCGATATGAATTTGTGCAATGTCACTCTAAACTTTCAATGCGCTGCTCGGACGGCCCTGCCGCGAACATCGTGGCTCGATCGGAAAGCCGGATCGCGTCGCTCTTGACTTTACCTTGTTTTAACGGTATCATTGTAATACATCCTACGGTAACGGATCTTACGATAATCATAGCATTGCAAATCAGGAGCATCATGCGCTACGCGTTCATCACTGCCATCCTCGCCATCGTCCTGTCGGCCCCGGCCGCCCTGGCCCAGTGCGGCGACTGCCCGGCCGCCAGGAAGGCCGCCTGCGGCGCCGGCGGCGGCGCCGACACCCTGAAGCCGGCGGAGGCGGAGTACGCCAAGCTGCCCGGCTACAACAAGCGGGTGAAGATCAACGAGGACTACTACTTCACCTACAAGTTCGTCAAGCGGCCCCAGATCGGCACCATCATCCTCAAGGTCCAGGTGTTCACCAGCGGCGGGAAGCAGGTCAAGGACCTCGCCGTCACCGGGCAATACGACATGCCGTCGATGAAGGGCGCGCACGATTCCGGCCCGCAGGCATTCAAGACCAACGTCAAGCGCGAATACCTGCTGCCGGTCAGCCTGGTGATGCGCGGCGAGTGGGAGGTCAAGCTGGCGTTCGCCAAGGACGGCGCGCCGCTGTACCAGGGGTCCTTCCGGTTCAAGATCTAGGGCCGACCCCGGCTGGTTCGTCATCTTGGGTCCGGCATCGCAAGCTCGGCTGGCCGTCAACCCCACCCCACCCTCCCCGAACGGGTTCGGGGAGGGACGAGGGAGGGGTCGGACGATCGAGCGATGGACATGACGACCGGCCCGCATGACGGTCCGAACGCAATGAAGACGACAGTTACGACAGCACTCTGCGCATTGGCCATCCTGGGGATGGCCAATGCCGCTTGGGCCGACAGCCGCCTGCTGTTCGCCGAGGCCCAGCTGGTGGCCGGGTACGATTTCGAAAATCTCGCACCGTACCGGCTCCAGTTTTACTCCATGGACCAGATGGACGTGATGCAGAAGCCGTCCGCGGCTGTCGACCGAGACCGGCGACTGGGGCATGTTCGCGGTGCAGGCCCGGCTGGCGTACGACAAGGACCGCAACGGCAACATCGAGCCGCAGCTGTACAACGCCTTCCTCAAGGTCAAGCCCGGCTTCGGCGACGTCTGGATCGGCCACAACAAGCCGGCCTTCGGGCTGTCCATGTCGCTTGATAATCACGGCACCTTACTGCAGCCGCTGTCGATGTACGGTTACGGCTTCGACCGCGACTGGGGCGCGGGGTACTACCGCGACTTCGAGTCCGGCAACATCGCGTTCTCGGCCACGCTGGGCTCGGGGATGCCGGTCTCTTTTTACGAGAACTATTTGTTCTCGGGAAGATTCTCAAAGGGCGACTTGAACCAGCAGAATTACAATGCTGGGATATCTGTGACATACGGACAAATACTCGAGACCATGGGATACCAGCTCCCCATGGAAATGGCCGAGCCGGTCGAACTGACGATGGCCGGCCTGGACGGTACGCTGCTCATGGGCCGATGGGAAAACCGCGTCGAACTGCTCTGGCATAGTACGGTTCACTATCGGCATTACACATCGTTCCCGGCGTCTCCAAACGTGTTGTTCCACCGCATCACGGTGAATTTCCTTGCCGAGAACAGGATGAAGTGCGAGTTGCAGAATATTTGGAGATTCGACAGCGGTCAGGAGATCGCGACGGATCTTGGCCTCAGCTATCAGCTGACACCCGACCTCGTCATCCGTGGCATTGCCGGTTTCAGCGACGATGACGTAACAACCGTCGCGCAAGTGTACTGGTACCACAAAATCTGACCCCGCCCTGTCCCTCCCTTCGAGGGGAGGGAACAAGGGAGGGGTCAACGAGGTTCTCATGAAACACATTTTTCTCACAGCCCTGTCGCTGCTGGCGCTGGCCTCCTCCCTGTTCGCGGCCGTGGGCTGCGACCTCAACGACCCGGACAAGGACGTCAAACGGCTGTTCCCTGGCTCGACCGGCTACAGGACCGAGTACGTCTCCATCGACCGCAAG